>JBFGFY010000129.1:0-9399 GCA_041579355.1 Longimicrobiales bacterium | reverse complement strand
GGAGCCGTGGTCTGCATGACCGAGGACGAGGCGCTCACGGCCGTACGCTCCATGCTCGCCGATTTCGACTTCGGCGAGGCCGGCCGCGAGGTCGTCATCGAGGAGTACATGGAGGGCGAGGAGCTCTCGGTCTTCGCCGTGTGCGACGGGGAGCACTTCGTGGTGCTGGTGCCCTCGCAGGATCACAAACGGGTGGGTGAGGGCGATACGGGGCCGAACACGGGCGGCATGGGCGCCTACGCGCCGGTGAGCCTCGGAACCGCCGAGGTCGTGGCCGAGGCGCGCAGCCGCGTCTTCTCGCCCACGCTGCGCGCGATGGCCGACGACGGCTGCCCCTTCAGGGGACTCCTCTACGCCGGCCTCATGTTGACGGAGCGCGGGCTCCGCGTGGTCGAGTTCAACTGCCGATTCGGCGACCCCGAGACGCAGGTGGTCCTCCCCCTCATGCGCTCCTCCTTGCTCGAGCTCCTCGCGACCGTGGCGGAGGGCGGCTCCTTGGCCGGACGCGGTGCCGCAGTCGGAGACGCCGCGGCCGTGACGACCGTGTTGGCGTCGCGCGGCTACCCCGGAGCGTACCAGAAGGGAAAGGTGATCCGCGTCCCCGACGGCCTGGAGCGCGACGGCGTCGTCCTCTTCCACGCCGGCACGCAGCGGACCACCGAAGGGCTCCTTACGTCCGGTGGGCGCGTGCTCGCGGCCACCGCCGTGGCCGACACCTTCGCCGAGGCGGCCGAGCGGAGCCGGGCCGCGGCGGGTGCGGTCTCCTTCGAGGGGGCGTTCTTCCGGAGAGACATCGGCTGGCGGGAGCAGGCCCGCGTGGAGGTAGGGTGACCATCACCACAACGCCCTCGATCGAGGGCAAGCAAATCGACGAATACCTCGGCATCGTCATGGGCGAGGCCATCGTCGGAGCCAACATCATCAAAGACCTCTTCGCGTCCGTGCGGGACGTGGTGGGCGGGCGGGCGAAGGCCTACGAGGACGCGCTCCGCGGGGCCCGGCAGGAGGCGCTGCGCGAGATGGCGAACCGGGCCGCCGAGCTAGGCGCGAACGCGGTCGTGGGCGTGGACATCGACTACGAGGTGCTCGGCAAGGCCGGGAGCATGTTGATGGTCACGAGCGCCGGGACCGCCGTGAGGGTCCGCTGAGCGGTGCCGGAGCTGCCCGAGGCCGAGACGATCGTGCGCGGCCTGCGCCCCGCGGTCGTCGGCAGCACGATCCGCGACACCGAGATCGTGCACGCGGACGTGCTGCGCGAGCCCGAGGGAGTGTTTGCGGACAAGGTGCGTGGCAGGACGATCCTCGGGATCGAGCGGCGCGGGAAGAACGTCTTGCTCGTCCTGGACGCGGAGCGGCTCGTCGCGGTGAATCTGGGGATGACCGGCCGCCTGCTCCCCCTGCCCGAGACTCCTGAGCCGGAGCGGCGGCCCGGACACCCCGCCGTGCTCTTTTGGTTCGAGACCGGCGGCACCCTCGTCTTCGACGATACGCGTCGCTTCGGGACCGTGGAGTGCCTCTCCGCGGCAGCCTGGCTGGAGCGCTCGCGGCGCATGGGCCCCGAGCCGCTCGAGGCGTCGTTCACCCCCGCCGCCCTGCGCCAGGCGCTCCGGTCTTCGCGCGCCCCCGTGCGCTCGTGGCTCCTCGACCAAAGGAGGCTCGCCGGGGTAGGGAACATCTACGCCAACGAGGCGCTGTACCTCGCGCGGATCCACCCGCGGTCCGAAGCGCGGGCCGTCACGCGTCCGCAAGCGGAGCGACTCCACGGAGCGCTGAGGCAGGTGCTGGAGGGGGCCATAGGAGCCGGGGGCACGACGATCCGTGACTACAGGACAGCCGGGGGCGAGGAAGGCCGCTACGCGCGCCGGCTCCTCGTCTACGATCGCGCGGGTGAGCCGTGTGGCCGCTGCGGCCGCACGATCCGCCGGACGGTCTTCGGGGGACGATCGGCCTTCCACTGCCCCGGGTGTCAGCGGCGTGCGCGGGCCCACGGATGACTAGGGGGCGCCTCCTGCTGCTTGCCGCGCTGGCGCTGGCGGTCACGGCCGCGGCGGTCGGGCGCGCGGCGGCGCAAGAGACGCTCGGCGAGCGGCTCCCTGTGCGTGAGCTCACGCTCGACAACGGCATGCGCTTCCTGATCCTGGAGCGCGCGGGTGCGCCCACGGTCTCCTTCGTGGTGGAGGTGGCCGTCGGCGGCGTGCACGAGCGCCTGGGAACCACGGGAATCGCGCACTTGCTAGAGCACCTCCTCTTCAAGGGTACGACGAGCATCGGCACGCGCGACGCCGAGCGGGAGCGGGCGCTCTTCGCGCGCATGGACGCCGTGCACGACACGGTCCTGCATGCACGCGCCTCGGGGGACACCGCCGAGGTCCGCCAGCTTCTCGGCCGCATCGACGAGCTCGAGGACTCGGCCCGGGTCTACGTCGAGCCCAACGAGCTGGACCGCATCTTCACGGAAGCGGGAGCGAGGGGTCTCAACGCTACCACGAGCTCCGAGAGCACGAACTACTTCGTGGAGCTCCCTGCCAACCGCGCCGAGCTCTGGTTCGTGCTCGAGTCCGATCGCATGCGCGATCCCGTCTTCCGCGAGTTCTACGCCGAGCGGAGGGTCGTGCTCGAGGAGCGTCGCATGCGTGTGGAGACGAGCCCGGCGGGACTCCTCTACGAGGCGCACCTCGCCGCGGCGTTCACGGTCCACCCGTACGGTGTGCCAGTGGTCGGCTACGGGTCGGATCTGGAGACGCTCACGCGCGCCGACGTGGCCTCCTACTACCGCCGCTACTACGGACCCAACAACGCCGTCGTCGCGGTGGTCGGGAACGTCGACGCCGACCGGATCGAGGCTTGGGCCCGTCGCTACTTCGGCCGCCTCCCCCGCGGCGAGGAGCCGCCGCCCGTGCTCGCCCGTGAGCCGCGGCAGATCGGGGAACGTCGTGTGGCGATCGAGTGGGACGCCGAGCCGCGCTTGCGGATCGGGTGGCACGTGCCGTCTTCGCTCCACCCGGACGCACCTGCGTTGGCCATCCTGGCCTCCGTCCTCACCGGCGGCCGGAACTCCCGCCTGCACCGCCGTCTGGTCACCGACGACCGTACCGCCACGGGCGTGTTCGCCTCGACCGGACCCGGCAACCGATACCCGCAGCTCTTTCAGATCGACGCGGTCCCCAGGAGCCCGCACGGGCCGGCGGAGGTCGAGGAAGCGATCTACGAGGAGATCCGGAGGCTCGCGGCGGAAGGACCCACGGCCCAGGAGCTCGAGCGGGTCCGCAACCAGGTGCTCGCAGGCAACGTGCGCCGACTCGGGTCGAACCTGGGGCTCGCCTTCCAGCTCGCGGCCTCCGAGACGCTCGAGGGAGATTGGAGAGCCACGTTCCGGGTCGGCGAGCAGCTCCAGGCGGTGACTCCCGAGGAGGTGCGACGCGTCGCGGCCGAGTACCTGACGCGCAGCAACCGCACGGTCGCGACGCTAGAGCGTCGGGCGGCGCCTTGATCGCGCGGCCGTGGGTCCTGCTCGGCTCGGCCATAGTGGCCGGGACGCTGCTCGCCGGCGACGCCGTGGCGCAGACGCCTGCCACACGAGACGCTATCTCGTCGCTGCGCTTCGACGCGATCGAGTTCGAGCCACCCACACCGGACCGGTACGAGCTCGAAGGTGTGCAGATACTGCTGCTCGAAGACCGCTCGCTCCCCCTCGTCAGCATGTACGCGCGCTTCAACGGTGGCTACGGGCTCTTCGACCGCTCGTGGTACGCTGTGGCCTTCGGCCTGCCCACGCTGCTGCGGTACGGCGGAACGGAGAGCATGACCCCGGACTCGGTGGACGCCGCCCTCGACTATTGGGCGATCCAGACCTCATTCGGGACCGGGGGCGGCAGCATCTCGTCCACCGTGAATACGCTGACCGAGCACCTCGGGACGACCATGGAGCTGTGGACGGACCTCCTCACGCGCCCGCGCTTCGATACCGCGCAGATCGAGCTGTGGCGACTCCGTGAGCTCGAGGGGGCCCGGCGCCGGCTGGATGACCCGGGATCGCTCGCGTTCGCGGAGTTCAACCGGCTCATGTACGGGGACCATCCCGTGGGGTGGGAGATGGAGCCGGCGGACCTCACCCCGGAGCGTCTCACCGCGGAGCGCTTCCGCGAAGCCCACCGGCGGGTCCTCTGCCGGGAGAACCTCATCCTGGGCGTGACCGGAGATGTCTCGTGGGCGGAGAGCCGGCCGCTGTTCGAGCGCTTCATCGCCAGCGTCCCCCCTTGTGCCGAGCCGCTGCCGGAGGACCCGGAGCCCGACATCCGCCGGGAGCCGGGGGTCTTCGTGATCGAGCGCGATCTCGAGCAGACCGTGATCGTCATGGCGCACCCCACGAGCCTGAACCTCGCCGACGACCCGTCGTACTTCGCGGCGACCATCGGCAACTCGATTCTCGGAGGGGGCGGCTTCTCGAGCCGGCTGCTCGCGCGCGTGCGGACCGAGGAGGGCTTCGCGTATTCGGCGTCTTCCCTGTGGACGACGCCGAGGCGCCACGACGGCCTGGTCGGCGCGCTCACGAGCACGAGCCCGGAGAACGCGGTGCCCGCGGTCCAGCTGATTCTGACGACGATGGAGGAACTGCGCGACACCGCCCCAAGCAGGGCGGAGCTGCGCACCGCGGTGGACCGGGTCGTGAACGGCTTCGTGTTCAACTTCCAGACCCCCGGGCAGATCGTCTCGCGCCTGATGCTCTACCTCGCGGAGGAGATGCCCGAGGACTGGCTCGAGCGGTACGTAGCGGGTATCCAGCGTGTCGAGCCCGAGCATGTACGCCGGGTCTTCGCGGAGCACCTGCGCCCCGGCGCGATGACCATCTTGCTCGTGGGTGACCCCGCGCGCATGGGACGGTCTGCGCTCGAGTCCCTCGGCCCGGTGTCCGTCCTCGACGCCGACCGACCACGCCCCTAGCTCCTCGGGCGGTCGGCGGGCGGGGTCGCTCGGGACCTAGCGCTGGCGCGCCGGTCGGATCATCGCACCCTCGGCCAGCTCGATCCGGGAGCCGTCCCGGTCGCGCATCTCGATCGGGATCGTGCGGCCCGGCTCACCGAGCATCCGCAGCCCGACGTGGAAGTGGAGGTGTGGCTGCCCCGCGAAGCCCGTTCGCCCACTGCGGCCGAGAAGCTGGCCTACGGCCACGCTGTCCCCGACGCGCACCACGATCCCGGGGGCGAGGTGGCCATAGGAGGCCATGGTGAAGTCACTGTGCACGACCACCACGAGGTTCGCGCGCTCGAGCAGCCTGGGGTCCGCCCGCCCCTCCGTGAACCCGTCCTGGAGGTACAGGACGACGCCGTCGCGTGCAGCCAGGACGGGCGTGCCTCGGGGCATGCCGAAGTCGAGCGAGTAGCGCATGCTCCCGAGGTGCGTGTCCTCACCGTCGAAGCCCTGGATCAGAGGTCGACTGGCCGAGCCTCCGAACGGCACCGCATAGACGTAGTCGTCGGGCTCGATCTCGCTCGAGCCGAGGTCGATCGAGATTGCCACTTCGGCCTGCCGGGGTCCCCGACCGCGGTGGGCACGCAGCGCGACCACGGCGGTGGACTGAGGCGCGACGACGCGCCGCACCGTGTCCTCTGGCGGAGGCTCGAGGTTCTGGAGGGTACGGAAGGTGAGCCCGACGGTCACGGGTACGGGCTCGCCGTTGTCGATGCGGAAGACGCGGGCGGCCGGCGTGTCCTGCTGGCGCAGGCACACCCGCCAGGCACAGTTCTGACGGGGGAACTGGTTCGCCGGCGTCGAAACCGGAGCGCATGCCGCCAGCGCACAGGTGACAAGGAGCGCGCGCCATCTCATGCGTCGGTCTCGCGTTTTCGTCGCACGTAGAGTGTCTTCGACACGGTCGCCACCAGCTCTCCGTCTCCGTCACGGATCTCGAGCGTCCACCGGGGAAGATGCCTCTCCCCGTCCCGCGCCGCAGCCCGAATCGCTTCGACCTCCTCGTCCGTGACTCGGATCACCGAGGAGACCGTGCCCCGTCCCGGGCGCAGGAAGTCGATGCTCGCCGCTTTGTCCCAGACCACGTACTCGGGCCCGAGGCGGTGCATCAATAGAATCATGAGGTGGGGATCCACCATCGCATAGAGGCTGCCGCCGAAATGCGTGCCGACGAGGTTCACGTTTCGCTCGTTGAGCGGCATTTCGACGCGGATCTCGGAAGCGTCCATGTGCGTGATCGAGACGCCCGCCCCCACATACGGTGCGTACGCGTTCAGGCGCCTGCGAAGGGCCTCGGCGTCCTGCTGAGTCACGGCCCTCACTCCCTCCTGACTGCCACGAGCAGGATACTCTCGTAGTCGACGTCCGAGAACTGGTGCCGGAGCACCCGCGGCGCGAAGCCCGCCTCCTCGAGGCACGCCGTCCACTGCTCGAGGGAGAAGAGCCCCTCCAGGTGACTGTCGTGCCTCGAGCGCACCGTTCCGTCGGCGTCACGGGCCAGAACCGCGTACTCCACGCGATACGTCGTGTCCCGCGGCTCCGGGTCCCACACCCACTCGAGATATCGTAGCCCGCGGCCCGAGTCGTCGTCATGGCCACCGTCGTCGGTCCCCGCGCGAAAGTTCTCGCGGACGAAGTCCGGCGCGAAGAGAGCGGTCCCCCCCGGCTCGCAGTGCACCCACGCCGTCTCGATGACGCTCGCGAGGTCGGCCGGCGTCGTGGCGTACACGATCGCGTCGTGCACGAAGACGCAGTCGAAACGGCGGCCCAACCGCACGCGTCGCATGTCACCCACGAGGTGCTCGCATTCTGGGTTCAAGCGACGGCTGACCGCGAGCATCTCGGGGGAGATGTCCACCAGAGTGAGGCTCTCGAAGACGTGCTTGAGGTGCGAGGCGTTGTTCCCCCCTCCCGATCCCAGCTCGAGCAGCGTTCGGGGCGGGCGGGCGCTATGGGCACGCAGCACGGTAGCGAAGTAGCCCGCCTCCTCCGCGTAGTCCTCCGGCGCCGAGAGCAGCGGCCACCAGGGTGCCAGCTCCTGGTAGAGGATCAGTGCCCACCTCCGATCCGGCTCGAGATCCACCACGTATTGCCCCCGGGGTCCTTCACCCCGCCCCGGCGGTCGGGGTCTCCACGCTGAACCGGCTCCTGCACCGACTCGCCGCCGTTCCGGAGCGCCGCCGCATAGACGGTGTCCACCTCCGGCACGTACAGATGGACGTGGCAGGGGACCGCCTGCCACCCTCCGGCGGGCTCCCCCAGCATCACCACGCTATCGTCGATCTGGACCTCCGCGTGCCTGATCGACCCGTCGGGCCTGTCGAGCCGCTGGATGAGGCTTCCGGCGAACGAGGCCTCGAGGAACGCGATGACCGCCTCGGCGTTCTCGGTGACGAGATACGGCGACACGGACGTATACCCGGTCGGCTTCCACGAATCGTACATCGACTTGCACCCCCTACTCGTCTCGACGGGTCTCGACACCCGGCCTAGGAGAATCCAGGCATGACACCGCTCGGTGCCGTCCACCTCGTCTTCAGCCTGCTGGCGATCCTCTTCGGAGCGGTGGTCCTCATGCTGCCCAAGGGCACACGTTGGCACCGTAGCTGGGGTCACGGCTACTTCTGGGCCATGGTCGGCGTCGTGGCCACCGCGCTCTCCCTGTACAACCTCACCGGCCGGCTGACGCCCTTCCACTTCTTCGCCGTCGTCGCCGGCGCCACGGTCGCGGCCGGGCTCTGGTCGGTGCTCTCGCGCCGCCCCAAGAAGGTATGGATCGAGGCGCACGCCAATTGGATGGCGTGGTCGTACGTGGGCCTCCTGGCGGCGTTCGTGGCGGAGAGCCTGACGCGCTTCGCGATGCCGTTGCTCGCCGGGACGCTCGAGCGCAACGCCCTCTGGCCCGCCTTCTGGATCCTCGTCGCCGTTGGGAGCGCCGCGACGATCGGGGTCGGGGCCTACGCCATTCGCCGACGCCTCCCCGGAGCGGTGGCCTCCACGCCGGCTGCCATGCGGCGGGAGCGGCAGGGGCTCGACGCGGGTGTCGAGTGAGGCGTCGGGGCGCCGGCTACGCCGCGCCCCAGTGCACCGCCGCGATGCCGCCCGTGAGGAGCTTCCAGCCCACCTCGCCGAAGCCCACCTCCCGGAAGAGCGACGCGAAGTCGTCCGGGCCCGGGAATTCCTTCACCGATTCGGGCAGATACGTGTACGCCCAGGGGTGACCGGAGACGACGCGGCCGACCACGGGGAGGACGCGCCGGAAGTAGAAGTGGTAGCCCGCGCGGATCACGGGGTTCGGAGGGGTCGTGAACTCGAGCACGACGAGGCGGGCGCCGGGGCGGAGCACGCGGCGAAGCTCCACGAGTCCGCTCCGCACGTCGGCGAGGTTGCGGACCCCGAAGCCGACGGTCGCGCCATGAAACGTGTCGTCGGCGAACGGGAGGCGGAGCGAGTCCCCGCACACCGCGGCGACCGGTGCCGCGGCGATCTTCGGCGCCCCCTGCACGAGCATCGGATGGGCGAAGTCGGAGGCCACCACCCGCCCGCAGAAGCCCTTCCGGGAGGCGAGCGCGAGCGACAGGTCGAAGGTGCCCGCGCAGGCGTCCAGATAGGTGCCGGAGGAAGCGCGCTCCCACCCGAGCCGCCGGACCGCGGCCTTCCGCCATACCCGGTCGATGTTGAAGCTCAGTACGTGGTTCAGGAGGTCGTACCGGGGCGCGATCTCCGAGAAGATCCGCCGCACCTGCCCTGCCCGCTCCACGCCTTCTTTGGGTGCTGCGTCGGGAGCGGATCGCATGACACGAGTAGGGGTGGCGGGATAGCTTTCGGGGACCCCGAGACGAGGGCCGGAAGCTACGGGAAGCGCCGGGGCGGCTCAACGCCCGTCCGCGGGGGAGCGAAACCCACGCGGCGGGCCGCGCGTAGGGCCCTGAAATGACTACCGGCGTGGCTTCCCTCGCCCGTGGCGCGGCTCGGTGGCTCGCCCACCCACGGCAGGACGAGAGACCTCTGGCAGTTCCGGACTACGCGTCGCTCGACGACCGCGAGCTGGCCACGCTCGCCGCGCGTGGGCGCGAACCGGCGTTCCGCGAGCTGCTCGCGCGCTACGAGCGCCCGGTCTTCTCGCTCGTGTACCGCATGGTGCGCGACCGCACGCTGGCGGAGGATCTCTCGCAGGAGGCCTTCGTGCGCGCCTTCAACGCGATCGGCACCTACAAGCCGAGCTACAAGTTCAGCAACTGGATCCTGAAGATCGCCAACAACCACACCATCGATCACCTCAGGAAACGGAAGCTCGACACCGTCTCGATCCACGGCTCCCCACACGCCACCACACCGGACCAGGTCAGCCAGACGCAGGTCGTCGTCGCCTCGGGGGGCGAGAGCCCGCACGAATACGTCGAGCACAAGGAGCTCGGCACCCAGATTGAG
>JBFGFY010000128.1:0-9442 GCA_041579355.1 Longimicrobiales bacterium | reverse complement strand
GTCTACGACGACGCCGACTGGGCGGACACGCTGGCGCTGGTCGATCGCACGTCGCCCTATGCGCTCACCGGATCGGTCTTCGCGCGGGACCGGGTCGCGATTCAGGAGGCCATCGCCGATCTGCGCGACGCCGCGGGCAACTTCTACGTGAACGACAAGCCGACGGGCGCGGTCGTGGGGCAGCAGCCCTTCGGCGGCGGCCGGGCGTCGGGCACGAACGACAAAGCGGACTCGATGTTGAACTTGCTGCGGTGGGTGAGCGCCCGCTCGATCAAGGAGACGTTCGTGCCCCCGACGGACTACCGGTATCCGTTCATGGAGGCGGAGTAGGCGCGGCCCGGCCGATGAGCTTCTGGCGGTCCCTTCCGGGGAGCGTGCGGGCCGCCGACCTGGAATCAGGGGAGCGGGTCGAGGTCGCGCGGAAAATCCGCGTCCGTTGACCTACCCGGCGGTCGACTTCTTCGCCGCCGCCTCGAGCGCCTGCTCGAAGTCCGCGACGAGGTCCGCGGCGTTCTCGATCCCCACGCTGATGCGCACGAAGCCGTCGGGAATCCCCTGCGCCTCCCGCTGCTCGCGGGAGAGCCCCGCGTGGGACGTGTAGCGCGGCTGCGAGACGAGCGTCTGCACACCCCCGAGGCTGGGCGCCGCGACGGCGAGCTCGAGCGCCGACACGAAGCGGTCGGCGACAACGCCCCCCCCTTTCAGCACCACGCTCACCATGCCGCCGAAGCCGGCGAGCAGGCCTTTCGCGACGCCGTGGTCGGGGTGCGACGGAAGCCCCGGATAGACGACTCTCTCCACGGCCGGATGCGACTCGAAGAAGCGCGCGACCGCGAGACCGTTCTCGTTGTGCCGCGCCATTCGCACCTCGAGCGTGCGAAGACCTCGATCGAGGAGCCACGCCGTGTTCGGGTCGATCGAGGGTCCGTAGAGGCGCGAGAGCCTGATCACCTGATCGACCATCTCGTGTGAGCCCGCAACGACGCCCGCGATGATGTCCGCGTGGCCGCCGAGATACTTCGTTGCGCTGTGGATCACCGCGTCGATGCCGAGCGTTCCGCAGCGCAAGTTGACCGGCGAGGCGAACGTCGCGTCGCACGCGACCTTGATGCCACGCCCGTGCGCCATCTCTACGAGGGGGCGCACGTCGAAGACCCGCAGCGTCGGATTCGTCGGCACCTCGAGGTAGAGCACTCGGGTCTCCGGCCGCAGGGCGGCCTCCCAGTTCCCCACGTCGGGATCGACGAACGTGGCCGTGACGCCACGCCGGGGCAGCTCGGAGCGCAGCAGACCCTGCGTCGCGCCGTAGAGCTGGTCCGAGGCGACCACATGGTCGCCTGCGTCGGTGAGCGCGAGGAGCGTCATCGCACTGGCCGCCATACCGCTCGCGAGCGCGACCGCGGCCTCCGTCCCCTCCAGCGCGGCCACCTTCTCGCCGACGGTGACCTGGTTGGGGTTGTTGGCGTACCGCGTGTAGAGGAGCTCTCCGTCGCGCGGGTCGGCCCAGTGGAAGGTGGCGCTCTGCGTGATCGGGCTCACCACCGGGCTTCCGGGTGTGCGGTCACCACCACTCGTGCCGTGCACGCCGATCGTACCAGGTCCCGGCTTCCCGGTGGGTCGCTGGGTTTCGGTCATCGACAACGCCCTCCTCTGGATCCTTACATGATGTGCCGCACGAGCCGGCTGAGCGCGTGCACGCGACCGGTGCTCGGGCTACGGAACGCGAGTCGCCGCTCCAGAACCGACTCCAGCGCCCCCAGATCGCCGGAGTCCACGACGACCTGAGCCAGCTCCTCCGGCCCGACCATGCCGCGGAGCTCGAGCTCGCGCCAGATCCGGTCCTCTCCGTCCGTCCTAAGACCGAGCAGTTGGAACAGGCCTGGAGCCGTTTCGGCGACCGTTGCGAGCCGCCGCCGCTCCAGCACCGACTCGATCTGGTCCCGGTGGGGCTCGTGCACGCCGCGGAAGACGAAGAAGGCCTCGTGCGCCCGGTTCTTGGAGGCGTCCTCCACCAATCGCGCGACGACTTCGTCGGCGCACGAGAAGTCGAGGATCACGACCTCCGAGAGGTCTATGAGCGAGAGCGAGCGCTCACCAGCGGTCTGCAGCTGTGCTTCGATCGCCATGCGCACGGCGCGTCCCGTGGGACGAGTGACCAAGTGGGAATAGAGGGAGGTCACGGTGCGCTGCAGAACCTGGCCGACGTCGATCCAGACGGGATCGAGACGAGGGTCCGTCACGGCCCCACCTTCGCCGGGAGGATGATCGAGATCTGTGCGCCGGGAAACGGAGCCAACCCGTCGGCCAGCGGCGGCGTGTCGTCCCAGTCGGGCACCTGGCCGATGCGCGCCGTACCGCTCCGGATCGTGATGGCCCCGTCCCAGCGGCGCACCTGCTTGCGGATCTGCTGGATCCCCTGCCCCCGCCCCGAATCCGGGAACCGCGTGAGTCCGTGCAGGAAGGCCGCCTCGAGCGCCGTCGTGTCCCCCCACCGGTCACCGTAGCGGGCGGAGTGCTCGTCCATGAGGGAGCCGCGGAAGCCCCGTCCGACGTCCATGACCGAGATTACGACGACGTAACGACCGAGCCGTTTCGCCCAGTTGTAGGCCTGTGCGGCGACCCAGCCAGGCGCCTCCGCGTGCTCGATGATGTTCTGACAGACCTCGGAGAGGATGACGCAGAACTGCACCACCGCGGTCGCGGGATAGCCGAGGCGCGACGTGAGAATCGCGCCCGCCGCGCTCTGCACCCGGTCGACGACCGCATGCACGTCGACATTCGCTGCGATCGGCGTGATCTCGAGCAGCACGTCGGAGGAGCGCGCGGGCGGACGCCGCGCAGGGACCTCCACCTCGAACACCCCTTTGGCGGCCTCGAAGAACCCCATTCGCGCCAGGTACCCATGAACGTCTGCGCTCTCGGGCAGGCCGAGCCTGGGAAGCGCTCCCTGCTTGCGACTCGCGACCGTGCCGGCGACGAGCAGACCGACCATGCCGTTCGGGTCGACCCAGCGGAGGTGGCGGGCGTCGAAGAGTGTCCGCTCCTCCTTGAGCGTCGTCACCTCGTCGAAGAAGTGGTCGACGGTCGAGTGGTCGAGCGTCGCGGGCACTGGCAGGACGTTCACGGGCTTCCTTCGACGTGCGAGAGGCGGCCGCTGAGGTGCCGGTAGAGGCCCCGAGCCCCGCGGTGCTCGACGTTGCGGCCCGCCATGCGGTTCGCTTCCCGCATGGCCTCCTCCAGGCCGTCTCCGCCGAGCAAGCGAGCGAACGCCGTCGCACCCCAGACGTCGCCGCACCCGGTCGGGTCTCCGGTCCGTGCGCCGCCCTCGAGCGCGACCTTCCCGCTATGGGCACGGCCCGCGACCGCGACGGCCGACGGCAACCGCCAGCGGAGGGGGTCCGCATCGAAGCCGTTGCTCGCGACATACGCCGCTCCACGCGCGCCGAGGGTGACCGTGATGAGCTTCAGCTCGGGGCCGATGGCCCCGGCCGCGAGCTGCCACGGATCGCCGGTCGTGCCGAGCAGATCGAACTCGTCTTCGTTCATCTGTGCGGCGTCGAAGCACCCCAGCCAGGCGGCCCACGCCTCCAGCGTGCGAGGGATCCGGTGACCGTGTCGGTTCATGCCGAGGAAGAGGGAGTGGAGGTCGGCGTACGTGGGGCCGCGATATCCGGTGCGCAGTGCGCGGGCCGTGTCGAGCTCCATCTCGAAGCCGGAGATGAAGTTCACGTACAGCGCATCGCACATCTCGACGAGCGGCGCCAGCTCGGGCCACGTCCACGGGGGCACCCCGCCCGTGAGCCGCTCACAGCGGCGTGCTTGGCTCTCGTAGCGCAGCTCGACCCGGTTGTTGGGCTCGGGCACGATCACGATCGCGGCATCGTCGACGCGCGGAATCTCGCGTAGGAAACGCCGACCCTCCTCCGCCAGGTCGCGGCCCACCTTCAGGATCGGCAGCACGTGCCAGCCTGCGGGTAACGACGCGCTGAGCGCGGCCAGTGCGTATCCGATGCCCCCCCATTCCTCCACCGGCTGGGAGCGCCGGTCGCGATCGACGATGCGGTCCCAGACCAGCGTGCCGATCACGCCCAGCGTGCGGCCGCTCACGTGGGGCTCGCCGCGGAGTGGGCGAGCTCCTCCCCTTGGGAGAGAACGAACACGCCCGCGGCGCCGATCACCCCGGCGGCATCGAGCTGTCCGGGGACGATGCGGCACGCCTCCACGGCGACGTCGAAGGCCCGCCGCCGCACCTCCGCGCGCAGCGGCGCGAAGAGGTGCTCGCCGGCCCTGGTCACGCCACCGACGATCACCACCATCTCGGGGTTGAACATGTTGACGAGGTTCGCGATGCCGGCGCCGAGGACACGCGCCGTCTCGAGGATGACCTCTTGGGCGTACGCGTCCCCCTTGAGGAGCGCGTCGTAGACCGTGACCGCGGTGATGCGCTGCAGATCCCCCTCCACCAGGTCGGTCAGGACCGACTCGTATCCGGCCTCGACCCCCTCGCGCGCCCTCGCCGCGATGTTCGGACCCGAGGCGTACGCCTCCAGGCAGCCGTAGTTGCCGCAGGCGCAGCGCCTCCCGGTGAGATCGATCGTGGTGTGGCCGAACTCTCCCGCCGTGCCGCACGCACCCCGCACGAGCCGTCCGTTGAGGACGAGCCCCCCTCCGATCCCGGTCCCCAGCGTGACGCCGACCAGGTGATCGACGCCTCTCCCCGCGCCCTGCCACCACTCTCCGAGCGTGGCGCAGTTCGCGTCGTTGTCGAGCGCCCCGGGCAAGCCGAGGCGATGCGCGATCCGGTCCCGGATCGGGTAGTCGGTCCAGCCGAGGTTGGGAGTCGTGAGCACGAGGCCACGCTCGGTGTCGAGCGGACCCGGACAGCCGATGCCCACGCCCACGACACGATCGGAGGTGCCACCGTGCCGCCCGAGCGCTTCTTCCATGACCTCCTTCGTCATGCGGACCACGTCGTCCACGACGGCATCGGGACCGCGCGACGCCCGTGTCTCCTCGGAGCGGAGGGCCAGGGGATCGCCTCCCGCGCGCGGCACGACGCCCACTACGACGTTCGTGCCACCGATGTCCACTCCGACGATCCAAGGCTCAAACACGCGCCCCCCCTCCGGCGAGCGCGGAATCGACCGCCTCGATCACGTCCCGTAGCTCGATCAGGTGCATGCACTCCTCGTGGGCCCGCGGCAGGAGGGTCCCCCTCCCCCGCCGGCCGCAGTGGTTCTGGTAGCAGGGCTTGCACGGAAGCGGCGGACCGGTGACTCGATGGTCCGCGGCTCCCAACGGTCGCACCTCGTCCGGGTCGGACGGGCCCCAGAGGCTCACGGTGGGGGTCCCGACCGCGCCGGTCAGGTGCATCGGACCGGTGTCGTTCGTGACTACAAGGTCGCAGAGCGATAGGAGGGCCGCGAGGTCGACCAGGTCGGTGCGGCCTCCCGCGTCGAGCGAGCCCGGCGCCACCGCGGCGACACGCCGGGTGAGCTCGGACTCGGCGGATCCACCGAGCACCACCAGGCGAACGGCTCGCTCGGCCAAGGCTTCGGCGAGCGCCGCGAAGCGGGGCGCGGGCCACCGGCGCGCGGGTGCGTTGGCACCGGGGAAGAGACCGACCACGGGCCCCGGCCCCGGCGGTAGGCGGGCACTCCAGCGCTCGACACGGTCGGCCGGCGGACGGAGGCGGTGGGCGGTGGGCGGACCCGATCTCTCCACGCCGAGCAGCACCTTGTACGCGTCGACGCGGTGGCAAGCGTCGAGCGACTCTGGAGTCACGCGGTCGCGGAGCATCCAGCCCCTGGCGTCGGTATCCGTCCCACGCAGCCGGGCCACGCCGCCCCAGCGGAAGAGCCAGGCGGCTGAGAACGCGGGTGTGAGCAACACACCCTCCCGGTATCCGCGGCGTCGCAGCTCGGACGCCGCACGGGCGAAGCCACCGAGGCCCCGATCGAACGCGATGACCTCCCCGGGCGTCTCCGCCATCTCCACCACGGGCGCCAGGGGGCGCACGACGAACACGTCCGAGCCGTCGGCGACGATCGCCGGGAGCGCCGCGACGACGTCCCCGAGGTGGTTCGGGGCGCGCACGATGCGGCCGCGCGACCCCCGCCGGCTCAATCCTCGCTCAGGTTCAAGACCGCGAGGAACGCCTCCTGCGGGATATCGACGGTCCCGACCTGCTTCATGCGCTTCTTCCCCTCCTTCTGCTTCTCCAGAAGCTTGCGCTTGCGCGTGATGTCGCCGCCGTAGCACTTGGCCGTGACGTTCTTGCGAAGCGCCGACACGTTCGTGCGGGCGATCACGTTGTTGCCGATCGACGCCTGCAGCGCGACCGCGAACTGCTGCTTCGGGATCAGCTCCTTGAGCTTCCGTACGAGGTCGCGGCCGTAGAGATAACTCTTCTCCCGGTGGATGATCACGCTGAACGCGTCGATCGGGTCGCCGTTGACCAGGATGTCGAGCTTCACGAGATCATCGGGCCGGTACTCGAGGAACTCATAGTCCAGCGCAGCATAACCGCGCGTGCTCCCCTTCAGCTTGTCGTAGAAGTCGAGCACGATCTCCGAAAGCGGGAGCTCGTAGTCCAGCTCGACACGCTGAGGATCGGGGTAGTGCATCCCCTTGAAGACGCCCCGCCGCTCGTGAGCGAGCTTCTGCACGTTCCCGATGTACTCGGCCGGGCAGAAGATCCTCGCCTTCACGATGGGCTCCGAGATCGACTCGATGCGCCCCGCCGGGGGCAGCGCAGTCGGGCTCTCGATCTTCATCTCGGTTCCGTCTGTGAGCTTCACGTGGTACTCCACGTTCGGCACGGTCGTGATGAGGTCGACGTCGAACTCGCGGTCGAGCCGCTCCTGCACGATCTCCATGTGCAGGAGGCCCAGAAAACCGCAGCGGAAGCCGAAGCCCAGCGCGACAGACGTCTCCGGCTCGTAGTGCAGGCTCGCGTCGTTCAGCCGAAGCCGCTCGAGCGCGTCCCGGAGGTTCTCGTAGTCGTCCGTGTCCGTCGGATACACCCCGGCGAACACCATAGGGCGGACCTCCTGGTACCCAGGGAGGAGCTCCTGGGCTCGATTCGACGCGTCGAGGATCGTGTCGCCGACCCGTGTGTGCGAGACCTCCTTGATCGCGGCGACCACGTATCCGACCTCACCCGGCCCGAGCTCGTCGGTCGGCACCTTCCCGAGGCGCATGTACCCGACTTCGGTCACCTCGTAGTCGGCGTCGACGTTCCCGAACGTGATGTGCAATCCTGGCTTGACGATTCCGTCCACCACCCTCACCGACGGCACAGCCCCCTGGTACTTGTCGTAGTACGAGTCGAAGATCAGCGCCCGCAGCGGATCCGCACGCCGTCCGGTCGGGGGCGGAACGCGCTCCACGACCGCCTCCAGGATGGCCGCGATGCCGACCCCCTCCTTGGCGCTGGCGAGGAGCACGGTCTCAGGGTCGACGCCCAGCAGGTCGGCGAGCTCGTCCCGGCGGCGCTCGGGCTCCGCACCGGGGAGGTCGATCTTGTTGATGACCGGGACGATCTCGAGGTCCGCCTCCATGGCCAGAAAGAGGTTGGAGATCGTCTGCGCCTGGATGCCCTGGGTGGCGTCCACCACGATGATCGCTCCCTCACAGGCGGCGAGGGACCGCGAGACCTCGTAGGTGAAGTCGACATGGCCCGGCGTGTCGATCAGGTTGAGCTGGTACGTCTCTCCGCTGGCGGCGCGGTACGACATGCGCACGGCGTGGAGCTTGATCGTGATGCCACGCTCGCGCTCGAGCTCGTTGTCGTCGAGCACCTGCTCGCGCATCTGGCGGCGGTCGAGCGTGTGCGTCTCCTCGAGGAGCCTATCCGCCAGCGTCGACTTTCCGTGGTCGATGTGCGCGACGATACAGAAGTTGCGGATGTTCTCGGTCTGCACGACGGCTCACGACGAAAGGCCACGGGTGGGGAACAGAAAAAGGTAACGACACGGGGCCGACGGTCACGACCCCGGAGGCGACGCCTCGCCGGTGGCTCTGCTACCCGCCCCCACGGCGCTTGGGCGGAGCTCCCGCGCGGGGCGTCGAGCCTCGCGCCGCGGGGGCGGGCCGCACCGTCGGACGGCGGGCCGGTGCCGCCGAGGGTCGGGCGGCGGGGCGACTCGGCGCGCTTGGAGCGGGCCGCGCCCCGCTCCGGCCCGGGGGAGCGGACGAGCGCGCCGGCCGCCGCGCAGGGGCTGCGGCGGGCCGCTCCCCACCGGAGCGCGCCGGCGACCTGCCGCCGACCGCGGGCGCGCGGGAGGTCGGACGAGGAGAGGGTGCTGAGCACGGCTGCGATCTCCGCGACCGGAACGCCTCCCGATTGGAGCGCCGCGACGGCGTCGGCCTCCTTTCCCAGTCCCCGGTAGGCAGCTACCAGCTGGGGCCGGATGCCTCCGGTCCCGTAGGCGTAAGAGTTCAGTTCGCCGGTGGCGAGGCAATCGCTCAGAGCAGCTTCGAATTGGCTCACGGCAAGTTCCGCCTGACAGCGGGTGAGGTAAGCGTCCCATCCGGCGGCGTCCACATCGATCTCGAGTGTCCGTTCCAGGTTTCCGAAGAAGCCGCCGAGATCGCCGGCGACACCCGACATCAGAGCCAGTTGGAAGTAGGGAGTTGGGTGATCGGGCTCCGCTTCGACGAAGCGGCGGGTAGTGGCGAGCGCACCGTCGATGTCTCCGTCGGCGAGCTGGGCCGCGGCCAAGCCCGCCAGCGCCGAGTGGAACTTCGGATCGAGTTCTAGAGCGCGACGGAAGTCCCGCTCCGCCGCGGCGGTGCCGCGAGACCCGTCTGCCAGGTGAACACCGCCGCGCAAGGCGTGGGTATAGGCAGACCGCGGGAACAGGTCGACCAGCCGCTCGGCCTGGGAGAGCTCGGGCTGCTCAAAGACGTCGCGAAATGCGACCAGCACGTTCTCCTGCGCCGGCAGGGCGAGGATCACTCCAAATGTCATGGCGAGAACAAGTGGGACCTCGAGGCCCAGGCTCTGCGGGCGCCGCGACTGTTCTCGCGTCCGGCGCGTCCACCGTCTCCACACCGGGGACGAGCTGCGAATCGAGCGCCCCAATTCGGCGATGGTGCGAATACGCCGCGCATACATCCAAAGGCCGACGGCTACCCCGATCTGGGCGGCTACCGCAATTGCCAGCCACCGAAGCGAACCGGCGGCGATGTCGACCCTGTTGGCACTGCCGGGCAGGAGCCGAAGGGTGTAGAGCAGTAGCAGAAGTAGGTTGGCGGCCGCAGCCCACGCCATGAGTGCCGCCAGGCGAGCATGCACGCGACGATCGGCAGCGCCGTGACTCCCGATCTGCTCCCTCTGCGCTAGGTAGGAGCGCCAGACCCGAGCCCTGGCGCTCATCCACCACACCAGTAGCGCGGCGACCACGAGCAAGCCGAACGCGATGAGGACAATGCCGGC
>JBFGFY010000127.1:0-9489 GCA_041579355.1 Longimicrobiales bacterium | reverse complement strand
CGCTCGGAGGCGAGGATCACGCCCGCGCAGCCGATGTCGTACACGGGTGGGCGCCCCTCGTAGTCCGCCTCGTATCCGGGGCGCAGCGTCGCCAAGCCGATGATGCTGTCGCCCGCGAGCGCGTCGGCGACCATCTCCCGGTAGCGCGGCTCGAAGATGTGGAAGGGCTGCGTGCTGTTCGGGAAGAGCGTGGCGTCGGGGAGCGGGAAGATGGGGATCGCCTCGGGGAGCTCGCGAGGCCCGTCCGCCAATTCCTGCGCGGCCGCATCGGCGGCGGCATACGAGGCGACGGCGAGCGCGAGCGCAGCGCCGAAGAGCCCCCCCCGGGTCCATGTGGCATCCATCGTCCTATACTGTGTCTTCCCGCGGGCCGAACCGGAAGGTGTGATGCATACAGCAGAGCTGTCGGGAGTCCTGGACTTCCTTCGCCAGGCCGAGAGGATGAAGGTGATCGGGCGGAGCGCCTACACGTCGACCGGCGACGTCGAGTCCGTGGCCGAGCACACCTGGCGGCTCACTCTCATGGCGCTGCTGCTCGGGCCGGAGCTCCCCGGCATCGACGTGGGGCGGCTGCTCCGCATCTGCATCGTGCACGACCTCGGCGAGGCGCTAGGGGGCGACATCCCCGCACCGGAGCAGGAGCGCCGCCGCGCCGCGGGCGAGTCGGAGGGCAAGGCGGGCGACGAGCGCCGCGACCTGCTGCGACTCGCCGCCCCGCTCCCCGAGCGCATGCGCTCTCTGGTCGTGTCGCTCTGGGACGAGTACGAGGCCGCGGCCTCACCCGAGGCGAAGCTCGCCAAGGCGCTCGACAAGCTCGAGACGATCCTGCAGCACACGCAGGGGAGGAACCCCGCCGACTTCGACTACGCCTTCAACCTCGAGTACGGTCGCGAGCACACGACGGGCCCCGCGCTCGTCGCGGAGCTGCGCGCCCGGCTCGATGCGGCCACCGCCGCCCGCGCGCGGGGGGAGCCGGCCCAGGGTTAGCGCAGCGTGATCCCCACCGCCGCCTCGTAGACGGTAGCGATCACGTCGTCCACGCTCGTTCCGTCGAGGGGGACGTCTCCGATCGCCGTCACGTTCATGCCGAGGTTGGCCGTGAGCGCGAAACGCCTGGCGACGGCCAGGTCGTACCCGATCCCGAAGGTGATCGCGAGGCCGCTCCGCTCGGTCGTCACGGGCGTCCCCGACGCGGGACTCACGGTGAAGGTGCCGCGCGCGAGCCCGATGCCGCCCTTCAGGAAGACGCCGCTAGGGCCCGCGTACCACAGCACCATCGGGATGATGCTGCCGTTCTCGGCATCCACCGGCTGGGCGCCCGGAGCGAGCACCAGGTCGGTCGAATGCAGCGCGAACAGCTCCAGGCCGACGAGCGCCCGCGGCGCGAGCGCGGTCCCGATCCGCAGATGCGTCGAGGTGCCGTAGGCCACCGTCACGTCGGCGCAGGCCGAGCAGGCGCTGCGGACCGTGCCCGCGCCCCAGGCGCCTTCCACCCAGAAGCCGCTGCGCACGTAGGTCTGGCCGGCGACCTCCGCCGTGCCCGGCAGCGACGCCGAGGCGAGCGCCAGCATCCACCACCACGATGGCTTCATCGCAACGGGGTCCCGAACGCGGGCGTCCAAGTGAAGTAGACGCGCGTCTCGGTGTAGCTCCGCTCGACGTCCGGCACTGCGGTGTAGTCGCTCCGGCGCTGGTCGACGCTCACGTACGCGCCGATGCCGAGGTCGCTCGTGAGTGGGATCAGGAAGTCGAAGCCCGAGAACAGCAGCGTGTGCCTCGCGGGCGAGCCGCTCACCGAGCTCAGGTACCGCACCCGGTTGTAGAACGTCAGGTAGGTCTGCCCCTGATAGTCGAGCGACACCTCGGCGATGGCGCCGAGCGCAGGCCCCCAGTCGATCGTCCTCGTTCCGCGCGCCTCGTCGAGCGCCTCGACCGCGCCGAGCGCCACGAAATCGGCCGCGAGCCTCGTGTGCACCCGCAGATTTCGCTGGGCGCTCCAGCGGGAGCGCAGCCCGATCTCGAGGGTCTGCTCCCCGTAGTTGTAGACGGGGTTGTTCACGTAGTCGAGGCGCTGGTTCACCATCAGCTGGTGGCGGTGGGCGCTCTCGGTCGAGGTGAGCTCACGCCCCCACAGCCGCCCGACGGTGCGAAGGAGGTTGAGGCCGCCCCCGTCGGGGCTGACCTGGGCGCTCATGCTGACCACGTCGAACGGCGCCCGATACGGCGTGTCGAACGGGTCGCCGAGGCCGATGTCCACGATGACGGTCGGAGAGACCCGCGGCTCTTTCGGGATGCGGGTCTCCTCCACGCTCCGGCCACCTACGCGGGCGCGGAACAGGTAGGCCTCGGGCACGCGGTCGACGGGGTTCTCCCCCCGGCGCATCCACTGCCCCCGGAAGAGCCGATTGAGCCCCCCCACGGGGTTGATGGCGAGCGCGAGGAGCTCGCGCGCGATCCGCTCGCCTCCGCGCGCTTCTTCGTCGAGCACGGCCCACGAGACGCGGTGCAGCACCTCTCCGAGCGCGGCGCCGCCGAGCCCGGTCGTATAGAAGTCGTTGAGGGAGGCCCGGTGCGTCTCGCCGAAGTACTCCCACACCCAGGAGCCCAGGAAGGTGACGGGGATCGACTCCCAGTAGTTGAGGCAGTTGGCACGGCCCGCGGTGAAGTAGAGGCTGCCGTGGTAAGGGTGGACGAACGAGTTCACGCCGAACTGGGTGGCGTCCCACTTCCACCCCCGCCTCAGGTTGCGGGACCAGGACTCGAAGCCGACGTGGCCGAACTCCCACCTGAAGAGCCACGCGTTCGCCCGATTGATCGCGAGATTCACGCCGAGCGCCTGCGAGACCGCGAGCGCGGTCCGCTTGTCCTCGCAAGAGGCGAGGGTGCGCGGCGGCGCCGGGTCCTGAGCGGCGGCCGGACCCGGGCCGGCGAGCAGCGCCGCTGCCAGACACCCCGACGCGATCGGGGCGCGGCGCCGGAAAACGTGTTGGGGTCGGAACATAGGTACGCTCAACTAGTTCGAGCGCGAGCCGGCGGTCAAGGCGAGACCGGCCCGTCGCATCGAGCGGACAGGTTCCCAAAGTCGCGCGAGGGTGTAACTTGCCCCGCCTCCCGCAGAAGACGCCCCGGACAGGACTCCCGCATTGCCCGAACGGACGGCGGACCCGTCGCGCCCGAGCTGGCTCCCGGCGCTCGCGCGCACGCTCTACTTCCTGCTCCTCCTCTATCTCTTCTTCTTCAGCATCGACCTGATGAGCCAGGCCTTCCGGATGGCCGGCCGCGGGTTCGCGGAGCAGCTCATCAACACGGCGTCCGATCCGGTCGCCGGCCTCATCATCGGGTTCCTCGCCACGAGCCTCATCCAGAGCTCGTCGACGACGACCACCATCGTCGTGGGCCTCGTGGCAGCCGAGACCCTCACCATTCCGCTCGCGATCCCGATCATCATGGGCGCGAACATCGGCACTACGACAACGAACACGATCGTCTCGATCGGACACGTGACGCGGCCCCGCGAGTTCGAGCGCGCTTTCGCCGCCTCGACGGTGCACGACTTCTTCAACCTGTTGGCCGCGGTCACGCTCCTTCCGATCGAGCTGCTCTTCCACCCGATCGAGCGTATGGCGCACTTCATGGAGGAGGTCTTCGCGGGCGCGGGGGGGCTGGGGCTCGCCAACCCGCTGCGCGCCGTGGTCGGCCCACTCGTCGAGGTCTTCACGAGCGCGCTTCCGTACTCCCTGCCGCTCGTGGCCATCGCACTCGGGGTGCTGTTCTTCGCCCTGAACCAGATGATGAAGGTGATGCGCGGCGCCGTGCTCGACCGCATGAGCGGCCTCTTCGACCGGGTGCTCTTCCGCAACGACGCCGCGAGCTTCTCGCTCGGGGTGGTCATGACCGCGGCTGTGCAGAGCAGCTCCGCCACCACGTCGCTCGTGGTACCGCTCGCGGGGACGGGCGTGTTGAGCCTACGCCAGATCTTCCCCTACACGCTCGGCGCGAACATCGGCACGACGATCACGGCGATCCTGGCCTCGTTCGCCACGGGGAGCCCGGCCGCCGTGACGATCGCGTTCGCCCATCTCTCGTTCAACATCTTGGGCATCGTGCTCTTCTATCCGCTGCGGATCCTGCCCATCCGGTTTGCCGAAGCAGTGGGGCGTTACGCAGTGCGGACCAAGGGGAAATCGGCGACCGTCATCGCCATATACGTCGCGCTGCACATCCTGCCGATCCTGTACGTCATCTTCTAGGGGGCCATAGCGATGTGGAAGGAACTCGTCACCCTGTTCCGTTCCGAGGGGCCCCTCCAGGAGGCCTTCGACGAGGCGATCACCATGCTCAAGGCCTCCCACGGCATGTACAAGGACGCCGTGGCGGCGCTGCGGGGGAAAGGTCCGATGGAGGTCGACATCTACGAGCGCGACCGGCAGCTCAACAAGTACGAGCGCTCCGTGCGACGGAAGATCGTCACCCATATGTCGGTCTCCTCCAAGCCCGACATCAACCTGGGGCTCGTGCTCACCGCGATCGTCATCGACATCGAGAGGATCGGGGACTATACGAAGAACATCGTCGAGCTGGCCGCCGGCCTCGACAATCCTTTCGACGCGCTGGAGCTCAACGAAGAGGTGTCCCGCATCGAGCGCTCGATCGACGCGATGTTCGCCGACATCGTGCCCGCCCTCGAAGGATCCGACGAGGCGCGCGCCCGGCGTATCATGGAGACCCACTCCGAGATCTCGAAGCTCGTCGACGGGACGATCCCACGAATGCAGGACAGCCAGGTGCTGAAGGGACGCTCGGGGCACGCGGTCACCGTGGCCCTGTACATGCGCTACCTCAAGCGCGTGAGCGCGCACCTGAAGAACGTCGCCACCAGCGTCGTGAACCCCTACCACCGGATCGGCTTCCGCGAGAAGCCCACGGAGGAATGATGATCGCGTTTCCGAACGTCGTTACCCGGGCGGGCTCGGCCCGGCTCCCGTTCGCCGCGCTGGTCGCGATGACGGCTCTGCTCCCGGCCCCCGGGCAAGCGCAGGCGCCGCAGCTGCCTGCTTTGGTCCCGGTCGACGCGGCGGGCCCGGCCCCCGGCGCGCCGCTCGCCGCCCGCGCCGGCTCACCCGAGCTCTTCCGGCCGGCCGCGCGACCCCTCGAGGTCACGACCGACGCACCACCGGTCGTGCAGGCAGCCCGGAGCCGCGACCAGCGCGGCGTGCCGCTCATGATCATCGGCGGGGCGGCCTTCGTGGCGGGCGCCATCGTGGGTGGAGACGCCGGCACGATCCTCGTGCTCGGCGGTGTCGGCGTCGGCGCCTGGGGCGCCTACGTGTACTTCAGCGGCTAACCCTACCGCGCCCGCACGTAACGGACCGTGCTGGGGCTCCTCGTCGGCCCGGTCTCGGTGCCCACGGAGGTGACCCAGAGCGTATCCGCGCTCAGGCGGAAGGTGTACTCGTTGAACGCGCCCGGGGCCATCGCGTCCGGGTTCTTCGCCACGACCGGGCGCCGGACCATGCGGTCGCCGGAGACCTCGAACGTGCCGGCGTTGGCGCTGAACGGGTTCCACACCGCGAGCAGGTCCGGCGCGCTCACCAGGCCCCCCGGAAGCTCGGGCCGGGGCTGGTCGCCGGTGACGAGCGTGTAGCTGTAGTGGCGCCCGGTGAAGAGGAGCAGCCCTGGCTGGGGTGAGGTGAGCACCCGGCCGCCGCTCGAGACCTGATCCACACGCCAGGCGCCGTCGAGCCCGCTCGCCGACGTTTGCGCGGCAGCCTCACCGGCCGGCCACACGGCCATCGCCATCGCAAGGGCCGCGGCGCGCACCCGTGGCGCGCTCAAAGGAGCTTCCTGAGCCGGGCGAAGCCGGCCTTCACCTCGCCCGCGAGCACCTCCGCCGCCGCGGCGACGTCGCCTCCCACCTCCTTGGCTTCACCCCCGAGGACCTTCAGCCGCCCGCGCATGGCGTCGATCTTCCCCTCGAGCTCCTTCCACTCCTCGCGCGCCTCCAGCTTCGCCAGGCCCATCTTCACCTTGAGCTCGTCCCGCTCGGTCTCGAGCTGCTGCAGGAGCGCCTGGAGCTTCGCCTTCGCTTCGGACATCGATTCCTCCCTCGCGGGACTCTCGGGCTCGCGCTTCTCCCGCCCCATGTGACTTCCGCCGCACCGAGCTGTCTCGGACTACAGAGGGGGTCGTCGCGATCGATGGCTCCCGACCCCTGTGGACCTAGAGACGGGAAGCACTGCGTGTATAGAAGATATGGGAAAACGACGGGCGTCGCGGCAGCCGTCCTGGCCATCCTCGGGCTGTCGGCGAGCGCGCCGGACGCGTCCGAGACGCGCCGGGTCATCCAGGCCGCCCTCGACGGCACGGGCCACAGCTGGGCCTACCTCGAGGTGGAGGGGCGGCGGGCGCACCTGCGTGGCGCGGCGCCCTCGCCGGAGGCAGCCGAGCGTGTCGTGGCGGTCGTGAAGGAAACGGTCTGCCCGGGCTGGCTCGGCTCCCGCTCGTGCACGCGGGGCGTCTCGACGGAGTTCGACGTCGAGCACGTGGCCTGGCCGGAGCTCCGGGTCACGGTCGACAGGTACGTGCTCACGCTGGCGGGGCGCGTGCCGGACGCGGCCATGCGCTGGGCCATGCTGGACCAAGCCCGTAACGCCGTCGCAGAGGGACACGTCCGGCGGGTCGTGGACCGGCTCGACCTCATGGGGCTCGCCGGACCGGCGGGCGTGGACGCCACTGCCGGCCGGGTCGCCGCGCTCGCCGCGCTCTGCGAGGCCGGAGAGGTGAGCCTCGTCGACGGCGTGATCTCGGTCGACTGTCGGGTGCCGAGCGCGCTGGAAGCCGAGCTGCGTGCGCTCGCGGCACGGCCGCTCCTCGCCGGGTACCTGGGCGACGTGCGGCTCACCGTGGCGGCCGAGTAGCGGGGCCCAGCCTCCATTGCCAAGCCAGTCGCGCCTCGCCATGGTCGGCAGGCCGAGACGGAGCCCGGAGGAAGCGCCATGAACGAGTCCGAGAAGAAGCGCCTGGTCGTCCTGCCGGCCGCCCTCGCACTGGCCGCGGGCCTCGCGTGGGCGGGCAGCCAGGGCGGTGCCACCGTTGGAGGCTTCCCGCTCTTCGCCCTTTGCGTCGCGGTCGCGATCGCGATCCAATGGGTCATCTTCGTGCCCGCCTGGGCCGGGCGCACGGAGCGCTTCTTCGACCTCACGGGAAGCCTCACGTACCTCACGCTGATCGCAGTGGCGCTCTGGCTCGGGCCCGGGGCGGACGCTCGCTCCCGGCTTCTCGCGGTGCTCGTGGTCGTGTGGGCGGTTCGGCTCGGGAGCTTCCTCTTCCTCCGCATCGCGGCGGCCGGCTCGGACAGCCGCTTCGTCGAGATCAAGACGTCGTTCGTCCGCTTCTTCGCCGCCTGGACCCTGCAGGGCGTGTGGGTCTCGTTCACCATCGCGGCCGCTCTCGCCGCGATCACGTCGGTCCGCTCCGCGCCCGTCGGTGTCGTCGCCTGGGTCGGGCTGGCGCTCTGGATCGCCGGCTTCGGCATCGAGGTCGTGGCCGACCGACAGAAGAGCCGCTTCCGAGCCCAGCCCGAGAACCAGGGCCGCTTCATTGCGACGGGGCTCTGGTCACGGTCTCGCCATCCCAACTACTTCGGCGAGATCGTGCTCTGGATCGGCGTCGCGGTGATCGCGCTGCCTGCGCTTCAGGGGTGGCAGTACGTGACGCTGATCTCTCCGGTCTTCGTCACGCTCCTGCTCACGAAGGTGAGCGGAATACCGCTCCTCGAGCAGCAAGCCGACGACAGGTGGGGCGGAGAGCCCGACTACGAGGCGTACAAGGCGCGGACGCCCGTGCTCGTGCCGCGTCTCTTCGGGTAGGAACGCTCGTCCGCTAGACGAGCGGCCGGCGGGCGCGCGTCCGAGCGCCCCCGCCGGTCCATCGGCCTAAGAGCAGTTGCTGCCCGAGCGCTCGCCCCGGATCCAGGCGGCGAGCATCAGCCACTCGGGATCGTCTCGCGATTGCCAACGGCGCACGCCGTTGTGCGTGTACGAGCCTCCCCCGTCCGGGTGCAGCGGCTTGAGCATGAAGCGGCTCTGCACCGGGTTGCCCGGCAGGATCACACGCTGGATCGCCTCGTAGCCGCGCCGGGCCTCGGCTTCCGTCCACGCGCTGCCGTTCCCGGCCCGTGGAGCGAAGCCCATGAAGCCGCCCGCGTGGCACTGCTCGCAGGAGATCTGTCCTTCCCGCGGATTCTGGTAGATGCGCTGCACGCAGGTACGGTAGAACTCGAAGTCGAGCGTCGGCTCCGGGGGCGGCGTGTACCGCTCCGGCGGCAGCATCCGGATCCACTCGAGCACCACCTGGTACTCGGGGTCGCTCGTGGACTCCCAGTACGTGCCGCCCGTGTGGCCGGAGCCACCCGCCGAGGGCGCGAGCGGCTTCGTGAGCAGCCGGCTGCTGGTCGGATTCGACGCGTTCACGAGCTGCGTGACGACGTCGTAGTTCAGCGTCGACTGCCCCGGCGTCCACGCCCAGCCGTCCGCCGTCTCCGTCATCTCCTGGAGCTCGAAGCGGAGGCTCGTCTGCCATACGTGGCACATGACACACGCGGCGTCTTCGGTGCGGTTCGGGTAGCCGCGGGGCCGCACGAAGATCGGCTCCACGTTGCGGCGGTAGAAGTCGAAGTTACGGCGCTCGACCTCGTCGTAGAGCGCCTTGTCGAAAGCCCCGGCGGCCTCGGACGGCTCGGCCACGGGCGGCGTCATCAGGCCATACGCGGCCACGACGCACACCCCCGCGACGAGCCCGTAGGCCAGCGGAAGAGCGCGCCGCTGGAGCCAGCTCATCGGGACGCTCCGGTGGCCCGGGCGCGGTCCAGCGGCAGGATCGCGACGTCGATGCGGGCCGGGCGGGCGCCCGTCTTGATCTTAGCGACGATCTCACGCGTCTGTAGATCGATCGCGAGCGTGTGATCCGAGCCCGAGACCGCCACGTACATGTAGCGACTGTCGGGCGTGGAGGTCATCCAGTTGGCCGTCGGCCCCACCTCGATCGCGCCGATGTACCGGAGGTCCGGCAGCGACCAGCCGTAGATGCGGCTGTCGAGACGGCTCGAGGCCCACACGGCGGTCCGGTTCGGGAGCACCTCGAGGCCGTGCATCGGGGCGCCCTGGTTCCCGTCGGCGTTGCGCTGCCAGGCCGGGAGCGCCGGCGGGTGCAGGATGGCCTCGGTGCGCTTGGTCGCCCAGTCGATCACCCAAACGGCGTTCACGCCCGAGCCGTGGGCGAAGAGCTTGCTCGTCGAACCGTCGTCGGCGGCCAGGAACGCCATCGGCCGGACGCGGTGCGCCTCACCCCGCTCGTCGACAAGCGTGATCGCGTCGACGACCCGGTCGAGCGTCGGATCGATGATCTCGATCGAGCCCTCGTCCTGTGCGTTGAGGCCGGCGAGCACCCAGTTCCCGTCGGGGCTCACGTACACGTTGTGGATACCCGTCG
>JBFGFY010000126.1:0-9499 GCA_041579355.1 Longimicrobiales bacterium | reverse complement strand
GGCAGCTCCGCGAGAACGTGCCGCCGCCGCTCGAGCGGGCGGTGATGAAGGCCCTCGAGAAGCTTCCCGCGGACCGGCACCTCACCGCGGCGAAGTTCGGAGACGCACTGGCCGCCGCAGAGCTCGACGGTCGGGTGACCACTTCAGCCGAACGCGCGGCTGTGGCCGACGGCAGGGGGCGCCTCGTGGCGATACGCCGGAGCGCCATACTGCGCACCGTCGTGCCGGTGGCTCTCGCCGCGTTCGCCCTGGGCGTGGCTGCCTCGGGCTGGCTTCGTCAGGGCGCAGCGCCCGCGCTGCCCGAGGCAGAGCTCTCCACCGAGGACTTCGAGCAGATCGTCGCTACGGACGCGGCCGTCGTGCTCGACACGCGGCCGCACCTGGAGTACTCCATCGGACACGTTCCTGGCGCGCTCAATGTCGCCGCCCGCCCCGGCGTGCCCATGTCCATGTACGTCTCCGACGTCGCCGAGGTGTCTCGCCTCGTGGGCGGGGACCTCACCCGGCCGATCGTGCTCTACTGCAACGGGCCGTACTGCCCGAAGAGCAGGAGGCTCGCCGAGGAGCTCGCGATGGCGGGGCACACCGACGTTCAGCGATACCAGCTCGGGATGCCTGTTTGGCGAGCTACCGGGCACGTGAGCGAAGTCGAGTTGGATGGCCTGCGGTACGTGCTCGACAACGACCGGACCGCCGTGCTCCTCGACGTCCGCGAGGCGGATGCATTCCGGTCCGGATCGATCCCTGGAGCGCGTAACCTGCCGAGGAGCGGCGTGCTCGAGGGGAGAGACGTCGGTGAGGTCCGGGCGGCCAAGGACGATGGCCGACTTCCGATGGAGGACCACAACACGCGAATCATCGTCGTGGGCCGTACTGTCGGTGACGCGCGCTTCGTAGCCCAGGCAATCGCCTGGGAGGCGTTCCACAACGTCGGGTACTTCCGGGGGACCTTCGAGGAGGCCCGAAAGGCGCTGACTCCCTCGACTCTCGGTCCTACCCCAGCGGCAGCGCCGTCGAGGCCTTGAGCTCGCTCAGCACGATGCTCGTGCGGATCTTGTCCACACCGGGCGTGGGCGTGAGCTCGTCGACCAGGAAGTGCTCGAGCTCCCTGTGGTTCCCGACCACGACCTTCAGCAGGTAGTCGAACTCACCCGTGAGGTGGTGGCACTCGAGCACCTGCGGCATCTCGCCGATCGCTTCCCGGAACGTGCGCACGGCGTCGGGCTGGTGGTGCGCCAGCGTGACGTGCACGAAGCAGAGCAGGTCGAGGTCGATCGCCTCGCGGTTCAGGATCGCCACCTGCCGCACGATCACCCCCGCGTCGTAGAGCTTTCGGACCCGCTTCTGCAGCCCCGCGGGCGAGAGCTCGACACGGCGCGCCAACTCGGCGGCGGAGATGCTCGCATCCTGCTGGAGCTGGTCGAGGATGCGGCGGTCCAGATCGTCCAGCGGACGGGGCCGGGGAGGGGTCGGAGGGGGCGCGGTCGTCGCGTGGCCAGCCATGGTCTACCCGGGTGAAAGGGAGTTATATTGATTCCCGTTCGGAGAAATTAGTAGGGATCCGATTCCGATTCTAGATATCTGGTATAGGATCGACACCTCAGGCCCCGGTGTTCAGCGATGGCACACACGACGACGGCAGCTCCCGCGAAGGCCTCCGAGGCGACGGACTTCCTTCCCATCAAGGCGTTCGACCACGTGGAGTTCTGGGTGGGCAACGCGAAGCAGGCGGCCGCTTACTACGAGCACGGCTTCGGCTTCACCACGGTCGCGTACCGGGGGCTCGAGACGGGCAGCCGCGAGATCGCCTCCTACGCGCTCCAACAGGGCAACATCCGCCTCGTGCTGAGCAGCTCACTGCGCGGCGATGACGAGCTGAGCCGTCACGTGGCGAAGCACGGCGACGGCGTGAAGGTGATCGCCCTCGAGGTCCCGGACGCCGCCGCGTCGTTCGAGGCCGCGACGAGCCGGGGAGCGACGCCCGCCATGCAGCCCACCGAGGAGAGCGACGACCAGGGCACGCTGCGCACCTCCGCCGTGAAGGCGTACGGCGACACGTGGATGAAGTTCGTCGAGCGCGGCGACTACGCCGGCGTCTTCGCCCCAGGCTTCCGCCGCACGGGTGCCGAGGCGGGGAAGGGCGTTGGGCTCCACACGGTCGACCACATCGTCGGCAACGTCGAGCTCGGCAAGATGGACGAGTGGGTGGACTTCTTCGGCCGGGCGCTCGGCTTCAGCCAGCTCGTGCACTTCGACGACAAGGCGATCGCGACCGAGTACTCCGCGCTGATGTCGAAGGTCATGCAGGACGGGACTGGCAAGATCAAGTTCCCGATCAACGAGCCGGCGGAGGGCAAGAAGAAGTCGCAGATCCAGGAGTTCCTCGACTTCTACAACGGCCCGGGCGTGCAGCACATCGCCTGTCAGACCAGCGACATCGTGACCACGGTGCGCACGATGCGCGAGCGTGGCATCGAGTTCCTGCACATCCCGGACAACTACTACGAGAACCTGCCCGAGCGGGTCGGCGAGATCGAGGAGCAGCTCGACGACCTCGCGGAGCTCGGCATCCTCGCCGACCGCGACGAAGACGGATACCTGCTGCAGATCTTCACCAAGCCGGTCGAGGACCGCCCGACGGTCTTCTACGAGGTCATCGAGCGACACGGGGCGCGCGGCTTCGGGGAGGGCAACTTCAAGGCCCTCTTCGAGTCGCTGGAGAAAGAGCAGCAGAGGCGCGGCAACCTATGAGCTACTACCGGCAGCTCGGCTCCATCCCGCACAAGCGGCATACGCAGTTCCGTAAGGCGGACGGGAGCCTGCACCACGAGGAAGTGATGGGCATCCACGGCTTCGCCGGGATCCAGTCGATCCTCTACCACCTGCACCCGCCCACGCGCGTGCGGGAGATCGCGCGGTACCGGCCGGCCGAGCTGGAGTACGAAGAGCCGGGTCCGCTCCGCCACCGCCTCCTCCGCACCGAGCACCTGAAGCCGAAGGGCGACACGATCTCAGGGCGCGTGCCGCTCATGGGGAACAACGACGTCGCCCTCTACGTCTGTCGTCCCGCCGAGGCGATGGATTACTGGTACCGCTTCGCGCACGGCGACGACGTGATCTTCGTGCACGAGGGGACGGGCACGCTCGAGACGCAGTTCGGCACGCTCCGCTACGGTCCTGGGGACTATTTGGTGATGCCGACCGGCGTCATTTGGCGCGTCGTCCCCGACGAGGGCGTCGAGCAGCGGCAGCTCCACGTGGAGGCGTTCGGCCACGTCGAGCCTCCGAAGCGCTACATCAACCGCTACGGTCAGTTCCTCGAGAACTCGCCCTACTGCGAGCGGGACCTGCGGGGCCCGACCGAGCTCGTCACGAACGACGAGGAAGGGGAGTTCGAGGTCCACATCAAGGCACGCGGCCAGATCACGCGCTACCGCTACGACCACCACCCGCTCGACGTCGTCGGCTGGGACGGGCACCTGTGGCCGTTCGCGTTCAACATCGGCGACTTCGAGCCGATCACGGGGCGCGTGCATCAGCCGCCGCCCGTGCACCAGACCTTCGACGGGCCCGGGTTCGTCCTGTGCTCCTTCGTGCCCCGCCTCTACGACTACCACCCGCAGGCGATCCCGGCCCCGTACAACCACTCGAACGTCGACTCCGACGAGGTCATCTACTACGTCGAAGGCGACTTCATGTCGCGGAAGGGCATCGAGCGCTCCTCGTTCACGGTCCACCCGAACGGGATCCCGCACGGCCCCCACCCGGGCACGTACGAGGGCTCGATCGGCAAGACCCGCACCGACGAGCTGGCCGTGATGGTCGACACCTTCCGGCCGCTCCGCATGACGAAGCAGGCCGCCGGCTACGACGACCCGTCCTACGCGATGAGCTGGACGGTCGAGCACGAGCCCGCGTCCTGAGGATCACCCATGGGTAGCGCCTCGACGACAAAGTCACCCCAGGCTGCGGGCCCGACCGCGGCGGGAGCATCGGGTCGTGGGCTGACGACCACCCGCGCAGCGTTCATCGAAGAGGCCCGCGGCCGGGGTGACCTGTTCATCCACCAGCCGTACGAGCTGTACAGCGAGGAGAACCAGGAGACGTGGCGGCAGCTGTACGCGTCGATCGCGCCGAAGTGGCGCAAGTACGCGCATCCGCGCTTCCTCGAGGGGCTCGAGCAGCTGGCGCTCAACCCGGACCGCATCCCGCGACTCGAGGAGATCAACCGTTTCCTCGAGCCGCTCTCCGCGTTCGAGTCGAAGGCGGTCAGTGGATACGTGCCGGCGTTCCTGTTCTTCGACTGCCTGCGTCAGCGGCAGTTCCCGACGACGATCACGATCCGCGACGGCCAGACGCTCGAGTACCTGCCCGAGCCCGACATCTTCCACGACCTGGCCGGCCACGTTCCGATGCACACCGACCGCGGCTTCTCCGACGTGCTCGTGCGCTTCGGGGAGGTGGCCCGCACGGCGGCCCTCGAGGTCCAGGCGATCGAGGACCACGACCGGCGCCTGCACTCGGTGGAGAGCGTCATCAAGGCGATGGCGCGCTTCTTCTGGTTCACCGTCGAGTTCGGCCTCATGCGCCGCCCCGACGACAAGGGCCTTTGCGTCTACGGCTCGGGGCTGCTGAGCTCCGCCGGGGAGATCCAGCACGCGATCGAGTCGTCGGACGTGCAGCGCTTCCCGTTCCAGCTCGAGTGGGTGGTCAACCAATACTTCGAGATCGACCACTACCAGCCGTTGCTCTTCTACGTCGACGACTTCGATCACCTCTTCGAGCAGGTGGACGCGCTCGAGCGGTGGGTCCGCGAGGGGCGGCTGTACAACGTCAGCCCCGGCGAGCCCGCGATCAACGAGCATGACCTCGACTCTTTCCTCCAAGCCGTCCACTGAGGTAACGCCGATCAGGAGGCTGCTGGCCTCCGTGGTTGACTACGCCGGCCTGTTCCCGCCAGCCGGCCACACCACGGAGGCGGCAGCCTCGGCGTACCACCGCTATCGGCAGGAGAAGCACGCTTGGATGCTCGGCGCGTTCGTCGTGCCCGCGGCGGGCGTGGACGATCTGGCCGAGGCGGTGGGACCGCTGGAGCCGCCCACGCCGTGGCCGCTGAGCGTGATCGTCGACTCCGCCGAGCAGGGCCTCGACCTGGTCCAGCGCGTGGAGGCACGCCACGCGGGCTCCCTGAGCGTGCAGGCCCTCGAGGTGCGTCCGCGGGAGCCGGCGGAGATTCGTGGCGGGCTCGAAACCCTCGCGGAGCTGGTCGCGCGCGGCGTCCACGTCTACCAAGAGGTGCCCCTCGACGGGCGCACCGCCGAGCGCCTCGACGCGGTGGCGGCCGTGGGGGCGCGCGCCAAGGTGCGCACCGGGGGCGTGATTGCCGCTGCTTTCCCGACCGCGGAGGCGGTGGTCGAGTTCCTCGGCGCGTGCGCCGAGCGCGACCTGACCCTCAAGGCGACGGCCGGCCTCCACCACGCCTTTCCGGGCAGCTATCCGCTCACCTACGAGGCCGGCAGCGCGTGCGGGGTGATGCACGGGTTCCTGGGGCTCGCGCTGGTCGCAACGCTCGTCCACCATCAGGCAGTCGACGCGGGTGAGGCGGTGGTGCTCCTCGCGGGGGGTGCGGAGGCGCTCGAGGTGCGAGACGACGCCCTGGTGTGGCACGGACGGCGGGTCGGCGCGGACGAGATCTCAGCAGCGCGCGGCTTCTTCGTGTCCTTCGGGTCGTGCTCCTTCGAGGAGCCCGTCGCGGAGCTCGAGGCCGCGAGCCTGATCTGAGCGTACGTTCGACGCCAGGAAGAGGAGGGGTGGTGACGCGCGAGATCGACCGGACGCACGACGCACAGCGGACGAGCTGGGTCGAGTCGGCGAACTCCGACGACACCGACTTCCCGATCCAGAACCTCCCCTTCGGGGTGTTCCGAGTGGGAGGGGGAGACACGCACGTTGGCGTCGCGATCGGCGACCAGGTGCTCGACCTCCGCGTCCTCTCCGAGCGGGAGCTTCTCGGCGACCTGGACGGTGACGTGGCCCGTGCCTGCCGTGCGCCGCTGCTCAACGAGCTGATGGCGCTCGGGCCCGATGCGTGGCAGGCGCTCAGGGCGCGCCTCTCGGAGCTGCTCTCCAACGACGAGGAGCGGCCCGTCGTCGAGAAGTGCCTCGTCGCGATGACCGACGCCGCGATGGTCCTGCCGGCGCGTATCGGAGACTACACGGACTTCTACGCCTCGGTGCACCACGCGACGAACGTGGGGCGTCTCTTCCGACCGGACGAGCCGCTGCTGCCCAACTACAAGTGGGTGCCGATCGGCTACCACGGGCGGGCGTCCTCCGTGGTAGCGAGCGGACACGCCGTGCGACGGCCGCTGGGGCAGCGACGGCCGACGGGGGGTGAGGCCCCGCCCTTCGGGCCCTCGGAGCTCCTCGACTACGAGGTCGAGGTCGGCGTCTTCGTGGGTCCGGGCAACGAGCTCGGCGCCCCGGTACCGGTTGCGCGTGCCGAGGAGCACGTCTTCGGCGTCTGCCTTCTCAACGACTGGTCGGCGCGCGACGTCCAGGCCTGGGAGTACCAGCCGCTCGGACCGTTCCTGGCCAAGAGCTTCGCCACCTCGGTCTCACCGTGGGTCGTGACGATGGAGGCGCTGGCGCCGTTTCGGGCACCGGCCTTCGAGCGACCGGCCGGTGATCCGGCGCCGCTGCCCTATCTGTCCGACGGTGTCGATCCTCGGGGTGCTGCCGTCGAACTCGTCGTCGAGGCGTATCTGGAGACCCCCGCCATGCGCGACCGAGGGGTGGCGCCCGTGCGGGTGAGCCGCGCGAGCGCACGCGACCTCTACTGGACGTTCGCGCAGATGCTCGCCCATCACACGAGCAACGGCTGCAACCTGCGGCCCGGTGACCTGTTCGGTTCGGGCACCGTGTCCGGCGCGGAGCGCTCTTCGTTCGGCTGTCTGCTCGAGATCACCCGCCGGGGACAGGAGCCGCTCGAGCTCCCCTCGGGGGAGACGCGCACCTTCCTGCTCGACGGGGACGAGGTGATCCTGCGCGGCTATTGCGAGCGAGAGGGCTACCGGCGCATCGGCCTTGGCGAGTGCCGGGGAAGGGTCCTTCCCGCCACGGGTTAGTGGATCCCCTGGCCCCCGTCGATCGCGATGGCCTGCCCGCTGATCCCCTCGCCGTCCTTTCCGCAGAGCATGACCGCCACGTGGGCGATCTCCTCGGGGCGGATGAGGCGGTGCTGGGGGCTCAGCGCGAGGATGTGCTCGAGCGCCTCCTCGGCGGTGATGCCCGCCTTCTCGACCATGCGTGACACGGAGTACTCGGTCATCGGCGTATCGACGTAGCCGGGGCAGATCGCGTTCACCGTGATGCCGAGCTCGGCGACCTCAGCCGCGAGCGCGCGGGTGAAGCCGATCTGCGCGTGCTTCGAGGCGGAGTACGCCGCGATGTAGCGACCGCCCCTCAGGCCCGCGACCGAGGCGACGTTGATCACCCGCCCCCAGCGGCGGTCGATCATGCCATGCAGGAAGGCCCTGGTGCAGAGAAACGTCCCGGTGGCGTTGATCGCCAGGATCCGGTTCCACTCCTCGAGTGGGAGCCGCTTGACCGGGTTCGAGAGCGCGATGCCCGCGTTGTTCACGAGCACGTCGACCGTGCCGAGCCGCTCGAGCGCGCCCTTGGCCATCTCCTCGACGCTGGCCTCGTCGGACACGTCGCAAGGGATCGCGTGCGCCTGGTGGCCGTCGGCCACGAGCTCGGCCGCGACCGCTTCGATCTCCTTCGTCGATCGCGCGCTCACCACGACGGCCGCTCCCTCCTCCGCCAGCGCGCGCGCCACGGCACGTCCGATGCCGCGGCCCCCACCGGTGACGACCGCGCCCCGGCCTTCGAGCTTCATCGACGGCTCCTTTCTCTGGGATGTCTCCAGGGTCTTCTCGTCACGCCCGACCGAACCAACGACGGCGGCGTGTAGCGCCGAAATCGGCCTTCTCGGCCGCCAGGTCCTCGGACGGCGCGCGGAACGTCCCCGTCGGCTTCGGCACCCGCAGGAACTGCACCTCGACGAGACCGACCCGCTCGTGCCCGAACTCGATGTAGCACGCGCCCCGTCCGTCGTAGGGCTCGGGCGCCGCGCTGCCCTCGAGCCTGGCGAGGATGGCCGCCGCCACGACCCGGGCCGACCCTTCGGCGAACACACCGGCCTTCGGCGTGCCGATTCCGTTCACGTCGCCGATTGCGTAGACGCCCTCGAACTCCGTCTCGAGCGTCTCCTTGTCGACCGGGACCCAGCCGGCAGGATGCGCGGCGAGCCCCGACTCCACGACCACGGGGGGCACCACGTGCACGGGAATGCCGAGCAGGAGGTCCGCGGCGATCTCGGTGCCGTCGGTCAGGCGGGCCACGCCCCTTCCCGGGTCGACCGACTCGACCTTGGCGTCCTTCACGAACCGGATGTCCCTTTCGGCGAATGCCTCGAGGATCGCCGCCGAGGTGTCGGGGGAGGGGGGGATGGGTGCACCGAACGGCAAGACGACCGAGATCTCGGTCGCCTTCCGCCGGCCTCGCGCGACCAGATAGTCATGCAGAAGGAACGCCGTCTCGCTCGGCGCCGGCGGGCATTTGAACGTCGGGCCGCAGACCCCGACGACTGCGGAGCCGCCCTCGAAGCGCTCGAGACGCGGCGGCAGTGAAAAGGCTCCTTCGTTCGTGTAGAACTCGGTGCCCACCTCCGGCAGGCCTGGCGTGGCGGACGGGTCCACGTCGGCGCCGAGCGCCACGACCAGTGCGTCGCCCTCGAAGGTGCCCGCGTCCGTCTCGACACGGCGTCGTTCGGGGTCGATCCCTCGAACCGCGGCCTGCACGAAGCGTACACCGGGCTTCTTCACGTCCCGGTAGGCGTGGCGCACGGCTGCCGGCGTGCGCCGCCCGAACATCACGTCCAGCTTGGAGAAGCCGAAGACGAAGGCGTCGGCCTTGTCGACGAGGGTCACTTCGGCCTCGTCGCCCAAGCGCTCGGAGAGAAGCGTCGTCACCTCGAGGCCGCCGAAGCCGGCCCCGAGCACCACCACACGCGGTTTCATGGCCGGGCACGATAGCATGCGGGCACGCCGGAGGCGAAGGTGCCCCAACGCGCGGCCGTGCGGGGGTGTCCTGGGAACTCGAACCGGCACTGCGGGTCGCAACCATCTGGACGGCGCACGCCGTACGCCCCAAGAGTGACCGAATGCACCGCATCGCGCTGATCCTGACGCTCGCCGCCGCCGGCGCCCTCGCGGCGCCCCACGCTGCGGACGCCCAGCGCTTCGGGGGGATGCCCTCGCGGGTGCGCCTCGGGAGCGGCCTGCCCGACAAGCCGGGCAGCTTCACCTTCTGCCGGTTGGCGTACATGTCGGTGCGGCGCGACGGCTCGGGGAACGGCTGGACCACGGACTTCCCGGAGGCCGAGCGCAACGTGCTCACCCGCATCGGGGAGCTCACGACCACCCGCATCTCCCGC
>JBFGFY010000125.1:0-9502 GCA_041579355.1 Longimicrobiales bacterium | reverse complement strand
GACGCGATCGAAGGGCGCTTCCTCCTCGTCCGGATCGGAAAGAAGCGCTACCACCTCGTGGCGGTGCGGAGGTAGCCCACGAAAAAACGGCGCCCGGGGGCTCGCAGGCCCCCGGGCGCCGTGGTCCTCGTCGCCGAGGCGACTAGAAGAGGTCGAGCCCGGCGGTCCAGCCCAGGCTGATCGCCCAGTCCTGCCCGAGGCGCACGCCCTCGTAGTCGTGGTGGAGCGTGTAGACCGACTCGAACTGGAAGCGGTGTCCCTCGAGCGGGCCACCCGGCATCACGAAGTTGACGCCGATCGGGAGGTCGGCCCTCTGGCCCCCCGCGAGCCCGGTCACCGGGTCGTTGCCCGGGTCCAACATGGGGTTGAGCTGCGGATCGGCTCCCTCGATGCGCCCCCACATGGCCCAGCGGACGCCGCCCGAGACGCTCAGCGCCTGGTTGAACTTGTACGCGGCCCAGAAGTCGGCCTGGTAGCGGTCTCCCGGCGTCCAGTCCGTGACGCCGTCGATCACGTTGACGCGGGCCCGGAATTGCCCACCGATGCTGCCGTACTCGTTCTGCATCATGAACGATGCGCCGGGAGTGACACCCACCGTGCCCCCGCCCGGACGCTGGTCGTAAGGCAGCGCCTGGCCGACGCCGAACGGCGTGTCGGCGTACGTCCGGGACTTACCTGTCGGCACCACGGCGCCGAGGGAGATGTTTCCGCGGAACGGTCCCGAGCGATACACCTCCCACAGAGCGGACGCCGCCAGGTCGCCCAGCGCCTCGATCCGCGTGATGTAGAGGATGCCCGTGTTCGTGAGCTGGTCACGCTCGAAGATCGAGAAGTCGACCGTCGCGAGCAGCGTGAGGTTGTCCAAGACTCCCCACGACACGATGGCGCTATGGGTTTGCTGCGAGAGCGTCAGCGGCGCGACCGAATAGAGCTGCAGCGTGGTCGCGAGAGGGAGCGAGTCCTTCTCGAACCACACGCCGCGCGAGTTGGTCTGGGAGAAGCGGTACCCGACCTCGATGACACCCAGATCGAGGTTGCGAGCCCCGATCACACCGAGGGGTGCGTCGGCGTCGGGACGGTCCCCCGTCCAAACCCACTCCTGCGCGGCCAGCGGTGACGATGCGGCCAAGAGCACCGCCACGATCAGGCTCCTGCGAACCATGGAATCTCCCTCCGACACGATAACGGGCGCTCAGGACGCCCCTCGGCTGATCCGGAGCCCCAATATAGGATCGCGGGCCACACGGCCACCCGCGACTCCCCTACCGGGAGCACTTGGAAAATGTCGGCCCTACCCTGAAAAAACAAACGTTTTCTTTTCAGGCTTCCTGCGGGATGGCACAGGTACGCTAGGATTCGGGGTAGGAGGCCAGGCGCAAAATCCCAAAACCGCTCACGGGGCGCCGGCCCGCGCGGCCTCCGGTAGCAGCGCCTCCGGGATCTGGAAGCCCTCCACGAGCGACTCGGCGACCACTCGCACCTCCGCCGAGAGCCGCGTCACCTGCGCCCGGACGGCGCGTGCTTTGTTGCCCTCCAGGTACCCGGACTCGAGGTACCAGCCCCGGTCGGCCTCGATCCGGCTCAGGGCGTAGAGCGCCCGCACGGAGCCGAGCGTCTCCGACAGCCCCGGGGACGGCGCCTGCGCCACGGCGTCGTCGAGGGCGTCCAAGAGGAGCAACTCGACGTGCGCCCGGGCGAGCGTCAGGAGATGGTCCTGGACCTCGGAGACGGCGTAGAACGAGTCCATCTCCTCGTCCAGGCGGGCCCGGAGGCGGAGGGCCGCCGAGCGGAGCAGCCGCTCCTCGCGGTAGCGCATCGCCGCGGCGTGGAAGTCCGGGTCGAGGAGGTGGGACTCGTCGGTGCGGCGGGTCACGACCGGGTTGAGCTGAGCCACCGCCGTCTCGGCCCGCTCGGCCAGGTACCGCACGGCGCGGCGCAGGGTCAGGTCGCCCATCTCGTCCCGGAACCGGGAGAGGAGGCCTTTGGCGACGAGCTGGTACAGCACCGCGTTCGCGCCCTCGAAGGTCGTGAACACGTCGGTGTCCGCCTTGAGCGCGGCGAACCGGGCCTCGGCCAGGTAGCCCCAGCCTCCGCACGCCTCCCGACACGCCTGGAGGGTGGCCACGCAGTGCTCCGACGCGTAGGCCTTGAGCCCCGCGGCAGCCACCTCGAGCTCCGGTGAGTCCGCCCGCTCGGCGTCGTCGAGATCGAGCTGGAGGCGGCGCACCGCGAAGTGGAGACCGAACGTGGTCGCGAGCGCGGGCATGAGGGCGCGCTGCAGGACCGGATAGTCGAGCAGGGGCTGCTCTTCGCCCCCCTCCGGTCCGAACTGGCGCCGCCGGGCCGTGTAGCGGATCGCGATGGTCAGGCCGACCTTCGTCGCGCTCACGGCGGCCGTCGCGATGCTCACGCGGCCCACGACCAGCGTGCGCAGCATGCGGAAGAAGCGCCGTCCCGGACTCGGAATCGGGCTCGTGTAGCGTCCGTCCTCGTCGATCTCGGCGAACCTGTCGAGCAGGTGGCCGCGCGGGACGCGCACGCGCTCGAACCAGATCATGCCGTTGTCCACTCCGTTCAGACCTTCCTTGAGGCCGCAGTCCTCGATGCGCACACCCGGCAGCACCCCGCCGCCCTCGTCACGGATCGGCACCAGGAGCGCGTGGACCCCGTGGTCTTCCTCGGCCACGACCAGCCGGGCGAAGACGACGGCCAAACGCCCGTGGAGCGCGGCGTTCCCGATGTAGTGCTTGCCGGCCCCGTAGTGGGGTGTGTGCACGACGAGCTCGTCCTGGGTCGGATCGTAGGTCGCGGTCGTCTCGAGTGCGCGGACGTTCGAGCCATGCTCGATCTCCGTCATGGCATAACATCCGGGAAGCTCGAGGGTCGCGATCCGGCGCAGATACTCTTCGTGGTGCGACCGCGTACCGAGCTGGTGGACGCTGCCGCCGAAGAGGCCGAACTGGACCCCGAACTTGACCAGCACGCTCAGCTCACCCATCGCGAGCGTCTCGAAGACCGCTACCGAAGCGGCCGGGTCACCCGCTCCGCCGTAGGGGACCGGGTAGCCGAGGGAGCCCAGCCCCTCGTCGGCCAGGTGACGCACGGCCTCGAGCACACGTGCGCGGTGCTCCGGCAGCGGCAGCCCCGGAGGGATGCGGAGCTCGGGAGCGAGGAGCGCCGCACGAGCCCGGGCGCGCGCTTCGGGGTTCGGCCGATCGAGCCAGGCCGCGAGCGCGGCTGTGTCGAAGGGGTCGGATCTGACGCGGGACGCGCCCCGGGCCGAGGGCGGCGGGGGCACGCCCCGTGCCGCGCGCGCCACCTCGCCCCCCTGGATGCCGAGCGAGCCCTCGAGGCGCCGAAGCACCGCCTGGGCCTTCTTCGTGGACCAGGGCCGCTTGGCTTCGGTCGCCGCCCTCCAGAGCGCGAGGCCGAGGTCGCTCAGCGAACGCGTCGCTTCCTCCGGAAGCTGCGCGTCCCGGATGCGCGCTCCGAGGCCGCCCACGGCCGAGGGGGTGGGCGGCGCCTCGGGGCGGAGCCACGCGAGCACCGCGGCCCGCGCCTCCGCCCCGAGCCAGTCCATATCCGCGACCGCATCCGTTACGACGCCGACCTCGTCGGGATGCAGCACTCCGTCCACCCAAACGGCGTGCACGAAGGGGAGGAGCGGGAGCAGCTCGGGCCACTCGTCGGGCCAGTAGAAATCGGTGGCGGAGGCCTGCGCCAAGCGGGAGCTCCGGAGCGTTGATCGGGGGGCTGGAGGCGCTCTTGATCCGGGACTGCGCTTCCACGAATGTCCCGGCCCGGGAATGTGATTCCCGGTGACGGGGCCCCGTACATTATCTCGAAAGGAGCCGGAGCACGATGGCGAAAGCCTTGGTGGGCGTGGTGATGGGATCGAAGTCCGACTGGGACACGATGAGCGCTACGGCGGATACGCTCGAGTCGCTCGGGATCCCGCATGAGGTACGCGTCATGTCCGCGCATAGGACGCCCGACCAGGCGGTCGCCTACGCCGAGACCGCCGAGGAGCGCGGCCTCGAGCTCATCATCGCCGCGGCGGGCGGTGCGGCCCACCTCGCGGGCGTGCTCGCCGCGAAGACGACGCTTCCCGTTCTCGGCGTGCCGATGAAGGGCTGGTCGCTCGACGGGCTCGACTCGCTGCTGTCTACGGTACAGATGCCGCGCGGCGTGCCCGTCGGCACGCTGGCGATCGGCAAGGCCGGGGCCGTGAACGCGGCGCTCTTCGCCGGACAGATCCTGGGGCTCAAGCACCCGGCGATCCGCAAGGCAGTGAACGCCGACCGCGAAGCGCGCCGCCAGGAGATCTTGGACAACCCGGACCCGCGCGTCTGAACAGTCGACATCCGCAGGAGGCTTCCATGTCCAACTCCACTCGGTCGAGGATCCTCGCGGTCTTGCTGCTCGTGCCGCTCGCTTCGGCGTGCGTCAAGCGGAGCACCTATCGCGTGGCGCTGGCCGATCTCGCGGCGTCGCACGAGGTGCAGGACGAGCTGCGTGGCGACCTGACGAGACAGGCGGAGGTGGAGGATAGCCTGCGGAGTGTCATGGCCGACCTGCGGGCCGAGATCGCCCGGCTGGAGCAGCGCCGACGCGACCTGGAGACCCGCCTGCAGGGTGCCGCGGACGAAGTCCATCAGTTGGAGGTGGTGCTGAGCCAGCGCGGCGCGGAGTACGACAGGCTCCAGCAGAGGCTCCAACAGCTCGCGACCGTCGAGCAGGAGATCCGGGAGCGCAACCGGATCTACGAGGACGTGATCGGCCGCTTCCGCTCGCTCATCGACGCCGGGCAGCTCGCCGTGCGTATCGACCGGGGCCGGATGGTGATCGAGCTGCCGCAGGACATCCTTTTCGGGTCGGGCAGCGCGACGCTCTCGACGGAGGGGACGCGCACGGTCCGGCAGGTGGGCGGTGTGCTGGCGACCCTCGAGGGGAGGGCCTTCCAGGTCGAGGGACACACCGACAACGTGCCCATCTCGACGGCCCAGTTCCCGTCCAATTGGGAGCTCTCGAGCGCGCGTGCCCTGTCGGTGGTGCGCGTGCTGATCCAGGCGGGGGTGGCTCCGCAGGACGTCTCCGGCGCGGGGTACGGCGAGCATCAGCCAGTGGCGCCCAACGACGACCGGGACGGCCGGCGGCTGAACCGCCGCATCGAGATCGTGATGCTGCCGAACCTCGACGTGATCGCGGGCACCACCGCGAACGACTGAGCCCGCCGGGGCGGTACTACCGCGCGAGCGCTCCGCAGCCTATCCTAAAGGCCCTACCGCCGCCCCCTCCAACGGGGCGGCGGTTCGCTTCCCGACCCCTATGGCCGGCAGCCCCGCCGGTCGCCCCGAGGTGTCCCATGTTGGACGAGATCCGCTCCCGCATCGAGCAGGAGATCGCGACGCTCACCGAGGAGCTGACCAGGGAGCTCCCGGCACGGATCAAGACGGCCATGGAGCACGGGGACCTTCGCGAGAACGCCGAGTTCAAGGCGGCGAAGGAGAGGCAGGCTTTCGTCGAGGCGCGGCTCAACCACCTCACGTCGCGCATGAGCGAGCTCTCCCGGATCGACGTGAGCGAGATGGCCTACGACAAGGTCGGGTTCGGCTCGCAAGTCACGATCCGCGATCTCGACCTCGAGGAGGACTTCACCTTCACGATCACCGCCGGCGACTTCATCGATCTCGACGCGGGACAGGTCTCCCTCGCGTCCCCGATCGGTCGCGGTCTTCTCGGCGCGAAGACGGGCCAGGAAGTGAAGGTCGCACTGCCCCGGGGTGAGCGCCGCTACAAGGTGCTCAGCCTGACCACGCTCCCGCAGCAGTTCGACATGAAGAAGGGAAGCCGACGCTCGAAAGCCACCAAGTAAAGGGCGTCAGGCCCCGTCCCTCACCATCGCGACGGCGTCGGCGACCTCCTCCTCCACGATCCAGTGGCCGATGCGGTAGTCGAGTGCGACCAGGCGCGCGCCGGTCCGGCGTAGGCGGCTGCGTCCTTTCTCGGCGAGCGCCATCGGGATCGCAGGGTCGCCCACGCCGTGCCCCCAGAAGATGGGCGTCTCGGGCGGATGGGCCCCCGTCTCGTCCAGCTCGACGCCCGAGACGAGGAAGCCGGAGAAGTTGAGCGCGGCGGCCACCGTGCCGGGACGCGTGAGCGCGTAGGCCATGCTCACGGTGCCGCCCTGGGAGAAGCCGCCGAGGACGACGCGCCCCGGCTCCACCCCGAGCAGGGTCGGAAGCTCGGTCAGGAAGGCGTCGAGGCGCGACAGGCTCTCCTCGAGAGTGTCCTCCCAGACCCGGTCCTCCTCCCGGTAGCGGTACCAGGCGCCCCCGCCCCCGTATCCCCACGCCTCGCCGGGGAACGGCGCCTGGGGCGTGATGAGGACCCAGTCGTCGGGCAGGTGCGGCCGGAGCCCCTGCAGGTCGCGCATGTCACTGCCCCGACCGTGGAGCAGCACGGCGACCGTCGCTCCCGCGGCCGGCTCGCCGGGACCCGAGCGCTCGAAGTCGAGTGCGCTGCCGGCGTCCGCGGCCCGCGTCATCCGAGCGGCACCAGCTTGCGCTCGATGTCCGAGCGGCGCTCTTCGAGCCAACCGGGCAGCTTGAGCTGCCCGCCCAGGGAGTCGGCGGGCTCGTCCACGGAGAACCCGGGTCCGTCGGTGGCGATCTCGACGAGCAGCCCGTCGGGCGCGTGGAAGTAGATGCTTTGGAAGTACTGCCGGTCCTTCACGGTCGTCACGTCCAGGTCGAGCGAGAGCAGATGCTCGCGCCAGGCCGCCTGCTCTTCCTCGCTCTCGGCTCGGAAGGCGATGTGGTGCGTCTGACCCGCACCGGGCCGGGCCATGTACCGCGAACCCTCCCAGCCGAACAGCGTGAGCGCGGAATGGGGTCCGATCTCCCTGCCGTCGTAGTCGGCCCAGAAGTAGTGCTTCGTCTTCGCGTCGTCCTGGTTGTACGTCTTCTTCACGATGCGGAGGCCGAGCGCTTCCTCGTAGAAGTCCCCCGCCCGCTCCAGGTCGTCGGTGATCCCCGTGATGTGGTGGATCCCGTCGAGCCGCATGTCCGGAGTCACCACCGGCACGGGCTCGGGATGCGTCGCGCTCGCGATCGCCGCCTCGTCGCGCCCGCCGGGGAGCCGCTCCTGCGGAGGGACGACGAGCTCACGGCCGAGCGCGTCGGCGGGCTCGTCGATCGCGTATCCGGGGCCGGCCGTGGCGATCTCCAGGATCTGCCCGTCGGGGTCCGAGAAGTAGAGGCTCTTGAAGTACCCCCGGTCGATCGGCCCGCTCACCGGGACGCCGGCGTCGGTGAGCCTCCGCTTCCACTTGAGCTGCGCCTCCGCCGTCGCCACGCCGAGCGCCAGGTGGTGCACACCGCCCACGCCCCAGTGTCCACGCCTGGCGTGCGCCCACTCGAAGAACGTGAGGATCGTGCCCGGGCGGCCGCCGTCCGCTCCGAAGTAGAGGTGGTAGGCCCCCGGGTCGTCGAAGTTGACGGTCTTCTTCACGAGGTCGAAGCCGAGCAGGTCCCCGTAGAACTCGAAGGTCCGGGGTGCGTCGGTCGACACCATCGTGATGTGATGGAAGCCGGCGGTCTTCAGGGCAGGCATAGGGGAGCTCCGGCGTGCACGATCTATAGAGTAAACACGATGGCGGGAAGATCTTCAATCTTGAAGTATTGTCAAGTCCTGGGTCGTGGCGGAGGCGGTCGGACGGCACGCGGGCAGGAGCGATTCCTCTTGCCGGCGGCGGCGGTGACCGCCCGTATATGCTCTTCCATGCGCACGATGCTGCTTCTGCCCGCTCTGCTCGCCGCTCTGAGCCAGTCGCCGGACGAGCCCCGCCGCGTCGTCCGCGCGGCCACCGCGGCGGTGGAAGGGGACAGCGTCGAGGTCGTGCGCGCACGCTGGCAGGAGGCGGCGTCGGTGGGGTCCCGTGCGGCTCGGCTCGGACTGGGCACGCTCGCTTGGGTCACCTACGACTACGCGTCGGCGCGCGCTCAGCTGGAGGAGCTGCTGCCGGCCGGCGCCCAGCCCGACGACGCGGTGTCCGTGCGGGCGCGCATCGCACTTGCCCAGGTCGCCCGCGCGGAGGCCGACTTCGCGACGGCCGAGCGCATGCTGATCGCGGCCCGCGAAGGCGCCCGCAGGATCGGCGACGAGGCGGCCGAGACCGAGGCGCTCTTGGTGCTCGCGATGACCCGTTCCCGCACGCAGGGCCCCGCCGCGGCCGAGGCGCTCTTCGACGAGGCTCTCCCGCGCACGGTCGCCGACCCTCACCTGGGGGCGCTCCACCACTGCGCCCGTGCGGACCTGCTCGTGCTCACGAACCGACCCGCGCGTGACCTCGCCGAGCGTGGCGCCGCCCTCGCCCGACGCGCCGGGGCGGGGCGCCTGGAGGCGGCGTGTGTGGCGGCGCGGGCGTCCGACCGCGCGCGCGAGGGCGACGTAGAGGGAGCGCTCGCCGACATGCTCGCCTCCGCGGAGCTGCGCCGCAGGCTCCACGACCACCTCGGCCTGGCCGTCTCGCTCCAGTGGCGGGGCTACTGGCTCCGGTCGGTGGGCCGCCTCGAGCAGGCGCGCATCGAGCTCGAAGAAGCCGTGGCCGCCGCCCGCGTCGCCGGTGCGAACTCACCTCTGGCCTGGTCCTACGCGAACCTCGCCTACATCGACCTGGCGCTCGGAGACGCCCCTCGGGGCTCGCTGCACGCGGACAGCGCTTCCACGCTCTTCGCCACCCAAGGAGACCGGTACGGCGCAGGCACCCTGCAGGGGGTCCTGGCCGACGTCTCCTTCGGCGCCCGCGAGCTCGCGGCAGCCAGAGCGGCCTACACGCAGTCGCTCGCGACGCTCGAGCCATTGGGGTTCGGCATGGGCACGCTCACCGCCCACGTCGGGCTCGCCCACGTGGCCATGACGGAAGGAGCGTGGGAGGAGGCCGACCGGCGTCTCCGCCTCGCCGCCGGAGTGGCGCGCGCGGCCGGCGCCGAGGAGCAGACGTTCGGTCTCGCGTATCACAGGGGCGTGCTCGCGCTGCGCCAGGGACGGCTCGCCGAGGCCGAGCGCGAGCTGCTCGACGGCTTGCGCAGGCTCGAGGCCGGACCGACGGAAGAGCTCGCCGGCGCGCAGCCGGACTGGACGTACCACTTCCTCATGCGGCTCGCCGAGATCCGGTCCTCCGTGGGCGATCTCGAGGGTGCGCTCGGGTCGGCGAACGAGGCCCTCGACGCCCTCGAGGCTTGGCGCTCGACGCTCACGCGACCCGAGCTCCGCGTGCTCGCGTTCCAGGTCTCGGAGGACCCGTCGGACCCCGACCTCGGCTTCGCCTCGATCGTGGCGGCTCTGGTGTCGGCGGGTCGACTCGAAGACGCGTTCGCGCTCTCCGAGCGGGTGCGCGCGCGCAGCCGGGCGGACCAGCTCGCTAGGATCGAGGCGCTCGGGGCCGCGGGGGCGGGGGCGGGTGCGGACGGGGGCGCGGGCCTCGTGGCGGCCCGCGCGT
>JBFGFY010000124.1:0-9506 GCA_041579355.1 Longimicrobiales bacterium | reverse complement strand
GGGACAATTCTGTAGGAACTCGTCTCATCCCCTACGAAAGCGTGGGAGAACCGCCGGCTCACACCGGAGGAAGTTGGCCGCCCCGACCCCGTCGTCGGCGGCTCGGTCGCTGCCGCGCCGGGCTGCCCGCCCAGCGCGCCCGGACGCGGCGTCCCCCGGGGCGGGCCACGGCGACCGGCCCTGGAAGACAAGGCTACTGTTTTGTAGTCTTCCCCCTTCGTTCCGTCATTATTGTAGCGCGAGCCCCGCTCCACGGGCGCTTCGTGACTCCCCGCGAGACCTCCATGGAAAACGGCGACGTCCGCAAGCTCTCGACCCTGCTCGCGGTGAGCCAGACGCTGGGCTCCACGCTCGACCTGCGTACCTCGCTGGCGCGCGTGCTCGAGATCCTCGAGGAGCGTCACGGCACGGTGAGCGGTGCCGTCACCTCGCTCGACGCCGAGACGGGTGAGCTCCGCCTCGAGGCCGCGACGGGGATCACCTGGCAGGTCCGGCGGCGGGCCTCGTTCCGGGTGGGCGAAGGCGTGACGGGCCAGGTGGTGCACACGGGCAAGCCCGTCATCGTGCCACGGGTGAGCCACGAGCCCCTCTTTCTCGACCGCCTCGGCGTCTGGAAGGAAGGGGGCAAGGAGGAGCTCAGCTTCGTGTGCCTGCCCGTGAAGATCGACGGAAAGACCACCGGCAGCCTGGGAGTCACCCTTCCCTACGACGCGAAGCGGGACTTCGACCGGGAGGCGGAGTTCCTCGGCGTGGTCGCCTCCATGATCGCCCAGAGCGTGCGCGTGCACGGCCTCGTCGAGACCGAGCGCCAGCGCCTCCTGTCCGAGAACAACGAGCTGCGGCAGGAGCTCAAGGAGCGCTACGAGTTCCGCAACATCATCGGCAACAGCCGGGAGATGCGGCGAGTGTACGAGGAGGTCGCCCAGGTCGCCGGCACGCCGACCACCGTGATGATCCGGGGCGAGTCGGGCACCGGGAAGGAGCTCGTCGCGCACGCGATCCACTACAACTCGCCCCGGGCCTCCAAGCCTTTCGTGAAGGTGAACTGCGGCGCGCTGCCCGAGAGCCTGATCGAGTCGGAGCTCTTCGGTTACGAGCCCGGCGCGTTCACCGACGCACGGGCGCAGAAGAAAGGCCGCTTCGAGCTCGCCGACGGGGGCACCATCTTCCTGGACGAGGTGGGCGAGATCTCCCTCTCGACACAGGTGAAGCTGCTGCGGGTGCTGCAGGAGAAGGAATTCGAGCGCCTCGGGGGCATTCAGCCCATCAAGGTGGACGTGCGCGTCGTCACGGCGACGAACCGCGACCTAGAAGAGTCCATGCGCAAGGGCACGTTCCGAGAGGATCTGTACTACCGCCTGAACGTCTTCAACATCTTCATGCCGGCCCTGCGCGACCGGAAGACCGATATCCCGCTGCTCGCCGACCACTTCGTCGAGAAGTACGCGACGCAGCTCGGCAAGGCGGTCCGGAGGGTGTCTACGCCGGCGATCGACATGCTCATGAGCTACCACTGGCCCGGCAACGTGCGGGAGCTCGAGAACTGCATCGAGCGGGCCGTCCTCGTGTCCGCGGGCGGGGTGATCCACGGCCACGATCTCACCGCGACGCTGCAGACGGCCCACGGCTCGGGCACACTCCCGGCCAAATCCCTCGATGACGCCGTCGGCGAGTACGAGAAGGATCTCATCCTCGACGCGCTCAAGACGGCCCGGGGCAATCAGACCGAGGCCGCGCGTCTGCTCCGGTCCACGCCGCGCATCATCGGCTACAAGATCAAGAAGTACGTGATCGATCCGGCGCAGTACCGCGGGTCCTGAGGGTGTCCCTCCCTCCCCGCAGGTCAGACGGTACGGCCCAAATCCTACATTTTCGTCGCTCCTGAAGCCGGGATCGACGCATTTGTCGACTCCGGCGGTCGTCGACTAGGGACGGATAAGTCCTTTCGCGACGTGCACTTTAGAGTCGAAGGCTTATACGCTGTAGCGCCTTTCTTTCTTCGGCATGCCCTTTGCACCTGAGATCGCTGTCCAGACGAGCTCACAAAGGGAGTCCTGATGAAGAAGGTCGAAGGCATCATCCGCCCACACTTGCTGCCGGCAGTACGGTCGGCCCTACATCGCGCCGGCGTGGGGGGCGTGCGCGTGAGCGAGGTGAAGGGCTTCGGGCGTCCCGCAGACGCCTGGGGAGGTCGCCTCGATCCTGCGCGCCGAACGGCCTTCCTTCCCAAGCTTCGTGTCGAGGTCGCCATAGACGACGGGGCCCTCGAGCCGGTCGTCGCCGCCTTCCGCGCGTGCACGGCGAGCGGGCGTCGGGGAGGAGAGGTTCTGTTGGCGCGGTCCGACGACGTGGTTCGCATCCGCACGGAGGAGCAGGCCGAGAGCGCAGCTTGAGAGCGGACGCGCCCGTACCGGAGTGAGGTGGCCCCGTGCCCGAGGTCCGCACCAGCGCGGCGTTGGCACGCAACCTACGCACGTTCGTCGACGCCGAGGAGGCTCACCTCCTGGAGCGGCACAGGTACGGCCTGGGAGGACGGGAGATCGCCCGCGGCCGCGCCGATCTCGTGGACCTGGTGGTGACCCGGGCGTCTCGCGCGATCGCCGAGGTCCTCGGGCCGACGGCCCGTGACGAGCTGGCCGCGTGCGCCGTCCTGGCCACCGGCGCCTACGGGCGCCGCGAGCTCTCGCCCTACTCGGGAACGGAGGTCCTCCTCCTCCACCCGGAGGGGCTCACCTCCGCACAACGAGCGCTCGCGGAGTCACTGCCGACCCTGCTCCACGACGCGGGGGTCCCGACCGGGTGCGCATCCCACACGGTTGCGGAGTGTGTCGAGCTCGCGCGCACCGACGTGGCCGCTCGGAACGGACTCACGGACGCCCGCTTCGTGACCGGAGACGGCGCCCTCTTCCACCAGCTCGGCGCCGAGCTGCACGCCCACGTGTTCGCCGAGCCCAAGGCCAACCGGTTCTGGGGGGAGGAGATGCGAGCCGAGCTCGCGGAGCGGCGCTCTCGTTACGGAGCCGTGGTGGGTGTGCTCGAGCCCGACTTGGACCATGGGGTGGGCGGCCTGGGAGATTTCCGGCTCTTGAGGTGGGTCGGTCTGGCCCACTGGGGTGTGCGCGACCTCGACGAGCTCGTCGCGGCGGGTCTCCTCCGCGCCGCCGAGCAGCGTCAGGCCCTGCGCGCGACGGACGCGCTTCTGCGGGCCCGTCACGAGGCGCACTTGAGGTCTGGCCGCGATACCAGCGCCCTGTCGCTCGACCTGCAATCGCAGGTCGCGGAGAAGCTCGGCTACGTCGACCGTCACTTCGCCTCGGCCGCCGAGCTCTTCATGCGCGACCTGTATCATCGGGCCGACGAGCTGCATCGCGTGAGCGAACGCTTCCTGCTCAGCACGGACTTCTGGGGCACGCCTCCTCGGAGGTTCCTGCTTCGCTGGCAGCGCACCATCCCCGTGGGCCCCGATCGACGCTATCGCATCCGCGACGGTCGGCTGCACGCGCTGAGCGACGACGAGGATCTCGGCACCGATCCCCTCCGACTGCTCGAGGTCTTTGCGGTGGCCCAGCGCCACGGTGTGGCCGTGAGCGCCGAGCTGCGGGCGCAGCTGAGGGCGAAATTGGGCCTCTCCGACCGGGCCTTCCGGCATGCGCCCGAAGCCGCGGACGCCTTCATGCAGCTCTTGCGGGGCCGCCGGGGCGTCGGACGGACGCTGCGTGAGATGCACGCGAGCGGCGTCCTGGACCGATACATGCCCGAGTTCCGACGCATCACCTACCTGGTCCAGCACGACCACTACCATCGATACACGATCGACGAGCATACGCTGCGGGTCGTCGGCGCGGTGGACCAGCTAGCCGCTTCTTCCGACGAGCGCCTCGCCGTGCTCAAGGCCGCCCTCGACCGGGTCGCCGACCCAGGCGTCCTGGTGCTGGCCGCGCTGCTGCACGACGTCGGCAAGGGCCGTGGTGCCGGTCCGGACCACGCGGCGCGCGGAGCGCGGATCGCGCGCAGAGTCTGTCGGCGGATCGGCATCGCGGAGCAGAAGCTCGACGACGTTGTCTTCCTCGTCGAAAAGCACCTGGTCATGTCGCGAACCTCGCAGCGCCGTGATCTGGCGGATGAAGCCTTGATCGAAGGGTTCGCCGCCACGGTCGGCACCGCGGACCGACTGAACATGCTGTTCGTGCTGACCTACGCCGACCTCTCCGGAGTCGCCCCGGACAGCTGGAACGAGTGGAAGTCCGCGCTGCTCCACGACCTGTATCGAAAGGCGCTCCCGTTGGTCGAGGGGGACGTCACGGCGGTGACAGCGTCGGAGGCACGCGCCTCGGTCGAGGACCGCGTCCTGCGCTCCCTGAACCCCGAGTTCCTACGCAGCGACGTGGAAGCGTTCCTGAGCCACCTCCCGGCGCGCTACCCTCGGGCGGTCCCCCCGGATCTCATTGCTGTTCACTTCGAGGTCCATCGCGAAGAGGGTAACGACGCGCTGTCCATACGGTGGCGGAGCGCGCGGAAAGGGCCCTACACCCTGCTCTCGGTCTGCGCCCCCGACGAGCGCGGGCTCCTCGCACGCATGGCAGGTGCGCTCACGAGCTCTGGGATCGACATCTTGAGCCTCGACGTCTTCACGCACGACGACGGCCTCGCGCTCGATGTGTTCCGCGTCAGCCAGTCCGGGGGGCGCGTCCCACGCCCGGTGACGCCGGCCCTGCGCGCCCGAGCGACCGAGACGCTGAAGGCCGCGCTCCGCGGTGTGTTCGACCCCGCGGAGGTGGTGGCGAAAGGGGCGACAGACGGGCCGCGTCGGGGCCGCGGAGGGCCGTCCACACCACCTGAAGTGCGCTTCGAGCGCGATCCACGCGGCCGCACGCTCATCGAGGTCCGAGCCGACGACGAGCCCGGGGTCCTCTTCCGCATCGCGTCCACGCTCTTCACCCTGGGGCTCGACATCTCGGCCGCGAAGGTCGCCACGGAAAAGCACCAGGCGCTCGACATCTTCTACGTGGAGGAGGTGGGTCGGCGGCCGGTGCCCGAGGCTCGTCACGCCGAGATCCGGTCGGCGCTGCTGGAGGCCCTCGGAGGCGAGCCCCCTGCACGCGCGAAGGTCGGCTAACCGGCCCGGGTGGGGTCCTCGGAGACCCGCACGAGGAGCTTGCCGAAGTTGGCTCCCTCGAAGAGCCCGAGAAACGCGGTGGGCGCGGCCTCGATCCCTTCGACGATGTCCTCCCGGTAGCGGATGGCGCCGCTGCGCACCCACGCGCCGACCACCTCGAGAAACTCCGGCTCCGTGTCGCCGTGATCGAAGACCAGAAAGCCGCGGATGGTGAGCCTCCGCACGAGGGCCGCCCCGAGGACGCGCGGCACCTGGTTGGGACCGGGTGGAAGCTCGGTGTCGTTGTACGTCGAGATCCGTCCGCAGATCGGCACGCGGGCGAAGTCGTTGAGCAGGGGGAGCGCCGCCTCGAAGACCTTTCCTCCGACGTTGTCGAAGTACACGTCGACCCCGTCCGGGCAGGCAGCCGCGAGCGCGTCGGGCAGCGCGTCGTCGAGGTGGCTCACGCACGCGTCGAACCCGAGCTCGGACGTGACGTACGCACACTTCTTCGGGGCCCCCGCCACACCGACGACCCGGCACCCACGGAGGCGGGCGAGCTGTCCCACGACCGAGCCGACGGCGCCCGAGGCCGCGGACACGACAACGGTCTCACCCGCCGCGGCCCGCCCGATGTCGATGAGACCGACATACGCGGTCAGCCCCGGCATCCCGAGCACCCCGAGGGCAGTCGATAGGGGAGCCTGCGAGGGGTCGAGCCGCCGCACGCCCGAGCCGTCCGAGAGCGCGTACTCCTGCCATCCGTTCGAGGAGAGGAGATAGTCGCCGGGCGCGTACCCGTCGAGCCGCGACGCGATCACCTCCGAAACCGTGCGCCCGACCATCACCTCGCCGACTGCCACGCCGCGCGCGTAGGACGGCCCGGAGCTCATCCGGCCACGCATGTAGGGGTCGAGCGACAGGTACACCGTGCGGAGCAGCATCTCGCCGGGACCCGGCTCCGGCACCGGACTCTCCACGACGCTGAAGTCGGAAGGAGTCGGTCGCCCCGAAGGGTGCGATGCGAGCCGGACCTGTCGATTCCGCGTCGGACGCGGGGCCGGGGTCAACGGGGTCCGACCCAAGCCGTCAGTTACAGATGACGGTGCCCGGGGAGGTGGCAGGGGTCGCGTTCGTGGCCGAGGCCGACCCGTAGTAGATGCCGCACTGCGCACCCGCGAGACCGGAGTGCGTGCCCGTGGCGGCCCACCCCGTACCGCTCGACTCGTTGATGGAGAGCGTGACGTTCTCGCTCACGATCAAGTTGAGGTTTCCCACCACGGTGGCGTACTGGTAGTACTCCCCGAGGTAGATCTCCTGCTGGCTCGCGAGGTTCTTCAGATCGGACGTGACCGCCGCGATGTAGGACTTCTCACGCATCCTCGAGAACTTCGGGATCGCGATGGTGGCCAGGATTCCGATCACCACGACCACGATGAGCAGCTCGATGAGCGTGAACCCGTTCGACTTCCGCTCGGACATGACCGCCTTCCTTTGAGCGCGCTGATATTGCCCCGCGCCGGCGGGCACACTCCTCCGGAGTGGCTCCGGGGGGGGATACAAACTTTATGGGGGCCCTCCCGAGGAGCGCAACAGCCTCCTCGGTGGGCCCCCATCCCCCGCCGGGGCACCCGGATCAGAGGCTGATCACGAGCGCGACCGTGAGGACCGTGTCGAGCTCCTCGCCCGGAGCCAGCACCCGGGTGCCAGTCGGAGTGCCCGTGCCATCCAGCAGCGGGACACCGATTCGTGCCGGCTGTTTGTCGTAGAGAAGCTGCAGCGAGGTCTTGAAGGAGAGACCCTCCGTCAGGGCGACGGACAGGGAGTTGGTCCAGTCGCCCCGGAAGTCCTCGGTGTCTTCGAGGTTCTCGTCGACCAGGAGCATCGACTGGAAAGAAACGGTCGGGGAGAGGCGCTGCCGCGCGTCCACCGAGAGCCGGACACCACCGAAGCCGTCGTCGGCTCCCGGCGCCGGGTCCACGTCCTTCTGGATCGTGTACGTCGCGCCGAGGTCGGTCTTGAACCGAGTGCGCTCGTCATCGACCCAGGTGCGCCCGACACCGAGCACGGCCGCGTACCGGTTCTGCACGCCGGCGAACGTATTCCGGTCCCAGCCGACTCCCACGAAGACGAAGGCTCCGTTCAGCTCGCGGTCGTACCGACCCCGTGCGAAGTAGCTCTCCGCCGTGAGCTGAGAGGTGGTCGTCTCATTGACCGTGTAGTTCGTGGCGGTACCCGTAGCGGTCCGCGTCGTCAGGTCGGTCTGACCACGGATGCCGCCGACCTCGAGCTTGAACGTGTTCGGTCCCTGCTTGCCGATGAGGCTCGACTTGAGACCGAGCGTGCTCGAGGACGCGTTCCCGCCCGTCGAGACGAAGCTGAGCTCCGTGGCGTTCTCCCAGGAGAACCCATCCGTGTCCTGTGCGGTGGCCCCGTGAGCGAGCACCACGAAGGCGAGCGCCACGCCCGGGACGAGGACTCTTGTCTTCATCATCTGTCGTTACCTCTTGTCAAAGTCTGTCGATGTCGGTCGCAGGCGCGACTCAGTGATGGACCGCGCGACGCAGCGTGGACGCCTGACGCACCCAATCCGCACATGTCGTATCTCTCGTCTGGAATGTTCGATTGTGTCAGTCGGTGAGAAGCCGCGCGCGGCACGCGCCGCGGATGCTCAGCCGCGAGCCTCGAGCAGGTCGCGGATCTCCGTCAGGAGGGTCTCTTGCTTGGTCGGAGGCGGCGGTGCGGCCGGCGCGGCCTCTTCGGCGCGCTTCAGCTTGTTGAACGCCCGCACGACCATGAAGACGGAGAACGCGATGATCAGGAAGGACGTGAGCGCGTTCGCGAACACGCCGTAGTTGATCGTCACGGCACCCGCTTCGCGCGCGGCCTCGAGTGTGGCATACGGCCCGGGAACCGTTCCAGGCGAGATCGTCAGGAAGAGATCACCGAAGTCCACGCCGCCGAGCGCCATGCCGATCGGCGGCATGATGATGTCGTTCACGAGCGACTGGATGATGGTGCCGAACGCGGCACCGATGATGATTCCGACCGCCATGTCGAGCATGTTGCCCTTGATGGCGAACTCCTTGAATTCCTTGAGCATCGATCTTCTCTCGTCGGTGGTTTCGGGTGCGACCTTCGTGGGCCGCTTACGAGCCGCTGCCAGAGCCGGTCAGAGCCATAGACCCGGCCCGAAGCGGAAAGTCACATTCGGATGATCTTCGGGTGCACCTGGCCCCTGCCCGCGTCGCATGTGACTTTCTGCGCACCCGGCGGTCTCAAGGAGCAAGGCATGGTGGCGGAGTGAGCGCCCCCGAAAACCCGACGGACGAGCAACTCGTCGATCGCTGTCGTCTGGCGCTCGACGGCGACTTCCGGCCCTTCGAGGAGCTCGTGCGCCGGCACCAGGGCAAGGTGCTCGCGAACTGCCGGTACCTGACGGGCTCCCCCACCGATGCCGAGGACCTCGCTCAGGAGATTCTGTTGAAGGCCTTTTGTGGGCTGGGCGGCTTCGAGGAGCGTGCGAGCTTCGAGACGTGGCTCAAGCGCATCAAGACCAACCACTGCATCAACTTCATCAAAAAGAAGCGGCTGGCGACGGTGCATCTCGAGCCGCAGGCCATGGATCACGTCGCGACGATGCAACCTCGTGCCCTGCGGGCGATCGATCGTGCGGACGCGAAGGCCCGGGTGGGTGAGGTCCTGCTCAGCATGACGGAGACACTCCGGGTGCCGTTGGTCCTGCGCGACATGGACGGCCTCAGCTACGAGGAGATCGCCGAGCACCTGAATATCGGTCTCTCGGCGGTGAAGATGCGCATCAAGCGCGGGCGCGAGGAGTTCCGCCGCCTGTACGATGAGTCCGCGCCGGCCGTAGCGGTCTCCGAGGTCGGCTGAGCTTGTCCACGGAAGACGAATTCGACATCGACGAGAGTTACCTCGGCGTACCCGTCGATCTTCTCAAGGATTTCGAGGAGGAGGCTTCCCCCGAGCTCAAGGAGCGGGTCATCCGCTCGCTGCGCCGGCGTCGGCTGGGGGCGCACGTCCTCATCTTCAGTTGGTCTGCGCTCGGTGCCGTCGCCCGCGAGTTCCTCTCGATGGTCTATTCGCTCGTCGAGCCCAAGGAGTCCAATCGAGGAGGCAGTGACTGATGTTGGCACAGATCGGGCAGCAGCTCGTAGCCACGTACCAGAGTGCGCTCAACTCGCTGATCGCTTGGACTCCCACCGTGCTGCTCGCGATCATCCTGGTCGTCGTCGCGCTCGTGGTTGCGAGGGTCGTCGAGCGGATCCTGCGAACAATCATGACGCGAGTGCGGTTCGACTCCCTGGTGGAGCGCGTGGGCATCGACCAGGCCGTCCAGAGAATCGGGATCCGCGAGTCGCTCAACACGCTGGTCCCGCGGATCGTG
>JBFGFY010000123.1:0-9528 GCA_041579355.1 Longimicrobiales bacterium | reverse complement strand
GCCGTGCAGGGGTCCGCGCCAGCGCCCGGCCGCGAGCTCCGCGTCCGCGTGTCGGGCCTCCTCGCGAGCCCGGTCCTCCAGGATCGTCACGGCACAGAGGAGCAAGGGGTCGTATCGGCGAAGCCGCCGGAGATAGAGGTCGGTCAGCTCGCTCGACGTGATCCTCCGGTCCCGGAGGAGCACCGCCAGCCGGCTCACCGGAAGGAACGCGAGGTCCTCTTCGGCGGTGGGGACCGGCCCGCTCCAGGGCTCGAGCCCGATCGGCGTGCGCTCGAAGAGCCCCGGGCCGTGCTCCCGCCACATCCGCTCCATCAGCGCTCCCGTTCCCCCAGGATAGGGCTGGAACTGGAGGGCCGGCGGCTCGGCGTTTCCCAGCGGGAGCGGCGGCGGTGCCTCCTGGGCTCGCGGGGCGGCAGCGCCGTTGCGTGCGGCGGCGCCGAGAGCGGCGGGCGGCAGGGCACCGGCGGCTACGGCCGCCCCGGCGACCTTCAGGAACCCACGTCGCTCGATCCTCGGCTTCGTGTCCATCGACGTGCTCTCCTTCAGCGGCGTGATCGGGCGCATGAGAGGAGCATGTCGGGCCGGCTCGGGACCGGCAAGCGGCGCGTCAGCCGATCAGCAGCGCTTCGACCACGAGCCCGGGACCGAAGGCGAGCGCCACACAGGGGCGCGGCGCGGATCGCGCCTTGAGCCGCTCCAGGATGAAGAGGATGGTGGCCGAGGACATGTTCCCATGCTCGGCGAGCACATCGCGGGAGACCTCGCCGTGACAGCGGTCGATGCCGAGCGAGCGCTCCACCGAGCCGACGATCCGCGGGCCACCGGGGTGGACCGCCCAGGTGCCGACGTCCGCGAGGCCGAGCCCGTACTCCGCGAGCCAGCGGATGACCCAGTCGCAGAGGTGCGTCTGGATGAGCTCCGGGACGCGCGCCGAGAGCGTCATTCGGAAACCGTGGTTCCCGATGCGCCACGTCATGTCGTCCGCGGAGTCGGGAATGAGACACGCCCCGGTGCCGCGGATCTGCCAGGGCTCCGAAGGCCCGGTCGCGGAGCGCCCGACGACCGCGGCGGCTCCGTCCGCGAAGAGCGCGTTCGCGACCATCATGTCGGGATCCCAGCCGTACGAGAAGTGCAGGGTGCACAGCTCGACCGCACACACGAGCGCGACCCTGTCCGGGCCGGCACCCGCCATGGAATGAGCGACGCGCAGGCCGTTGAGGGCACCGTGGCAGCCCATGAATCCCACGTGCGTGCGCTGCGTCGTTTCCGGGAGCCCGAGGGTCCGAATGATCGTGGCGTCGATGCCCGGTGCCACGAAGCCGGTGCACGAGACGGTGACCAAATGCGTCACGTCTGTGGGCTCGACCGCCGCGTCCTCGAGGGCCTTCCCGGCGGCGGTCAGGGCGAGCTTGGGAGCTTCTCGCGCGTACATGTCCATCCGCTCGGCGGTGGCGGGCCCCCGATCGGCTTCGTCGCTCGCCGGGCGGTAGAACGACTGGCGCGCCCCGAGGGGACCGTCGTCGCGCTCGAGGATCACGCTCCCGCGCGTCCGCACGCCGGAGCGGCGATAGAGCACCTTGAGGATGCGGTCCCGCTCGGCGTCGATGCTGCAGAAGCTCGCGTGCAGCTGCGCGAGCTCGTCCTGTCCGAACCGGTGAGGAGGAAGCGCCGTGCCGAAGCCCGCCAGCTGGAGGCTCACGGGTGCACCTCGCCTTCCCGCCGCCACCCTGCCGGAGGCCTCGCCGCCCGTGCGACGAAGGGCCGCGCGACGGCCGGTGCGACGCCCAGGGCCGCCACGGCCGCGCGCACGAGCGCGGGCCGGCGCAGTCCCCACGCCAGTGCGCGGCAGAGGCGCTGCGCCGGCGCAACGGAGCGGGCACGGTGCGCGCGCCACCGCTCGAGCAGCTCGGGGCGCCAACGCTCCGCGGCCGCCACCGCGAGCGGCGCGACGGCCCGGCCCGCCGAGAGGCCCCACGTGATCCCCTCCCCCGTGAACGGCTCCACGTAGCCGGCTGCGTCCCCGACGCGGAAGAGCCGCTCGGCCCCGACCGGACCTCCCGTTCGGGTCAGGAGTGGCGTGCCCTGCCAGCCGCAGGCCGCCGCCGCGGGGAGGGCCGGCAGGCCGACTTCGGCGAGAACCTGGTTCACGGCCGCAGCCGGCGCGGTCCCCCGGAGCGCCTGCGGGTCGAGCGCCGCCGCGACGGTGAGCGTGCCGTCCTCGACGCGAACGAGCCCAACGTACCCACGGCGCCCGACCGCCATGTGCAGCTCGCCCGCTCCGACCGGGTACGTCGGGGCGGTGAAGACGGCGCCGATGCCGAGGCGGGAGCGGCGGGCCGCGGAGCGCATCCGCTCCTCGCCGCTCACGAGGCCGGCCCCGAGCCCGGTGGCGTCGATCACGACACGGGCCCGCAGCACCTCCTCCCCACCGCCGCCCAGGACCCGGAGATGTCGCTCTTCCCCCGCCCGCTCGCAGGAAAGGACGCGCACGCCCTCGTGGAAGCGAGCCCCCGCCGACTCGGCGGCTCGAGCGAGAGCCGCGTCGAAGGCCGCCCGCGACAAAGCCGCCGACCCGCGAAGGGCCACGGGAGCGGAGCTCCCGGGGGCGCGCAGGTGGAGGCGCTGCAGCGGCACGCCACCGTGGCGGGCCACGAGGCCTCCGAGCCCCGCGCACCCGAGAACCTGGAGCGCACCGGGGCTCAGGCAGGCGCCGCATACCTTCCAGCGCGGAAAGATCGAGCGCTCGAGCAGCACGACCGAAGCGCCGAGGCGCGCCGCCTCGTAGGCGGACAGCGACCCCGCCGGACCCGCTCCCACCACGGCCACGTCCCAGGTCGCGGAGCCCCTCACGGGTCCACCCGCTCCCAGCGGAGCGTGAAGCGCTGCGGCCAGCACGTCTCGAGCTCCACGTGGGCGAGCCCCGCCTCGGACGCGAGGCGACGGACCTCGGCGAGCGTGAACGCGGAGCGAACCGAGGTCAGACCGTCCGAGCGCGCGACGGGGGAGCGCGTGAGCACGTGCAGGCCGAGCCACGCGAGCGCGTAGCCCACCGAAGTGCGACGAAGATCCTGGAGGAGCAGCACACGCTCGGACGCCTGGGCCAGCGACCGCAGCAGGCGGACCGCGTCCGCCTGGGAGAGGTGGTGGAGGAAGAGCGTGCAGAGCACGAGGTCGGCGCCAGCGACCGGGCCGGCGAACGCGTCGATCTCGTGGAAGCGGACGCTCGCGGCAGAGCGCTCGTCACCGAGCCTTTGGCGGGCCCGGCGTCGAGCCCGGTCGATCGCGACCGGGCTCACGTCGATGCCGGTGAGCTCGACGGGAAGGTCCTGGCGCCGCGCGCGCGCGGCCAAGTCGACGATCACGTCGCCTCCCCCGCACGCCACGTCGAGCACGCGCAGCGGGCGCCGCCCGTCGCGTGCCAGGCGCTCGAGCTCCCGCCACGCCCGCGCCGAAGCGAGAGAGACCCGATTGACCCGCGCCAGCGCGTCGAGCGCCTGCTCGTGCAGAGCGGGGTCGAGTCCAAGCGTGTCCATGAGCTCGGGCTCGCGCCGGCGCACGGACAGGTCGGGCACCCACGCCGCCACGACCGGCCCTCCCCCGATCCCGGCGTCGATCGGCCGGCCCTAGCTGATGGGCCGGCGCACGGTCGGATACTCGATCCCGAGCTGCTCGAGATAGGTGTCGTAGCGCGACGGGTCGTAGTAGTAAGGGCGCATCCGCTCCCGCCACTCCGCCATGATCCCCTCGTTCAGGAAGATCGCGGGCTGGTCGGTCGGGCTGATGAAGGGCGTGTACGTCATCTCGGCCGTCTGCACGTTGTTGAAATAGTCCCACGCGGCCTGCACCGTCCGACCGTCCAGGAAGAGGTCGAGAAGGTTGAGCGCCTGGACCTTGGCGCCGGCCAGGGACCCCTTGTGTGCGACCGGCGTGGCCATGGCGATGGCGTTCGCCCAGTTGTGACCCGGGCCACCCGGCATGTTGGCGGGATAGCGCAAGCTCACGGTCGGCATGTTCCACGAGACGTCGCCGATGTCGTCGGAGCCGCCGCCGAGCGAGCGGCTGATGTCGACCGGCCCGCCGAGCTCACCCACCTCGGTCGTGAGCCCGCGCTCCCGTTGCCCCAGCTCGCGCTGGTACGCGCGGGCGAAAAGCTGGTCGTCGTCCGTCCACTCCGGATAGCCGATGCGCTGGATGTTGCGGTGGACGGCCTCCGCGACCGGCCGATTGAAGTGCTGCGGCCACGCGGACCCGATCGTCTGTATGGTGTCGACCTCGGTGCCCGTCATCAGCGCCGCCCCCTGCGCCATCAGCTTGGCCGCCTCGTACATCTCCATCGTCCGCTCGTAGTCCACCTCGCGGAAGTAGAACCAGATCGTCGCGGTCTGCGGCACCACGTTGGGCTGGTCGCCCCCGTCGACGATCACGTAGTGGGAGCGCTCGGGCGGCCGGAGGTGCTCGCGCTTGAACTCCCACGCCTGCGCCATGAGCATGACGGCGTCGAGCGCTGACCGTCCGCGCCATGGGGCGCCGGCCGAGTGCGCCGTTTCACCGGTGAAGCGGAACAGCGCCGAGACGAGCGCGTTTCCGCCGCGCTGTCCCCACGCGACGTTGAACTCGTCGTCGACGTGGGTGAAGATGTTCACGTCGACGCCGTCGAAGAGGCCGTCGCGCACGAAGAACGCCTTCGATCCGAGCTGCTCCTCGGCGATGCCCGGCCAGAGGAGGAGCGTCCCGCTGATGTTCTCGCGCTGCATGAGCTCCTTCACCGCGATCGCCGCCACGATGTTGACCGCCTGACCCGAGTTGTGCCCCTCCCCGTGCCCGGGAGCCATGGAGAGGAGCGGGTCACGGTAGGCGACACCCGGCTTCTGGTTCGACTGCGGGATCCCGTCGACGTCCGAGCCGAGCGCGATCACCGGCCGCCCGGTGCCGTTCGACCAGCGGGCCGTCCACGCGCTCGGCATGTCGACCACGCCCAGCTCGATCTGGAATCCATGGTCGCGGAGGATGCCTGTGAGGTAGCGCTGCGTCTCGAACTCCTGGAAGCCCAGCTCCCCGAACGAGAAGACCATGTCGACGATCTCCTGGACCATCTTCGAGCGGGACTCGACCATCTGGAGCGCCTCCCCCTTGAGACGCTCCAGGCGGGGATCTGCCTGTGCGAGCAGCGCGGAGTGTGCGCCGGCGGCGAGGAGAGTGGCGAGGATCAGGGTGCGGAAGCGTGCGCGCATGGGCGAAGCGTGGGCTGGAGTCGTCCTGAGGCGGGCTCCGGGCAGGATGACGGGCGTGATCCGGCCGGGCAAGTCACGGACCTCGAGTATCCGGGTCGTCGTCCGTGTCCCCGAAGCGACTACATGGACGCTCCGCGCTACGACCCGGCTCGGTTCGGCACGAACGCCACGATCCGGAGCGGCCCGCCGCTCCCACCCTCGATCTTCATGGGGAGCGCCACGACGTAGCTGCCCGTCTCGGGGAGCATCTCGAGGTTCGCCACGTTCTCGAAGCCCGAGATGTTCTCGGCGTAGAGGATCACGTGCGCGCGGAAGTCGGTGGACTGGCCGCGGTCGATGCTCGGCGTGTCGATGCCCACGCCTACGATCCCACGGTTCTCCACGAGCCAACGCGCCGCCTCCTCCCCGATCCCCGGAAAGCGCAGCTCCGCGACCGCCTCGGGCCCGGTCCGCGAGGTGCCCAGGTACGCCGTGCGGTCGTTCCAACGGGCGCCCCAGCCCGTGCGTACGAGCAGCATGCCTCCGTCCGGCAGCTCGCCGTGCTCGGCCTCCCACGCCGTGAGGTCCTCGACCGTAACCAGGTAGTCGGGCGTGGCCCGCGCGGAGACGTCGACCACGGCCGCCGGCCCGATGAGCCCCGAGAGCGGGATCCGGTCGGTGGTGAGGCGTCCCTCGGCGAAGTGCACCGGTGCGTCGAGGTGGGTGCCGCCGTGCTCCGCGGAGCGGAACGCGTACGAGGCGTAGAACCAGCCGCCGTCCGAGGGGCCGTACGCGAGCTCCTCCAGCTCGAAGCCCGCCGTGTCCGTCGGCCAGTAGATCGTCGACTCGGAGAACGCGTGTGTGAGGTCGACCCAGCGGCCTCCCGTACCACCGAAGACCGCGGCGAAGTCGGGCGCCGCGGCCTGGCAGGAGGCGAGCAACGTGAGGAGAGGGGTGGCAAGCCCACGGCGCCGCATCGGGACCTCCGGGTTCGCGAGAGGCGCGGATGGATCAAGCGTGTCACGCTCCGAGGTCCCTCGCCACCCCGCACTCCACACGTCCGCGGCTCGCCCGTCGGCGGCCGCCGCTGACGGCTAGGCCGTCTGCCGCGCCTGGCTGACCTTCAGCTCCGGCGACGCCTTCGGCATCGATCGGGGCTTCACTTCCAACGAGCCCGCGCCCTTCTCCTCGAGCGCGGCACGGTCACCGATGCGGATGTTGCCGTTGACCTGGCCGCCCTCCTGGAGCGCGAGTCGGCGAGCGTCTATGTCTCCCTCCACCACAGCGGTCGCCGTCAGGGCGAGGCGCGTCCGTGCGCGAATGCCGCCCTGGATCCGCCCGCGAACCGTGGCGTGGTCGGTCTCGACGCCGCTCAGCACCGCACCTTTCTCGCCGATCTCGATGACCGGCGCGCGCACCGTTCCCTTCACGGTCCCGTCGATCACGAAAGCTTCCGCGCCTTCCGCGGAGACCGCGAGGATGTCGCCGTCCACCGCGCCGGAGCTCGTCAGCTCGACGCTGCGGGCATTCACGCTCCCCGAGACCGAGCCGTCGATGCGGACGCGGCCGCTCGACCGGATGTCTCCCTCCACGCGCATCCCCTTGGAGATGACCGAGAGGTCCCCATTCGCCGACGGCTCGTTGCGCGCGCCTGTCCGGTCGGTGTCACGATCCTTCGAAAGCAGCGCCATGTCCCCAGCCCCCCCAGGTGAGTGGATGATCTGCCTCCCTCGACCGGATGCAGGTTCCGTACCGGCGGCCTCCGGCGGCGGCCGCCGTCCTACGGGAATGCCGGTGGAGCCTCAACAATCGAGGGTTCATGGGGGTCGAGCATGTGACCCACACATCGAGAAAAAGGAGGAACGGACGTTGAGGACCCGCACATTCGTGCCGCTCGCGCTGGTCGCACTCGCGCTGCCGGCGCTGCGACCCGCTTTCGCCCACGCCCAGGCCCTGACGTACGAGGAGGCCCGCACCGCCATGGACGCCGCCGAGGCCGAGGCCCGGCGGAACGGATGGAACCTCACGATCCTCATCGCGGACGCGGACGGTGTCCCGCTCGCCTTGCGCCGCATGACGGGTGCGTCCCCACGCACCCACGAGATCGCGACGCGTAAGGTGCACACGGCGCTCGCGGCGCGGATGGCGACGGGAGACTACGGTCAGGCCGTCGCGGCCGGGCGCGTCGACTCGATCCCGAACGGGGTCACCTTCGAGGGCGGCTACCCCCTGCGTCGGGGCGGTGCCATCATCGGCGCGATGAGCGCGAGTGGAGCCCGCGGCTCGGAGGACGCGCAGGTCGTGCGCGCCGGCATGGCCGCGATCGGTCTCGCGCCGTAGCCGGCGAGTTCAGCCCGGGTAGGCCTCCAGGAGGCTGAGCACGTGATCGATGTCGGCCTCCGTGTGGTCGGCGTTGACCTGCGCCCGGATCTCCTCGTCGCCCTTGGGGACGACCGGGTAGGTGAGCCCCGTCACCAGCACGCCGTTGTCGCGCAGGTAGCCGACGAGCGCTCGCGTGCGCGCCGTGTCGCGAATCATGAGCGGCACCACGGGGTGCTCCCCCGGGATCGTTTCGATCCCTATGCGGCCGAGGCCCACCTCGAAGCGCCGCGTGAGGGCACGCAGCTTGTCGAGCAGGCGCTGCCCCTCGGCGCTCGAGACGATGCGCAGGGAGGTGAGCGCGGCAGCTGCCTCCCCCACCGTGATCGGGTTCGAGTAGATGTACATCTGTGACGACTCGCGCAGGAACCGGATGGTCGCGGCATTGGCCGCCACGTAGCCACCGTTCACGCCGAACGCCTTGCCGAGCGTGCCCACCAGGACGTCGGCCGGCCCGCTGCGGGTGTACTCCTCGGTGCCGCGCCCGGTCGCGCCGAACGCGCCCACGCCGTGCGAGTCGTCCACGATGCAGACCACGTTCTCGGGGTAGTGGGCGTCGTGCTCCCGGCAAAGCTCGAGAATCTCCGCGAGCGGCGCGTGATCGCCGCGCATGGAGAAGATCCCGTCCGTCACGACGAGCGCGCGCCGCGCCTTCCCTTTCCACTCCTCGAGCGCCGCGCGGAGAGCATCGACGTCGTTGTGCGGATAGATCGCCTTGCCGGCCGGCCGGGCGAGCCGCATCGCGTTGATGATGCAGTTGTGGTTGAGCTCGTCCGAGATCAGCACGGTGTCGGGTGAGACGAGTGGCGTGATCGTCGACACCACCGTGGCGTACGCGGAGGAGAAGATCATCGCGTCCTCGCGACCGTGGAACGCTGCGAGCTCCCGTTCTAGATCCACGTGGGCGCGGTACGTGCCCGAGATGAACCGCACGGCGCCAGGGCCCGCCCCGAAGACCTGCGTCGCCTCCTCCTCGGCCCGTACGACCTGCGGATGGAGCCCGAGGCCGAGGTAGGAGTTGGAGTTCATGCGCAGGAACTCTTTGTCCCCCTCGCCGTCGAGCAGGAAGCGGGGGCCCCGGTCTCCCGCGGCGGGCTTCACCGCGACGACGACGGCCTCGGCTCCTTTGGCGGTGCCCGCTTCCTCGAGCGAGGCGACGTGGGACCGGAGCACCTCGTCGAGTCGGTCGATCGGCATCTTCCCTCTCAGTCGCCGCCGACGTGCTCGAGCATGTCGGCAGTCATCGCCGCGGCGTCGAACGAGGGCTTCCAGCCCCACTCCCTCCGCGCAGCACCGTCATCGACCCGTCGCGGCCAGGAGTCCGCAATCGCCTGGCGGACCGGATCCACGTCGTACTCGATGGAGAAGCCCGGCACGTGCTCGCGGATCTCCGCCGCGAGGGACTCCGGGGAGAGCTGCATCGCCGTCACGTTGAAGGCGTTCCGGTGGACGAGGCAGCCGCCGTCGGCCTCCATGAGCGAGATCGCGGCGTGGACCGCATCCGGCATGTACAGGAAGTCGAGCTGCGAGTCGGCACGCAGAAAGCACGTGAACCGCCCGTGCCGCACGGCCTTGTGAAAGATGTCGACGGCCCAGTCCGTCGTGCCGCCTCCGGGAGGGGCGCCGTACGATACGATCCCGGGAAAGCGGATTCCGCGGGTGTCGACCCCGAAGTGCGCATGGTAGTAGTCGCAGAGAAGCTCGCCAGCGAGCTTGGTGATGCCGTACATCGTCTGCGGCCGCATGATCGTGTCTTGCGGAGTCGGGTCCTTGGGTGTGTTCGCACCGAACGCGCCGATCGAGCTGGGCACGAAGAGCGCGCACCCCTGCTCGCGCGAGACCTCCAGCGCCGCCTCTAGGCTCGACATGTTGATGTGCCACGCGAGCCGCGGGTCGCGCTCGCCCACCGCCGAGAGAATCGCGGCCAGGTGGAAGTCCG
>JBFGFY010000122.1:0-9538 GCA_041579355.1 Longimicrobiales bacterium | reverse complement strand
CCTCGCCATGGAAGTAGTGTGGATCCGCCAGTTCACACCCTACCTCGGCACGGTCATCTACGCGTTCGCGACCATCCTGGCGGCCTACCTCGTGGCGACGTACCTCGGGTCTCGGGCCTACCGTCGGTGGATCCGAGGTGGTGACCCGGAGTCGACCGGATTGCTTTGGATGTCGCTTGCCTTCCTGGGGCTGCTCCCCCTGGTCACGGCTGACCCGCGGCTCCCGTTTCCCACGGGCGTGCACGTCTGGTCCTTCCTCCGAGTCTGGATCGGTGTCGGAGCCTTCAGCGCGGCGGTCGGGTTTCTCACGCCGATGCTCGTCGATCGTTGGTCGGGTGGCGACCCCCATCGTGCCGGCGACGCCTACGCCATCAATGTGCTCGGGTCGGTGATCGGTCCTCTGCTGGCGGGTTTCGTGCTCCTTCCGGCTGTGAGCGAGCGTGCCGCCCTCGTGCTCCTGTCTCTGCCGCTCCTGGTCATCGCGCTGATCGTGGTGCTCAGGCCCGCCGCGCTCGGGCTCGCGCGCCGACCGAGGTACGTCGGGGGCAGAGAGCTCCTCTCGCTCGTGGCCGCATCGGTGGCCGTGGTCACGCTGTCCGAAAACTTCGAGGACAGCGTGGAGGTGGGGGCGCTGCGGCGCGACGCGACGGCGGTCGTCATCGCGACCGGCGAAGGGTTCGGCAAGCGACTGCTGGTGAACGGAGTGGGCATGACGGAGCTGACGCCCGAGACGAAGATGATGACCCATCTCCCCCTCGCGTTTCTCCCCAGGCCGCCGCGGGACGGGATCATCGTCGCGTTCGGGATGGGTACCTCGTTCCGGTCGCTCCACGCTTGGGGCGTTCAGGCTTCGGCTGTCGAGCTCGTGCCGAGCGTCGTAGAGCTCTTCGACTACTACCACCAGGACGCCGAGATGCTGCTGGCGTCACCAAGGTCCCGGATCGTCATCGACGATGGACGACGCCTACTGGAGCGCTCCGTAGACGAGTACGACGTAGTGGTCGTGGACCCGCCGCCGCCGATCGGCGCAGCGGGCAGCAGCCTGCTGTACTCGAAGGACTTCTACGACATCGTGAAGCGACGCCTGCGCCCGGGGGGTATCCTGCAGCAATGGCTGTCCGACGGCGGTGACCACGAGGCACGCGCCTCGGTGGCTCGGGCCCTGGTCGAGTCCTTCCCACACGTGAGGGCTTTCGGCTCGTTCCGCGGGCAGGGACTGCACTTCCTGGCGAGCATGGAGCCGATCCCCGACGCCTCGCCCGAGGCGCTCGCGGCCCGCACGCCGCCCGAAGCGGTGGCGGACTTGGTCGAATGGGGCCCCCACGACACCGCCGTGCACCAGTTCGCGGTCACGTTGAACGCAGAGGTGTCCGTCGAGGAGTTGATCGAGGCAGCCCCGCACATGCCTGCGCTGACGGACGACCGGGCGGTGAACGAGTACTACTGGTTCAGGCACCGACTGCGCGACTTCGGACTTCGCTGAGGGCTGCGCGCTACCAGGCTCCGCCCGGGTAGGGTTGGCCGCTCCACCAGGCGATATCGGGGCGGTGCGACCAGAGGATGCCCTTCATGAGATCCTCTGGGCTGTCGCTCACCGTGGCGAGGAGGTCGAGCGCACGCTGGGTGGTGAGCGGGCCGGGGTCCTGCATGGCCCACGCCTCGCGAGCGCCCTCCCGGGGTCCGATGCGTTGACCGCTGTCGTCCGTCGGTCGCGGGTCCTCGGGCTCGGGGCCCGACTCGGCGGGGGCCTCGTCCGAGCGTGCGAGCTGCGCATCTTCGGTCGGCACCTCGTCGTCGCTCTCGCTGCCGCCCTCCTCCCCGGTCTCCTCCCCGGGAGGGAGCAGCGCGTCCCGTCGCCGGACCGCGAGCGCGAGGTTCCAGCGAGCGTCCTGGTCGGTCGGATCGAGGCGTAGCGCGGTCCGGAAGCTCGCGATCGCGGCCTCGAGGGCAGCCTGCATCGTGTCCGGTGTGACGGGAGCCTCCGTGCGGACGAGGTGCCGGTACCCGAGATTGTAGGAGCCCCGTTGCGCTGTGTGGAGGTCCTCCGCGGCCGCGGCCCGCTCGAGCAGCGGCTGCGCCGAGTCCCCCTCGAAGCCCAGGAGCGCGGTGCCGAGGTTGTAGGCTTCGTCGGACTCGACGCTCCGCCCGATCGCGCGCCCGTAGACACCGGCGGCGGCGACCGCATCCCCTCCGCGATACAGCCGGTTCCCGCGCTCCATGCTGCGCAGCTCCTGGCGCACGAGGAGGGGCACGAGCACGACGGCCGCCGCCACCGTGCCGAGCGCCCACGGGCTGCGGCTCGCGCGCCCGGTCATGCGGCCTCCCTGGCACGGACGGCACGGACCACCGGGAGGCTCATCCCCAGCAGGCTCTCGAGGAGGATCAGGGCGAGCGCGGCTGCACCGAGGACGAAGGGCACGTCGTATTGCGCCCACGACGGCGCCGCCTCGAGCGTCGGTTCCGGCTCGGGTCCCGTGTCCGCGAGCGCCACGCGGAGCGCGCCGACGTCGGGCTCCTCCGCCCCGTGCGCGTAGGCCCCCCCACCGTCCGAGGCGATCTGTCGGAGGAGCGGCTCGCGGAGCCTGGACCGGCCCGGCCGGCCACGCGCGTCGACGACCGGGCCTCCGAGCTGGTACGTCCCGGCGGGCATTGTCATCCCGGCTCCGGCCTCCCTGCCGACGCCGATCGTGTAGACGCCGACCTCCGCCTCTCGCGCCCGTTCGACCGCTTCGAAAACCACGGCATCCCGCTCGCCCGATTCACCGTCGGTGATCAGCACGACGAGCTGCTCCCCCTGCGGGCCGCTCACGGCCTCCGCGGGAGCCGCAGTCGGGACCACGTCGGGGTCTCCCGTCATCGTGGAGAGGTCTCGCAGGAGCAGCGCCACGCTCTCGTCGATCGCGACCGAGAGGAGCGTGCCCGGGTCCTGTGCGCTCGCGAGGCGCGGCACGACGCCACTCAGCAGATACCGGAGCGCCTGATGGTCGAGCGTGGGCGGAGCGAGCGGGTACGTCGTCCCGGCGAACAGCAGGAGCCCGACCTCGTGGCGACCGAGCGAGTCGAGCGCAGCGTGCGCGTTGGCGACCGCCTGCGCGAGTCGGGTCGGCGCCTCGTCCTCCGCCTGCATCGACGCCGAGACGTCGATCGCGAGCACGATGCGTTTCACGGGAAGTGGGGGCGGGGGAGGCGCGTCCACCCAGCGGGGCTCCGCAGCGGCGATCGTGAGCGCCGCACCGGCGAGACCGAGCAGGAGCGAGCGCCTGAGGCCGAAGCGGGACAAGTCCGGTCGCGAGAGCCTACGCATCGCGCGTCGCCCGCCGAGGAACTGGGCGAGGAGGCGCCGCCTGCGCCCGTAGCTCCAGAGTCCGACGAGGACGAGGAGGGTGAGCGCGCCGCCCACCGCGAGCAAGGAGGGGTCGACCCAGGTCAATGTACGATCCCCCACCGGGAGCCACGCAGAAGGGCTTCGAGGGCCAGCAGCCCGAGCCCGAGCACGAAGAACCATGCGCGCAGAGGCGTGCGGGTTTCGGTCGGGATGCTGCGGGGGACCGGGGTCTCGATACGGTCGATCTGGTCGTAGATCGAGTCGAGCGCCGCCGCGCTCAGCGCGCGGAAGTAACGCCCTCCCGTGATCGCGGCCAGCTGTTGCAGGACCGTCTCACGCTCCTGCCCGAAGCGCTCGCGCACGATACCGAGCGGGAGGCTTCGCCTGTCGTCGGTGTTGCCGACGATGCTGATCGCGTGCACGCGCGTGCCGAAGACCTCGGCCACCCGGGCGGCGGCGAGCGGTGGCAGCTCGGCTCCGTTGTGCGCGCCGTCCGTCAGCAGGACCACGACCCTCGGTTCGCGCTCGGAGGCGCGCAGCCGCTCGATGGTGGTCAGAAGCGCGCCCGTGATGTCGGTGCCGTCCCGAACGAGCTGGATCTCGAGCGATTCGACGCCCTGCACGATCAGGTCTGCGTCGGTCGTGGGCGGCACGCGGGTCAGGGCATCACTCGCGAAGCCCACCAGGCTCAGCTCGTCGTACACGCGTCGGCGGGCGAAACGCACGGCGGCCTCACGAGCGACCGAGAGACGGCTCCTCTCGTCGCCCATGTCCTCCGCCAGCATGGAACTCGAGAGGTCGACGACGAGACCGATGCTCCCGCCTTCGAGGCGGGTGTCCTCGCTGGGCTCCACGAGCTCGGGTCCCGCGAGGGCGACGACCAGCGAGGCCATCGCAGCCGCGGTCAGCATACGCGGTAGCGTGAGGAGGAGCGCGGCTCCCCCGGCCGACCAGATGCGCCTGCGTCCGCCGGGCGCTCCCCGCGTGTAGGGCACGCCCCGCCCGGACCACGGCCAGACCAGGAGCGCCCACACGGGCAGAAGCGCGAGCAGGTAGAGCAGGTCGGGGCGGGTGAACTCGAAGGTCATCGGCCCTCCGGAAGGCCCTCGATCCAGGCGCGCACCGTGGCCCAATCGCTCTCGGCCGCTTCGGCCTCCGGGCGGTCGAAGCCGAACTTCACCCGCTCGGCGGAGCCGACCGCGTGGCGTAGCTCGGTCACACGCCCCGAGCCCCAGAGCTCTTCGAGCCGTCCGAGCAGCTCCGTGCTCGTGAGGTACCGGCCGCATTCCTCCTCAGTGAGATCGGCGAAACGCCTCAGCACGCCGGTCGTGGCGTCGTAGAACTCGACCACCCGCCCGTTGGTATGCCACCCGAGCGTGCGGATGCGGTCGAGCTCCGACAGCGCCTCCTTGCGCGGCGGCGGGCCGAGGATGAGCCCACTGGACCCCCGTCCGCGTAAGAGCCAGAGGAGCGCGGCAGCGCCCGCAAGCAGAAGGGCGACGGCTCCGGCGAGCCAGGCGCTCCACAATCCGCCGCCGACGTCGGCGGGCGGGCGGGGCCTCAGCCCTCCGTCGTCGGCCTCGATCATCGCGCGTAGCGGCATGATGAGCACGCCGCCCGTCGGGATCACGGTGCGCTCGAGGCCGGGGGCCGGAGGCTCGCCCGCCGGAGATGCGGCCCCCGGGCGGCCTGCGAGGCTCGCCAGGGCCCTGGGCCCGGGCTGCTCTCCCGGAGCCACCGGCCGAGTCCACACCTCGAGTGAGGGCAGCTGGGCACCGCCGGGGTCGAGTCCCAGGACCGGGTAGGTCGCGCGTACGTCGACGGAGTCCCCGGGTGCGATGCCGAGCTCCCAACGCCCGGACCCGGCGCTCACGGCGTCACGCGCCGGAAGCAGGGTATCCGGCAGGAACGCGACGACGCCAGGAGCGATGCGGAGCGTGACGTTGAGCGCGAAGACCTCGCCGATCTCGGGCTCGCGCGGCTCGTTCGTGAATGCGACGAGGCGCACGGGTGGTGGCGTGGCCGGCGCGGCCTGCCGGGCCGCCGCGGGCCGAGGCAGGAAGCTCGCGACGGCGAGCGCCGCTGCGAAGGCCGCTCGCGTCCTCATGCGAATGTGCCGCGGCGCATGCGGAAGAAGCTCGTCAGCACGGCCATCGGGTCGGCGGCGGTGTTGACGTCCACGAGCTCGGCTCCCACCTCGCCGAGGAGCGCCGCGGTGTCGGCCTGGGCGCGGAGCACGCTGTGCCGGTAGTGCTCCCGCACTTTCTTTCGGCTGGCGTTGATCATGACGCGGCGGCCCGTCTCCGGATCGGTGGTTTCGATCCAGCCGACCGCTGGGAGCTCGAGCGTCGCTCCCGTGATGAGCCGGATCGCGATCAGGTCGTTGCCGCGCGCGAGCCGCAGGAGGGCGCTGCGGAACGGAGACGCCGGCCCGCTCTGGATGAAGTCGCTGATCACGAACACGGTGGCCCGGTCCCGGCGGTGCTTACTCAGGCGGTCCATGGCAGCGCCGAGGTCCGTGCCGCGCCCTCGCGGCCGGTGCGTGATCATCTCGGAGAGCAGGCGCACCACATGGCGGCGGCCGGAGCCCGGCGGGATGAATCGCTCCACGCGGTCGCTCACGAGCATCAGGGCGATGCGGTCGTTGTTGCGTGCCGCGGCGAAGGCCAGTGCCGCGCCGATCTCCGCCGCGACTTCGGAGGGACTCCGTTCACCGGGCCCGAAGCGCTTCGAGCCGGAGACGTCCACCACGAGCACGACGAGCAGGTCGCGCTCCTCGACGAACTGACGCACGAAGGGTGAGCCTCTGCGGGCGGTGACCTTCCAGTCGATCGCCCGGACGTCGTCGCCCACCTGGTAGCTCCGCACGTGGCTGAACTCGAGGCCGCGGCCGTGGAAGATCGACGCGTAACCGCCGGCGAAGAGCGTGTCGACCAGTCCACGAGTCCGGAGCTCGAGGCCCCGCACTTCGCGGAGCGTCTCGGGCGAGATGGACGGGCCCTTCGGAGGGCGCAGTCGCCTGAGTGCTCGCTTCCACGCCGCGATGAGCACGCTCCCTCCTGCTACGGCGAGGGTACCGTGTCGAGGAGGCGGTCGATCAGCTGATCGGCGTCGATCCCCTTGGCGTCGGCCTCGTAGGTCGTCCGCAGACGGTGCCGCAGGACCGGATGCGCGATGGCCTTCACGTCGTCGGGGAGCACGAAGTCCCGTCCCTCGAGGTAGGCGCGGGCGCGCGCCGCCCGCGTCAGGAAGATGGTCGCGCGGGGCGACGTGCCGAACTCGAGCAGTGTCTCGAACTCGGGGAGCCCGGCCTCCTTGGGCTCACGCGTCGCGAAGACGAGGCTCACCACGTAGTCCTGGATCTTGCGATCGACACGAACACCGTCGAGCTCCTTGCGCGCCTCGAGGATCGCCGGTGCGCTCGCGGTGCCCTCCGCGGCCTCATCGGGAAGCAGTCCGCTCGCGTCGCGCTTCGGGCTCCGCCCACCGTTGGAGTCCGCCGGGCTGAGCGCGATCCGCTCGAGGATCTCCCGCTCCTCCTCCCGGCGCGGATAGTTGATGCGCAGCTTCATCATGAAGCGGTCGAGCTGCGCCTCCGCGAGGGGATAGGTCCCTTGCTGCTCGATGGGATTCTGCGTGGCGAGGACGAGGAAAGGAGAAGGCAAGGGGTACGTCGTGCCGTCGATCGTGACCTGCTCCTCCTCCATCGCCTCGAGGAGTGCGGACTGGACCTTCGGCGGCGCGCGGTTGACCTCGTCGGCCAGGACCAGGTTCGCGAACACCGGTCCCTTGTATACGCGGAACTCGCCGGTGCCCTGGTGATAGACCGGGGTCCCGATCACGTCGCCCGGGAGCAGGTCCGGCGTGAATTGGATTCGCCGGAACGAGGTGTGCAGCGCGTCGGCGAGCGAGCGCACGAGGAGTGTCTTGGCGAGGCCGGGAAGCCCCTCGAGCAGCACGTGACCGCCGGTGAGCAGGGCGATCAGGAGCCCTTGGATGGTCTCGTCCTGACCGACCACCTTGCGGTGGACCGATTCCTCCACCTCCCGAAGGAGTCGGTAGCCCGCTGTCTCCGTGCTCGTCGCCATGAGATCCGTCTGATTTTGGGGATGACCCTCGTCCAACGCTACCACGTTCCGGGGAGGGGGCGGAAGGGACGGGCCGGTCGAGCGTTGACCACCGTCAGCCACCCGAGGTGAAGGAGCGGCGAAGCCAGGTGCGATCGACCTCGACCCCCCGGAGGAAGACCCGGCTGATCGCCTGGGTGTTGCGGATGTTCGAGAGCGGGTTCCCGTCGAGCACGACGAAGTCCGCGCTCTTGCCGGGCACCAGCGTACCGAGGTCGTCGAGGCCGAAGTGGGCGGCAGGCGCGCTCGTGGCGGCCACGATGGCCTGGCCTGGGGTCATGCCCAGCCGGACGAAGATTTCGAGCTCACGATGCCCGGTGTAGCCGAAGAAGTGATCGGGCAGCGCGCCGGCGTCCGTGCCGAGCACGACGTCGACCCCCGCGTCGAGGAGGTGCCGGAAGGAGTCGCGTAGAGGCCGCTCGCGCGGATCGTCGGCAGGGCGCGCCGATGGTCGCTCGAGGCCCGCCGCACCCGCCGACGCTTCGCGGGCGTCGTAGGCCGAGCCGAGACGCGCGACGACCGAGGGCGGCGTCGCCTCCTGGAGGAAGGGGTCGTCGGCGACCCGCGCTGAGCGGAGCTCGCCGAGTCCCAGGTTCGGGACCAGAAACGCTCCCGCGGACGCGATTCGGCCGGCGAGCACGGCATCCAGGTCGGGGCCGAGCCTCCCGTGGAGGAATCCGGTCACACCCGCGTCGAGCAGCGGGGGCATGTCGGCCGTCGTCTGCTGGTGCACCAGCACCGCGACGCCGTGCGTGCGAGCTTCGTCGATGATCACCCGGTACACGTCGGGGGGCAGCTTCTCCTGTGTCCCGCCACGGTCGTCCACCCAGATCTTGATGAAGCGGATGCCTTTCGAGGCCACGTCGCGTACCGCCGCCCTCCCCTGCTCGGGGGTCGCAGCGCCGCGCAGCACCGTCATGCCCGTGCGCGCCTCGACCACGAGGGCGTGCTCTAGGAACTGGTTGTTCGGCCCCTGTCCTGGCGGTGCCATGCCGGTGGCGAAGAGGAGGCGCGCGCCGCCGACCTCTCCCCGTTCCTGCGCCTGCTGCAGCTCCAGTGCCATGTCGTCAGGGTCCGTACCCGCCGAGAAGACGGCCGCGAATCCGTAGTATGCGTAGCGCTCGAGATGCTCGATCAAGTTCTCTCGGGAGTAGGCGTCCGATCCCCAACGGGTGTAGCCCTCGTATCCGAGGTGCGCGTGTGCGTCGATCATCGCCGGGATCACGGTCTTGCCGGTGAGGTCGACGCGCCTCGCGCCGGCGGGGGCTTCCACCTGGGCCCCGACGCCCGTGATACGGCTCCCCTCGACCAGGAAGGCGCCGCGCTCGAGTACGGTGCCGTCACCGACCACCAGGCGAGCCCCTTCGAAGAGCGTCGGGGGGTCGGCGGTCTCATCAGGGGTGGGGGCGCCGCAGCCGCTCGCCAGGCCGAGGGCCAACAGCCCAGTCCCGAAGCGGCGGATGCGGTGGGGCGGGGTGGTCGCCGCGCCCGGCCGGCGTCCCCTGGGTCCCGACATGAGGCCTCCTGCGAGGTGGATCGAGGGGGGGAGACTACGGCCAAGGCCCGGGCCCGGCCAGGGAATCGCCGCAGGCGCCTTCGGTCAGCTCGGCGTGGCGTCCGTGGTCCGGCCGTGCTTGCCGAGCGCCCACCGCGAGATGAGCGCGGTCAGGGCAATGACAAACACGACGGCGATGAGCCCCAGGTGCGGGCGCGCCGCGAGTGCATTGATCCGGGTGGCCCAAAGGCCGGTCGCGAGCGCGAGGGTCACGGAGGCCAGCACGGAGCCGCACGCGGTGGCCGACACGATGGCGATGCGCGAGAGCCCCATGAGGCGCCCCATCACCGCTCCGACGAGGGCGCCCGTGCCGTTGACCGGCACCGCCACGAAGCCGGCCAGCGTGAGGAACGCGATGCGATGCATCCAGGAGTGGTCCCTGAGCATTCGCGAGCTGGAAGTGCGCGCCCGCTCCATCCGCTTCCCGACGCCGGGGATCCGATAGAGGTGTTGAATACCGCCCAGCACGCCCAGCGCCGTCGCCAGATCGATATAGACGACGAGCGCAGCGAGCTCCCAGTGGCCGACCGG
>JBFGFY010000121.1:0-9593 GCA_041579355.1 Longimicrobiales bacterium | reverse complement strand
CGGACGGTCGATCGGGAAGCACTGCTCGGCCCGCGGCAGCGCGAGACCCTGGCGTACCCAGGCTTCGAGGTCGTGCCGATCGGGCGGCGGGGGTTCAAGCAGACGATGGAGCGCGTGCGAGGCCTGTTCAATCGTGCCTTCGACCGCAACCCACACTTCGTGCCGCTCACGAGCGCCGAGTTCGACTTCCAGGCGGATCAGATGCTCTGGGTCCTGGATTCACGCATCGCCCACTTGTTGATGCTCGACGGTGAGCCCGTGGGCGTGATCGCCTGCCTGCCCGACGTGAATCCGCTGCTGCGCGCCACGCGCTCGCGGGTCGGGCCGGCGACCCCGCTGCACTACCTGCGCTTCCGCCGCCGCCGCATCCGGGCTTCGCTCGTGTTCGGCGCGGTGGCTCCGGAGCTGCAGGGCCGCGGGCTCGCCGCCATCGCGCTGCACGCCGCGCTCACGGGCCTGGGGCGCGCCGGCTACGAGGAGCTCGGGATCACCTGGATCTCGGACTCGAACGCGCCGAGCCTCCGGCAGATGGAGAAGCTCGGCGCCAGGCAGCTCCATCGTTTGAACCTCTTCCGCCGGAGGATCTGACCATGCCGACCCATCGAATCTCTCTGTTGCTCGTCGCGCTCTTGGTGGGCGCAGCCGGGTGCTCCTGGCCCGGACGTGCGCTGCGGGGCTACGCCGAGGCCGACGCGCCCGGGCTCTCCGCGCTCGACGAGGGCGGCGCCTTCCACGACGCGCCGCGTGCCCTGCGCGGGCAGGTGCGCTTCGTATTCGACGACTTCGGGAGCCTCACCACGGACGAGCTCCGCATGTACTCGACGCCCTGGAAGCTCACGGCCGCCGCGCTCGTGCGCGCACGCCATGAGGCCCAAGGCGACGCGCTGGACGAAGGCACGCTTCGTCGGGCGATGCAGGAGTACGGCTTCCTCACGCCCCGCCGCATCGCGAACTGGCGCGGGCCCGAGCCGAGGCTCGAGCGTCCGCTCGGGATCGTCTCCGGTTCGGCCCGGCGGGGATTCCCTGCGGTGGAGATCGAGATCGCGAACTTCGGCTGCGCGACGTGCCACGCGGGCCCGCTCTACGGCGCCGATGGCCTGCCGACCGGCGAGGCCTGGCTCGGCCTGCCGAGCACCTCCCTCGACCTGAGCGCCTTCGAGGACGACGTGGTCGTGGCCCTCGGCCGTGCGCTCGAAGAGCCCGAAACGCTGCTCGCGACCGTGCGCGCGGTCTACCCCGAGACCTCCGAGCGGGAGCTCGTCACGCTCCGCAAGCACGTGATCCCGTCGGCGCGGGAGCACCTCGCGTGGCGGAGGGAGCGGCTGGGCGGCATCCTACCGTTCGAGAACGGCGGGCCGGGACTGTTGAACGGGATCGGCTCGCTGCGCTTCATCGTGGGTGTGCTCGCGCACGACGCGCGCCCCACCGAGCTCGCGTGGACGTCTCCGCCCGAGATGAGCGGCACGAGCCTGCGTCGCTCGCTGCTGATCGACGGCGCATACGCTCCGCCCGGCGTGGATCGCTTCGGGGCACTGTCGCGCGCGGAGGTGACTCCGGCGCACCTCGACGCGCTCGCGGGGGTCGCATCGCTCTTCGTTTCGGGCACACAGGGTGTGCAGCCGGAGTCCGCGAGGCGGCAAGTGCCGGCCGTGCGGGACGTCATGGAGTTCGTGCACGAGCTCGAGCCGCCACCATTCCCGGGGCCGGTCGACGAGCGTCTCGCTGAGAAGGGCCGAGACGTGTACCGGACCGCGTGCGCCGACTGTCACGGCACCTACGAGGGACCGCTCGCGCGGCAGCGCCTCGCGGTGCACCCGAACCGCGTGGTGGCGCAGGACCGGATGCTCACGGACACGGTGCGGTGGGGGACGGTCGACGCCGAGTCGCTCCGAATCATGGGTGAGATCGGCTACGAGCGACTGATCGAGGCCGCGTCGACCGGCGGCTACGTCGCGCCCGACCTCTCGGGTGTCTGGGCCACCGCACCGTACCTCCACAACGGCTCGGTGCCGACGCTCTGGCACTTGCTGAACGCCGAGCAGCGCCCGGCCCGGTTCTGGGTGGGCGGGCACAAGCTCGATTACGAGCGGATGGGCATCGCCGGCGTGCTCGACGAGGACGGCACGTACCGATACCCGGACGACTATGAGCCGTGGTCGCGACCGATGCTCTACGACACGCGCGAGCCCGGACGGTCGAACGCGGGGCACGAGGTCCGCACGTTGTCCGACTTCGAGAAGCGGGCGTTGCTCGAGTACCTGAAGCGGCTCTGAGGCGCGCGGTGGCGCGCGCCGAGATCGCGCCCCGGTCACCCCTCCCGGGCGATCCGCTCGGCGTGTGCGATCGCCTCACCGAGCGCCTCGCCGCGGAAGCCCCGCCGCGCCAGGTAGCCGTAGAGACGGCGGCGCGCACGGTCGCGCTCGGGGGACCGCTCCGCGGCGCGGAGGGCACGCACCATCTTGGCTCCCTGGCGGCTCATCCAACTCTCGGCGGCCTCGCGTGCCAGCCCCGAGTCGCTCACGTCCTCGTCCTCGAAGACCTGGTCGATCGTGTCTCCGGCGAGGTCCGCTTCCACGCCTTTCGCGCGCAGCTCGGACACGAGGCGGGCTCTTCCGCGGGGACGATGCCGGAGACGGTCGCGCACGAACGCCGCCGCCACCGCTCCGTCGTCGAGGAGACCCTTACCTTCCAGGTCGTCGAGGCAGGACCGGATGCGTGTGACCGGAAAGCCCTTCTGGCGCAGCCGCGTCCGGAGCTCCCTGCGCGTGCGAGCCCGGTAGGAGAGGAGGTGGAGCGCACTTTCTCGAACGCGCACGTCGGCGTCGAGATCTGCGAGCTCCTTACGCGCATCCTCGGAGAGTTGGTCGCCGACTCCGAGCTTGCACCGCTCCAGCGCCTCGAGCGTGACCTCGAAGGGATCACCGCCGTCGAGGTGGACGAGGACCTTCAGGCCTCTCGGCCGGAGGGGCTCGAGGCGGGTGATGCGCGGGGGGGAGGGCAGGGGCGGGACTCTGAGTGATTGTGGGATGTGAGGTGCGGTGGTCGCAGGATACCTCACTCGCGCTGTGTGTACCACGCCCCGTCCGATAGGTCCCGGTAGAGCGTGAGCATGCGCCCGTCGTCGAGGACGACGGCCCAGTACTCACGAGAGATCGTCTCGCGCCACCACTCGTCGTCGATGCGCCACCGCTCGCGCACCGTCTCGACCCGTCGGGCGGTCTTGCCAGGGAGGCGCACGTGCACGGGTGCACCGTTCTCGTTCGTGCGCACGGTGATGGCGCGGGGCTGGCCGAGCGGCTTGAGCTTGGGGCGGTGCGGTCCGGAGCTCACGGGTCGAAGCACAGGAGGGCGTGCCGCCGCTCGGGGATGCGCGACCACGGGTCGACCTCGACGACCCGGTAGAGGGGTGAATGCCCGAGACGGAGCTTGAGCTCCTTCACGGCGTCGCGCAGGGAAGGCGGGACCTCCCCTTGGGCGAGCTCGTGCCCGCCCGACTCGCGACCGCTCTCGTCCTTCCTGTCGAAGAGGCCCGTCTGCGCGCTGGGCGCGCCGAAGTGGGTGAGCTCGAACAGGAGCGTCTCCACGGCCTTCGGGGGCGGGCTGATCGCCATCTTCGCGCGCAGTGGCGAGGCGATGCGCTCGCGTGAGGCGGTGGGCTCGCGCAGCACCGTTTCGACGAACCAGGAGCCGCCGCCCTCCAGGTGCGCGCCCAGCCGGGCTCCGGTGACGCTCCGGCCCCGCCGTGCCGGACGCGAGAGCGCCCGCTCGACGAGCCGGTCGAGCGCTCCGTGGAGCGTCTCGACGAGCCCCACCGGGGTCGAGAACTCGAGCGAGGCGCGGATCGGCCTGGGGCGGTGCCACGGGCGCACGGGGTCGACGCGGCGGCCGGTCGACCAGGCGAGCGCGCTGCGTCCGTCCTCGCCGAACTGTGCCACGAGCGAGGGCTCGGGGAAGCGGACGAGCTCGCCGAGCGTGTGGATGCCGAGGCGCTCGAGGCGCTCGACGACGAGCGCTTCGACAGGCAGCACGTTCACCGGGCAGCGGCCGAGGAAGGGGACGAGTCGCTCCTCGGGGACGATCACCGGCTCCCCCGTGCGGGCCGCGGCCGCGGCGACCCAGGCGCCGAACTTGCCGGGCGCCATCCCCGCTCGGGTCGCAGCGACCAGCGGGGCGGGGAAGATCCGGAAGAGGGCGCGGAGCGCTCGGTCCACCTGACGAGGGGGCGAGCCGTAGAGACGGCCGAGGCCGTCCATGCCGAGGAAGACCCGCCCGCGGCCCGCCGGCTCCAGGACCGGCGTGAGCTCGGTGAGCACCTCGAGCATCGTGTCGACGGCCGCGTCGTAGTGCGCGGGATCGGGCTCGAGGAGCGTGAGCGAGGTGCAGAGCGATACCGCCTGCGAGACGAGCTGGCCGGGACGCACGCCCGCATCGTAGGCGCGCTCGGAGACCTGCCAGATCGTGCGGCGTGTGCTCTCGCCGGGGGAGAGGAGCGCGACCGACGTGCTGTCGAGCCCGGGAGAGCGGACGAGCTCGAGCCGGAGCTCGAAGGTGGGGAGCCAGAGGCAGAGCGCCTGCCGGCTCCCGGTGGAGGGGCGGGGGGGTGCAGGGAGGAACGCCGTTCCCGCCCCCGGTCCGCTCGCCCAGCCGACATCGGGGGCGGAGGTGATCAGCCATTCGTCGGACGCACCGCTGCTGGTGGAGGCCCACCCTCGGCCTTGGTGGGTGGGAACACTCTGGAGCCGCGAGCGGGGCGTGGACATGGCGGATCGGGACGTCCTTCCTGGCTTCGAGGGACGACGATCCCCGGCTCCGGAAGAGCCCCTCCCACACCCGTCACACACCCTGGACCGGAACCGGGGATCGTGCCCCGAACAAAAACCGAAACTGAACTCCGAAGATACGCCGAAGACCTTCGGGGTGCAAGGCGACCTAACGGGCGTCCGGACGGCTCTCTTCGAGCGAGCGCGGAGCGTCCCAGACCGGTACGCCCAAGAAGCTCGCGAGCCGCTCCGCGAGCTCCCGAACCCTCCCGGCCCCGGAGTGGTCGACCACGTTGACGCGGCTCGCGTCGGAGCAGACGAGGTTGAGCTCGTAGCTCTTGTGCCTGTGGGATCCGCCACGGCCGCTTCCCCGTCCGGCCGAGGCCCACTCGGACACGATCTGAAGCGCGTGGACCTGGTTCAGCGGAACCGACTCCTCAGGCTCACCCAGCATGTTGATCCGACCCGGCGTGCGGCGGAACACGCCCTCGCGCTTGTCGATGACGCAAGTGGCTCCGCTCCGCTGCACCCAGCTCCCCAGGCCGAAAGAGGCGACCGCACCGGCCAGGACGACTCCTCCGAGGAAGAGCACGAAAGGGAATCCGAGGTTGGAGAGCCCGACGAAGAATCCGAAGAAGGCGCCCATCATGATCGCCATCAGAAGGACGATGCCGACCGTACGCTTCACCGCACCCGAGGCGCTCGGCCGTATCTCGAGGCGGTACGGACCGACCTCGACGAGCTTGTGCGTGGGGAAGTTGGCTCCGCCCCTACGTAGCGGGCTCCACTCGACCTCCAGGGCGAGCGGGTCGCCGAACGCGGCCGGATCCACCTTCCGGTGCATGGCGTCGAGCTTCTTCGTCAGCCAATCGAGCATGGCGATCTCCCCTGCCGTGGACGCGCGAGCGCCCGCCACGACTCCTCAGGGATTGATCCAGTAGTTGATCTTGATCGCGAAGATGTTGTCGGCCGGCGTGGAGAACATGTCCCCCACGTCGCGGCCCAAGTCGAAGCCGCCGACCCACGGATCGGTCCCCGTCGGTCCCAGGTTCGTGAGCGAGCTGATGCGCCGCTGCTGCCACACCAGGTACAGGGTCGAGCCCTCTCTCCACTCCCAGCGGAGCACCGCGTTGCCGAGCAGGCTGCGGTAGCTGAAATCGCGATTCGGGACCGTGAACTGGGGCGCCGGACCGGTTCCGTCCGGGTCCACCGTGTAGTTGCCCGAGGCCTGCTGCGTGATCGTGCCCACGTCGTCCCCGTAGCGCAGGAAGTCGAAGGCGCGAGGGCGCGCGAACTCCTTGAGCGCGCTGTAGTCTCCGACGGAGATGAAGGGCTCCACGTAGAGCTGGAGCGAGATCGTCGGCGTGAGCGTCAGGTTCACGCGCGTGTCGAGGGAGAGCGTCGTCTGGTCGAGGTCTCCGAACACGTATCGGCGCCCGTACGTCGCCGTCGCGAGCGGGTCGGTGACCGCACCCACGAATTGTGCCGTCTCGTATCGCCGCGACAGGCTCGGTCCGAGCCGGATCTCGACTTGCTCGCTCGCGTTGGCCGTGAGGTTGAGGCTCAGGTCTTGCGACCACCCTCCCGCCTCGTCCGACGCCCCGTCGTAGCCGAAGCGCCCGACCACGCTGCGACGGGAGTCCGAGTTCACGCTCAACGACCAGCCGAATCGACTCGGCTTACGCGCCATGGGTCCGCCCCGCGTGAGGCGGTCGTCGTCGTTGCGCGGGTTGTAGGCGAGGCGGATTCCACCGCCCCAGTAGTTCAGCAGCTGGACGTTGATGTTGCCGTTGATCTCGCCGTGCACGCGGTCGCCGGCATAGTTCCACACGGCGTCCGGGCTCCCCCGAACGTTCCAGTTGCGCAGGTACCGGCCCGGGTTGGGCTGCGTGTACTGGAAGTTGGTGTCGAGGATGAGCCGGTCGGCGTCGGACTGGAAGCCCAGGTCGTTGACCTCGTACCCGGGGCTCGCGACGCCGACGGCGACCTTCGCGCCGAAGGCCCCCGACTGCTTGACCGCGTCGAGGAAGCCGAAGTACCCGCCGAGCGACGTCGCCGCGGGGTCGAGGTCCAGGTGCGTCGCGTCGGGGCGCTGAAAGTAGTGCGTCGACGTTCGCTGTGTGCGTGTGATCGCCGCCGCGTCACCCTGTACGTAGCTCGTGGTGAAGACACCGCTGATCTGGTATGTGCGGTTCGACCACTCGTGGGCGAAGTCGAAGCCTCCCGCGTACGCCGCCGAATGGAGTCGGCCCTCGAGGCCGGTCCCCGAGACCCCCCGGTTCACCGCCGAGCCGATGAGGCCCACGCGCGTCTCGCCGTTGCCGAACTGGCGCCGGACCCGTCCGACCAGGTAGTTGGAGGTGGGCTCCACCACGCTCTCGCCGGGCGCCTGCGAGGCGTCCAGGTAGCGAGCCGTCTCCTCGGCCGTCACGGCCTCGAGGAACCCGAGCGACCAGCCGCCGCGCGTGCGTCCGGTCACCTTCGCCGCGCCGAGGATCGTGGTCTGCGACGCCATGTCCGAGTACACCGCGCTGGACGGTAGGGCGCCCTGCGGTGCGCGGCCGATGCGGCGAGAGTAGAGCAGCTGGGGCGCACGCCCCGTGCTCCCCCCGGGACCTCCCTCCCCGAAGCTGAAGATGTCGGCCCCCTCCACGAAGAAGGGGCGGCGCTCCTCGAAGCGCGTCTCGAATGCGGTGAGGTTGATGACCGACGGGTCGAGCTCCACCTGTCCGAAGTCGGGGTTCACCGTCGCGTCGAGCGTGACGTTCGACGTGAGCCGGTACTTGAGATCGACGCCTGCGTCGCCGAAAAGGTCGGAGCCGCTGCGGTAGGGGTTGCCGAAGGCCACCCCGGTCGGTGTCTCGAGATTGAGGTACTCGCCTCTGGCCGTCACGTAGGGGAGGAGCTCGAGGCGGCGCCCCGGCTCGATGCCGCCGATGCCCTCGAGGTGGCCGTACCGGGCCTCGCCCCCGCGGTCGAGCGTGGGCACGAAGGGGAAGACGGTCCGTTCCTGGAGCCTGTGGATGAAGCGCTCGACCTGGATTCCCCAGACCTGCTCGGTCTCACGGCTGAAGCGGAGCTGGCTGAAGGGGATGCGCATCTCCGCCGACCATCCCTCGTCGGTCACGCGAGTGCCGCGGGACCACACCGGATCCCACGAGGTGTCGCCCCCACCGCCCCCACGCCCACCGCCACCGCGTCCTCCGCCCCCACCCCCCGAAGAGACGGCGTCGCGGAACGACCCCGAGGGGTTCACGAAGAACTGGTACGAGGTCTCGTGGTCGTGGAAGCTGTCGATCCGCACGGCGAAGTAGTCGAAGTCCCCGCGTCCCACGTCCCGCCGGCTCAACCGCGGCGTGATCTCGCCGGTGTCGTAGAACATCGCCCCCACATAGATCGCGTCGTCGTCGTAGGCGATGCGAACCTCGGTGCGCTGCGTGCCGGGCTGGCCCTCGAGCGGAATCGACTGGAGGAAGTCGGTGATGGGTGTGGCTCGAGACCAGACCTCCTCGTCGAGGCGACCGTCGACGCTGATCGGGTCGTTGGCCCGGGTCGCCTGGGCGCGGGGCGCGAGGTCGTGCTGGTAGACGCCGTCGACCGTGCCCGGAGCGGCTCGTGCGGGACCGGGCTCCGGCGGCCGAGCGGCCTCCGGGTTCACCTGCGCCTCCAGGCCGGAGGCGACGACGAACGCTGCGAGAAGAGGCAGGAGCCGGGTGCACCGGGCGGACGGGCGGGCGTTCACGGCATCTCGACGGGCTGCGGGTGGCTCCCCAGGGCGGACGACCCCGAATCTCTGAAGACGGCCGGGGAATTCCAAGCACCACCTTCGACGGAGCGCCGTTCGGCTCTATACTGTCGCGCTCCGTGACGCCCCGGGCTCGGTCCGCGGGCACCCACTCGGCACCGAACCGCGGCAGACATGAGCAAGTCACCTCCGATCATCTATACGTGGACCGACGAGGCGCCGGCGCTCGCGACCCACGCCTTCCTTCCCGTCATCCGGGCGTTCGCGGGAGCGGCCGGTGTGCCGGTCGAGACGCGCGACATCTCGCTCGCGGGGCGCATCCTCGCCGTCTTTCCCGAAGCGCTCACTCCGGAGCAGCGCATCGCGGACGACCTCGCCGAGCTCGGCCGCCTCGTGGAGAAGCCCGAGGCGAACATCATCAAGCTCCCGAACATCAGCGCCTCGATCCCTCAGCTGAAGGCGTGCATCGCCGAGCTGCAGGCCAAGGGCTACGCGCTTCCGGACTACCCCGACGAGCCTGCCGACGACGCCGCGAGGAGCGCCCAGGCCCGCTACGACCAGGTGAAGGGGAGCGCAGTGAACCCCGTCCTGCGCCAGGGCAACTCCGACCGGCGAGCGCCGAAGTCGGTGAAGGACTTCGCGCGTGCCAACCCGGCGCGCATGCGTCCCTGGCCCGACGACTCGGCCACGCACGTGGCCGCGATGGCCGAAGGTGACTTCCGCAGCAACGAGAAGTCGGTGACGCTCGCGGCGGCCACGACCGCGCGCATCGAGCACGTCGCCGAGGACGGCTCCGTCACCGTGCTCAAGAAGGGAATCTCGCTCAGCGCGGGTGAGGTGGTCGACGCGACGCGCATGAGCCGGCGTGCGCTCGTCGCGTTCCTGCGTGCGCAGGTCCGCGACGCTCGCGAGCGGGGCGTGCTCTTCTCGCTCCACCTCAAGGCCACGATGATGAAGGTCTCCGACCCGATCATCTTCGGCCACGCGGTGCGCGCGTACTTCGAGGATGTCTTCGACCGGCACGCCGACGAGCTCGAGCGCGTCGGCGCCGACCCGAAGAACGGCCTCGGCGACGTGCTCACCAAGCT
>JBFGFY010000120.1:0-9597 GCA_041579355.1 Longimicrobiales bacterium | reverse complement strand
GGCGATCCCTGGCGATCGCCGCGCATGCGCTCGGAGCTGAACGAAGCGATCTGGTTCGCGCTCAAGGACGCCGACATCACGATCGCCTTCCCGCAGCTCGACGTGCACTTCCCGGGAGGGCTGCCGCGACCGTCCTAGCGAGCGACTCCGCCACCCACGCGGGGAAGCGTCCGTCTCGACCCAACAGCTTCTGATTCACCTCGATCTCGATGCCGAGATAGCGGCTGTCGGGGTGCTCGCGCCGAAGCGCGGTCGTGAGGCCGTCGTTCTTGCCCCGATAGGGATCGTTCCGGCGCAGCACGCGCTCGGGCATCTCCGCCCGCAGCCCCCTGATCCACGCGATCGCCAGAGCCCGCTCGGCCGGACGAGCCGGGTCGTAGAGGAGGGCGAGCTCGGCCTTGCGGTGGCTCCCGTCCAGCACCGGGGCGAAGGAGTGAACGCCGAGGTGGAGCACCCGACCCGCGCCGGCCAGACCTCGCGCCACCTCGCGACGCACCGCGCTCCAGTGCGGCGCGTGAAACCGCTCCAACAGACCGTGCCGCTCGGCGTGGGGCAGGGTCCGGGTGATCGGCGAGAAGACGCGGGGGTTGTGCGGGGAGCGGTTCAGATCGACGAGGAGCCGCGTCACCGACGCCGTGACGAGGGGCGCGTCGAGCAGCCGCCCGAGTTCCGCGGCGAGGTGGAGCGTGCCCGTGTCCCAGCCGCGATGCGAGGCGAGCAAACGGGTGTGGCCCCGAAAGAGTGGCCGGTAGTCCCGGGGCACGTCGTTGCCTCCGTGCTCCGCGGTGACGACGAGCGCCCAACCCGTGCGGCCACTCAAGGGGAGAGCGGCTCGTTCCTCAGGAGGCAGCGGCCCAGCTGCTCGGCCACCCCCCGCAGCGCTTCCCGGTCTGGTGCGGGACCCGCCGCCTTCAGCATACGTCGTGCGAGCGGCCCCTCCCGCAGGATCGTATCGAGCGGACGGGCCCACTCGCCTTCAGGATCGTGCGGGGGATCGGCATCGAGCAGCCTCTTCCACAGCTCCCCGAGCTCGACCGGACGGGCCGACATCCCGAGGGCCCGAAGCAGGCCCGTGTCGTCCGCCACCGCGCGGTCGGCGTCGAGCACGGCCGCGTCGAGCAGCGCGGCGAGCGACTCGGTCGAGGGATCCTCGCGGATGTCCCTCGACGAGAGGCGCCCCGTCGCGAGTGACTGCACCACGCTCACAACCGCCGCTACCACGGCGAGATCGGCGGCCGGGCACTCCTGGGCGTCGATGACGCGGATCTCGACCGAGCCCCGGTCGAAGCGGGCGATGGCACCGCGGGCGTTCGCCCACTCGTGCCGGAGCACTCCCTCCGGGTCGTGGGGGGCGAGGTCGGCGTAGATCCGACCGAGGATCTCCGTCTCGTACTGGGCCCTGGAGAACACGGCTTCGGGCACCACGTGCCCGGACACAGAGGGGACGCGGCTCGAGTTGCCCCGGTAGGCGGCGAGCCGGCCGTCGAGCGCGGGCGCCAGGCGTCCGTCCCGGAACGGCGACGACGCGGCGAGCGCCGGGATCAGCGGGAGCACCAGGCGGATCGCCGCGTGGAGGCGGGCGAACTCGTCGTCCCCAGAAAAGGGCAGGTTGACGTGCGTGCTCTGCAGGTTCGCCCAGCCGTGCCCCGAGCAGCCGAAGATCCGGTCGAAGGTGTGGTAGACCTCGGTGTACTCGTGGGGCCAGAGCTCGGTGTCCGTGTCGGGGTCCATCCAGGGGTGCATCGCCCCGGGCAATAGCCGCGCGCCGAGCGGCTCGAGCTTCCGACTCGCGAGCAGCACGTTCTCGTGGAAGCGACCCGCGAGGCCGACGAGCGACTCCGCGGGCCCGTTCGTCTTCATCTCGACGACGTGCAGGGTCAGCTCGTTGGACCAGGCGACGTCGTCGAGCTCGACCTCCGAGACCGGCTGGCCCGCGACGGCCGCGATGAGGTCGTCGCAGATCGGCTTCACGTCGAGCGTCTCCGCGTCGACGATCATCAGCTCGATCTCGACCCCGTATGCCTCGAAGAGCCCCGGGCGCTGGGACCGGGGCACGAGGATGGTCGGCTTCCCTCCCTCGTCCGACACTACGCCGTTCCTTCGCCCCGCCGGTCGAGCCGCCTGCGGAACCAGTCCGCGAGCGCGTCGTAGATCGCGCTCTTCAGGATCGAGTCCTCGTAGTCGGCCTCGAGGTTCGGATTGTCATTGACCTCCATGACCATGAGGCGCCCGTTCACCGCCTTCACGTCCACGCCGAAGAAGCCGTCGCCGAAGACGGAGGCCGCCCGTACCGCTATGTCGATCAAGCCAGGCGGAGCCTCCTCGTAGGAAGTGGCCTCCACCTTTCCGTAGCGGTCGGTACGCCCCTTCCGCGAGACGATCTGCCAATGGCCGCGGGCCATGTGGTAGCGGCACAGGAAGAGCGCCTTCCGATCCAGCACACCCACGCGCCAGTCGAAGTCGGAGGGAACGAACTCCTGAGCCACTACGAGCTCCGACTCCTGCAGCAGCTTCTCGATCCGTGCCTCTGCCTCGTCTGCCGTCTCGACCTTTACGACTCCGAGCGAGAAGGCTCCGTCCGGCTTCTTCAGGACGCACGGCAGGCCGACGCGCTCGACGAGCTCGTCGACGTTGCCCCCGTGCACGACGAGCGTTCGCGGTGCGGGGATATCGTGGCGGGCGAAGATCTCGGCTTGGTAGACCTTGTTTGCGGCACGCACGATCGCTTCTGGATCGTCGATGACGACGAGGCCCTCGGCGGCGGCGCGCGTGGCGAAGCGGTAGGTGTGGTGGTCGACGGCGGTCGTTTCGCGGATGAAGAGCGCGTCGTACTCCCCGATCCGGCCGTAGTCCTCGGCCTCGATCACCTCGGCCTGGATCCCCTGCTTGGCGCAGGCCCGGATGAACCGGCGGACCGCGCGTTCGTCCGACGGCGCGTTCGGATCGTCCGGTGACCAGAGGATCGCCAGGTCGTACTTGTAGATCTTGCGTCGCGGCCGCGAGTGTCGCCGCGCGAAGTGCGTCTCGGCGCTCTCGATGATGAAGTCGCGGTGTGACTCGGGTACCTCCGAAGCGGCCACGATCTTGAGGCTGACCATGCGCCACTCACCCTCGGACCTCTCGAACCTCGCTCGCATGAGCGGCGCCGGAAACTGGTTGAAGATCGCGCGTGCGAGCCTGTCGTAGCGTTTGGCGAGGTTACGGCCGAAGTAGATGGAAAGCGTGAAGTCGTCGCCCTTGAGGGGGGAGAGCAGCCGCTGGATCTCGTCCTGGAGCTCCTCGAACGCGGATCGCAGAAGGGGTAGGTGTCCGGCGGCTTCTGCCGTGCCCACGACCTGTGTGGTCGCGACCGAGGGGAGGGGTCTGTGCCCACGTGCCGCCGCCAGCAACGACACGTAGTAGCCGAGCGTCTGGTAGCCGAGCCGGCGGCAGAAGTTGTAGACCGTAGTGCCGCGCATCTCGGCGTAGCGCGGGTCGGTGAGGTACTCACGCGCAGGCACGACCTCGACCGACTCGAGCTCGAAGGGCCAGCGCTTGGTGTTTTCGACGACGATGAGGGGCTTCACGAATCAGCCTGGTCGCGCTCGATCACGAGGAGGTTGCCGTCGTACGACAGGACGCCGAGCATGATCGCGCCCAACAGGCGCACGATACCGACCCGGTAGCTGTGACCGTCGGAGAGGGGGTTGCCGTGGAAGGGGTCTGCTACGAGCACGGAGTCCGTGCTCGGATCGTAGCCATGCAGGACGACGAAATGGCCTGTCGGGTAACCGGCGATCGAGTCATAGCGCGCGCGGCCGTCGGATCCGAACACCTCGCGAGCGCAGCCGTAGAGGTACGTGGCGGAGAGGCCGGTCATGATGGGCAGGCCCCTCGACAAGATGCGCCGGATCAGATCAGGAGCGAGCTCCTCGAAGAGGACGCCTCCCCCGGCATCGAGGTACTCGAGATGCGCCTCGGTCGCGGCCTGGAGTCGCCTCTTGGTTCCTTTGGCCATCGCCTGCTGCTGGAGTCTCTCGCCGATCTTGCCCTCGGGCTCCGTGAACCAGGTCGGGTCGAAGAGCTCCAGGTTGTACGTATACAGCGTGGCTCGGTAACCGCGGTGGAGCGCGTGGAGCCCGAGGAAGGCGGCGAGCGTGCCGCCCGTGCCGAGGCGCCTCACCTCGTCCACGACCAGGTCGAGGGGCAAGGGATCCTCGAAGAACCGATATACGGCGTGCAGGCATGCGGGGCCGCACGTCTCGTCCGTCGGTTGCGGGAGGATCTCAACAGTAAGCTCTGTGTGCACGGGTGGAATTCTAGCGAAGCGGGGCTTTCACGCGGAGTGCGGCTTCCTGGCGAAGAGCCGACCGCCGGCCCATCGTGGCTCGGCGCGCCGTCCGCGCGGCATCCGAGCCCACGCCCTAGATGAGGTCATGACGCCCAAGCCGACGCCCTCCGACCGGACCCTCGACCGGGTCACCCGGCTGCCGAAGAGCATCGTCACGCGCCTGGTGGGGCGCAGGACCAAGGCTCCTGGCTCCGCGCCGGGCACGCTTAAGCACACCGGAGCGAGGAAGACGGAGCGCGTCCGCATCACGCTCATCGACTACGACGCCGAATCGCTCGTGGAGCGGGAGCTCGAGCGCATCGAGGACTCCTTCCCCTATGCAGTCGAGGCGCCGGTCACGTGGGTGAACGTCGACGGTCTGCACGACGAGGCCGTGGCGGAGGCCGTGTCGGATCGGTTCAAGGTGCACCGGCTCGCGATGGAGGACGTGCTGTCCACCACCCAGCGCCCGAAGGTCGAGGAGTACGAAGACCACTTTCTCGTCATCCTCAAGATGCTGTCCTTCGACCCCGAGACGGACTCGCTCTCCACCGAGCAGTTGAGCCTCATCGTCGGGCCGAACTACCTCTTCTCGTTCCAGGAGCGGCCAGGAGACGTCTTCGAGCCGGTGCGCGAGCGCCTGCGCCAGGGCAGGCTACGGATCCGGTCCCGTGGCACCGATTACCTGGCGTACACGCTCATCGATGCCGTCGTCGACAACTACTTCCGCATCCTGGAGCAGATCGGCGACCGCATCGAGGCGATCGAGCAGGAGGTCATGGACGATGCTTCGATCGAGCTCATGCACCGCATCCACCATCTCAAGGGGGAGGTGATGGTCCTGCGGCGGGCGGTCTGGCCGTTGCGTGAGACCCTCGGGCTGATGTACAGGGGCGAGATCCCGAACATCACGGAAGAGACGCAGCTCTTCCTGCGCGACGTCTACGATCACTGCGTGCAGGTGATCGACACCGCCGAGACTCTGCGTGAGGTTCTCTCAGGCACCATGGACCTCTACATGTCGGGCGTGAGCAATCGGATGAACGAGGTCATGAAGGTGCTCACGATCATCGCCACGATCTTCATTCCGCTCTCGTTCTTCGCCGGCCTCTATGGCATGAACTTCGAGTACATGCCCGAGCTCGGTGTTCGCTGGGCCTATCCGGGACTGCTCTTGGCCATGGCCACGCTGGCCGGCGGGATGATCTGGTACTTCCGCCGGCGGGGCTGGATCTGAGTCGGTCATGGATCTGAGAGGATTCGGGCTCAGCGACGACGATCTTCGCCAGCTCGGCTACGATGTGGCGCCGAAGGCGGGAGAGCACGGGCCTCGGCAGGGCTCGGGCGCACCGACTCCCCCCGCCGCGCGTCGTCCCTGGCAGCCGGCCACGCGACGCTGGCTGGCGACCGTCCTCGTGATCTCGTCGACCGTGTGGGCCTCGAGCGCTTGGCGTGGGCTCCCGCGCGAGGTCGTGGTCACGGCCCCCGACAGCGCATTCTCGTCGGGCCGGGCGCTGGTGCAGCTCGTCGAGATCGCCCAGCAGCCGCGCCCGACCGGGTCCCCCGAGAACGAGCGGGTGCGGGGATACCTCCTCCGGCGGCTGGCGTCTCTGGGACTGGAGCCCGAGCTGCAGGAGACGACCGCGTTCTCGCGCGACTCGACCTCGGTTCGAGCAGCCTCGCTGCGCAATGTCGTCGCGCGCGTGCCCGGCAGCGCACAGACGGGAGCGATCGTCCTGGCGGCGCATTACGACAGCGCGCCGCTTTCTCCGGGCGCAGGCGACGATGGTATCGGAGTCGCCACCGTCCTGGAGGCCGTTCGCGCGCTGTTGGCCGGACCGCCGCTCCGCAACGACGTGATCGTCCTGTTCACCGACGCGGACGATCTCGGCCGACTGGGATCGGGCGCGTTCGTCGGGCGACATCCGTGGGCGTCCGACGTGGCGGCGACTCTCACCGTCGAAGCGCGGGGAGTGGCCGGGCCGGCCATGGTCTTCGAGACGGGGCTCAGCAGACCGCTCGTGACGGCGTTGTCTGACGTGTCACCACCGAGGGCGATCTCCCTTGCGCGTAGCCTGAGGTCTCGTGTCGAGCCGGCCCCAAACCCGCTGCTCGCGAGCGGGCCGGGCCTCACGGTGAGCGTCTTGGGTGACGCCGCCATGCAGCACCAGCCTCGGGACACCCGAGAGCGAATCTCGGAACGCACCCTTCAGCACGCGGGTGGGCAGCTCCTCGCCGTCGCGAGATCGCTCGGGGGCATCGATTTCAGTCAGCTCGACGAGACCGAGCGGGTCTACCTGTCGCTGCCGGGGTGGGGGCTCGTTCATTATCCTCGGGCGTGGGTCCTGCCGACCGCGGCTGCCCTCGCGGTGTTATGGATGCTGGCGGGCCTCGTGCTCCGGGGGAGGCGGGCGACCCGGATCGGGACCGGCATCGGACTCGTGTACGGGGCGGGTGTGGTGGTCCTCGGCGCGCTGCTGGCGCGGGGTCTGAGAGACTTCGCCGCTCCCATGCATCCGGAGTACGGTGCGCTGACGACCGCCTTCTACGAGGACGGGGTGTATCAGTGGGCGGCCGCCGCGTTGTCGATCGCGTGCGCAGCGATCGCCTATGCTCTGGTGAAGCGCTGGGCCCGCCGCGACGAGCTGATCTTCGGGGCGCTCAGCGTGCCACTCCTCTCTTCGCTCTGGGTGGCGGTGCAGGTGCCCGACGCCGCGCCGGCGCTGCAGCTGCCCCTGGCGGCCGCGCTGCTGGCAGGGGTGGTGGTGATCGTCGCGGGGCCGAACCGGAGTCGTTCGGTTTGGGCGTGGGGCGCGCTCGCACTGCTGACGGGGGTCGCCCTCGCCCTCGCGGTGCCGGCCGTGGAGCTCGTCTCGGCCACTTGGACCTTCGGGGAGGCGACGGCGCTGGGAGCCGTTCTGGGGCTCACGACCCTCCTGCTGTTGCCGCTCATGGATCCCCTGCTGGTCCCTCGGTGGTGGGTGACGCCGACCTTGGTGCTCGTGGCGGCGGCGGTCCTGGTGGGGCTGTCGACGCCCGCGATGCGCGCCCCCGACGCACATCCGCTTCCGACGACCTTGGTGTACCTGGCCGACGCGCCCGTCGGCGGTTCGCTTCCGGCGCCGCGGCCTCCGGGGATGGCCTCCGACAGCTCCCGGGTCCGCTCGATGGCAGGGAGGTGGCTCACGGTCCCGGGGCCGGGGGAGGAGTGGGCGCGCTCGTGGGCGGGCGAGCCCGCCACGGGGGACACCGACCCCGGCGTGCTCCTGATCGGCGCGGACGAGCGGTTCGAGATCGTCGGGACGGCGCCGGTCACCGAGCTGGCGGCACCCCGGGCTTCGGTGGTGTCGTCCTCGGTCGTGGGCCCGACCCGGACCGTGGAGGTCCTGGTCGAGCCGGGGCTCGTGGGCGAGATGACGGGCTTGTATCTCCCGCCGGGCTCGCCGGGGGCGCTGATCGGTGTCGGGGACGCGCGGTGGACGTCCGGAAGCACCCCCGTTCGGGCGCTCACACATTGGGGAGCTCCGATCGGGTCCGGGCTGGTCGTGACGCTCGAAGTCGACACCGTCCAGCCGGAGATCTCCCTCGTCGTCCTGGAGCACCACCTGCGGCCACGCCTGGTCGTCGGAGGCTACTTCTTCCAGCGCCCGGACTCGATGACGCCGAACGCATCGGTCGGAAGCGATCGGGCGATCCAGCGCACGACGATACGCGTGCCGATTGGGTGAGGGCCCGGGCTTGCGTGTCTCGGCGGCAGAGGCTCGCGCCCCTCAGTGGACGATGTTACGTCCCTGGAGGTGCGCGATGACCGCGCCGGTCAGCAGCGGCCGGACCCGGTAACGCAGGTCGACCTCGATGTCGGAGCGCTCGTCACCCTCGTCGCGGGGCCGCGGGACCTCCTGGATGAGCTGACGGTTCCGAAGCGACTCGACGATCTGAAAGCTCTCGTGCCTCGGCAGCCGGAAGATCCGGTCGTGCTCCTCGAGCGACAGCGTGCGGTGCTCGAGGAACGCTTTCAGGGTGAAGTTCTGCGTGAGGCTGAGCTGATCGAGCACCGAAAAGTCGGGCCGTTCGGGGAGCTTCATCACGACTCCCTCCTCGGGGTCGAACTCCGCCGACTTGAGCCATAGGAACAGCGCGAGCCCCAGGTATCCGCCCGCGGCGCGGTTGAGCTGCTCGAAATACTCGTCCTCGAGCATCTTCTTGAATCCCTTCTTGTCGCGGAAGCGGCGGAGGCGCCGGCGCAGCCGGGCGCTTGCGGTCACGGACTCCTCGTAGCGCACGTCCAGGCCGCTGCGCTTGTGCCGGGCCAGGATCGCCTCACGCACCGCATCGCCGCCGAGCGGCGGAAGGTCCATGACGTCCACTTGGGAAACCGCCGTGGGCTCGGCCGTCGTGATCAGCTGCCAAGCCGACGAGGTGACGCCGCCGACCCAAAAGATGCGGGGCTCGGTTTCGGCCATGAGCGTAAGCAAGCGCTCCGCCAGGTCCGTCCCCTTGGGGACGCGCGTATAGACGTGCTCGAGGTTGTCGACCGTGACCACACCCGGGAGCTTGTCCGGTTCGGCTGCGAAGACCGAGCGCGCGACCTCGTCGAGCGTGCTCGCCGGGGGAAGCTCGAGCATCCTCGTCAGGAGCTGCGCCAAGGGAGCTTCTCCCGCGTACCGCTCGCTCAGCGTGACCGCCACGCAGGTGTGGCCGTCCGCTTGGATCCCGCTGCCGAAGGCGCGCAGGAAGCTCGTGATGCCGCTCCGCTGGCGTCCCCGGACGATGAGCGGAATGCCTTCGTCTCGGTGCCACAGCCCCCAGCGCTCCATCGCGTTCGCGAGCTGTGCGTCGCGCCCGGCGAGCAGGGCGGGGTCGGAGATAGGATCGAGGGTGAAGAGCCGCTGATAGACGAGCGGCAGCCCCTCGATCACCGACTCCACCTCGGCCAGCGTCTGGATCGCGCGTGCGGAGGCGACCTTCGCCGCGGGCTCGCGCCCGAGCAGCGCCGCTCCCTTCGCGACCCAGCCGGAGATCCACCCGATCGCGCCCTTGAGGCCGCCCGGACACGCACGGCGGTGCGACGGACGGGTGGCCCCCACCGCTCCGTCAGGCGCGCGAAGAGGTCCGCCGCACGCGAGCGTGCCGCCAGCAGCTGCGCCCGCATTCGCCCGGCGCCGACTCGCCCGAGGAGGGCGGAAGAGCCTTCGGTGATCTCCGCCGCCAGCTTCGCTTGAGCGCGCCCGATCGCCCGCTCCAGGTCCTCGATGCGTGTCTCGAGGGAGTCGGCCATGCGCTCGAGC
>JBFGFY010000119.1:0-9738 GCA_041579355.1 Longimicrobiales bacterium | reverse complement strand
TAGGTTGCTCTCCTCGGCCACCCCGTCCGGACGCCACGATGCCCGACTTCGAGAACCTCACCGTCATCGATCACCCGCTCATACGCCACAAGGTGCGGCTGCTGCGGTCGGTCGACACGCCGAAGAAGCTGTTCCGCGAGCTGGTCGAGGAGATCTCGACCCTCATGGCGTACGAAGTCACCCGTGACCTGGAGGAGGAGGTGGTCGAGGTCGAGACGCCCCTCGAGCGCACGACGGGTCACCGGATCGCGGGCAAGAAGCTCGTGATCGTCCCGGTTCTGAGGGCCGGGCTGGGCATGGTCGAGGGAATCCTGCGGCTGATCCCCAGCGCACGCGTGGGGCACGTCGGCATGTCGCGTGACGAGGAGTCCCTCGAGCCGGTGGAGTACTACTTCAAGGTGCCGTCGGCTGCCGACGTGCGCCGCCTGATCGTGGTCGATCCCATGCTCGCGACCGGTGGCTCCGCGAGCGCGACGATCTCGGGCCTCAAGCGTCGGGGCGCACGGCAGATCAGCTTCATGTGCCTGGTGGCGGCGCCCGAGGGAGTCCGAGCGGTGCAGGAGGCCCACCCCGAGGTGCCCATCTTCGCCGCCACGCTCGATCGACAGCTCAACGACGTGGGCTACATCCTCCCCGGGCTCGGAGACGCCGGCGACCGCCTCTTCGGCACGAAGTAGTCGTGCTCGGCCGTGCCTAGGGGCCGGCCTGCGGCTCCTCAGTGGTACGACTTACGCGACTTCCACGTCTCGGGATGGAAGAGCAGCAGTACCGTGTAGATCTCGAGGCGCCCGACGAGCATCAGGAACGTGAGGACCGAGAGCTCCGCGCCCGACATCCAGCCGTAGTTGTCCACCGCGCCCACCGAGCCGAAGCCAGGGCCTACGTTGCCGACCGTCGCGATGCTCGCCCCGATGGCCGTCAGGGGATCGCTCCCGAGCAGGCCCAACAGCAGCGCACCGGCGAGGCAGAGCAGCATGTAGAGGATCACGAAGCCGACCACGTTCGCGAGCACGTCCTCCTTCACGGGCTGCCGGCCGACGCGGGTGAGGAGGACGGCACGGGGGTGCAGGTGCCTGCGCAGCTCGTTCGCGGTCTGCTTGAGCAGCAGGAGCACCCGCATGGCCTTGATGCCCCCGCCCGTGGAGCCCGCCATACCACCGACGAAGAAGAGCGCGAGCAATACCATCTGCGAGCCGGGCACCCAAAGCTCGTAGTCGGCGCTGACGAAGCCTGTCGTGGTGGCGATGGACGTGCTCTGGAAGAGCCCGTCGCGGAGGGCGGGCTCGAGCGAGGAGTACGTGCCGCCCCAGAGGTTCGCCGCCGCGATGACCGCCGCCGCCGCGAGGATGATCGCGGTGAAGAAGCGCCACTCGTGGTCTCGGAAGTACGAGGGCCTCCCCGCGAGCGCCTTGAAGTGCAGGGTGAAGTTCACGCCCGCCAGGTACATGAACAGGATCGTCACCCAGTGCAGGTACGCCGAGTCGTACGCGGCGAACGAGGCGTTCTTCGTGCTGAAGCCCCCGGTTGCGAGCGTGGCGAAGCTGTGGTTGATCGCGTCGAAGGGGCCCATGCCGCCCAGCATGTAGAGCAAGGCCTGCGCCGCCGTGAGCCCCACATAGACGAGCCAGAGCAGCTTCGCCGTCTGGGTAATGCGGGGGCCGAGCCGCTCGGGGGTGGGGCCCGGCACCTCGGCCTTGAACAGCTGCATCCCTCCGACGCCCAGGTAGGGGAGCACCGCGATGACCAGCACGATGATCCCCATGCCACCGAGCCAGTGGGTCAGCGACCGCCAGAACAGGATGCCGTGCGGGAGCGATTCGATGTCGCTGAATATCGAGGCGCCGGTCGTCGTGAACCCCGACATCGACTCGAAGAGCGCCCGGGCCGGGCCGTCGACCGTGCCTGTCAGGTAGAAGGGGAGGGCCCCGAACGCGGCCGTGCTGGCCCAGGCCATCGTCACGATGGCGAAGCCCTCTCGGGTGGTCAGATCCCTGCGGCCCCGCGGCAGCTTGGTCAGCCGGTACGTGCCGGCACCCAGCACGAAGGTGATGGCGGCAGAGAGCAGGATGCCCCGCGCGTCCCCGTCGCCATAGCCGAGCGCGACGAGTCCTGCGGTGAGCATCGCGGCGGCGACGAAGACCTGCAGCAGCCCGACGACGTTCCAGACGCTGCGGAGCGACATCAGGCGAAGAGCTTCTCGACCTCGGGGATGGCTGCGGGCATCGCGAAGACGATCACGTCGTCCCCGGGCAGGAGCACGTCCTGTCCGCGAGGCAGAATGATCTGGTCGCCGCGGAGGATCGTCCCGACGACGCCCTCCTTCGGGAAGTCGACATCACGAAGCGCTTTGTGTGCGATCGGCGACCGCTCGTGTACCGCGTACTCGATCGCTTCGGCGTCGATGCCGGAGAGCGTCGCCACGGTCATGACCCTCCCCCTACGGACGTAACGCAAGATGGCGTTCACCGCTGCGATGCGGGGTGAGACGCTCGCATGGATGCCCACCTTCGGAACCAGCTGGAGGTACTCGAACTTGTGAATCAAGCTCACGACGTTGTTGGCTCCGACGGACTTGGCGAGCAGGCTCGAGAGCAGGTTCGTCTCGTCGTTGCCGGTCGCGGCGACGTACCCGTCGATCCCGCTCACGCCCTCCATCTCGAGCAGCTCGAGGTCCGTCGCGTCGGCGTGGAGCACCAGCGAGCGGGGTAGGCGCTCTGCGAGCTCGAGGCAGCGGCGCCGATCCCGGTCGATCACGGTGCACTCGACGCCGTGGTCCTCGAGGAGCTCGGCCAGGTAGAGGCCCTCGGCGCTTCCGCCGGCGATCATCACCCGCTTCAGCCGGAAGCGGTCATAGCCGGCCAGGGGCGGCACGTCAGGGATCTCCTTCGTCGGCGCGAGTAGGTAGATCTGGTCCCCAGCCTCGATCGTGGACTCCGCGGTGGGGATCTGAGTCTGTCCGTTCCGGCGGATCGCCGCGGTCACGTAGTGGTAGCCTCCGGCGAGCTCCTCGGCCCTGAGGTCCGCGATCGTGCGGCCCGCGACCGGGGCCCCTTCCTTCACCTTCAGGCCGATGAGCTGCACGCGCCCCTCCGCGAAGTCCGACACGTCCGTGAAGGCGGGGGTCTTGAGCAGCTGGAAGGTCTCCCGGGCGCACTCACGCTCCGGATTGACCATCAGGTCGATCCCCATCTGCTCGCGGGAGAGCACGGAGCCGCGGCTGTAGTACTCGGGGTTCGAGATGCGCGCGACGGTATACTCGACGCCGAGTCGCTTGGCGGCGAGGCAGGCGATCAGGTTCACCTCGTCGCGGCTGGTCACCGCGAGCACGATCTGGGCGTCCTTGACCCGGGCCTTCTCGAGGACGGGCAGGGACGCTCCGTTCCCGACGACCGTCATCACGTCGAGCTGCTGTCCCGCGAAGTCGGCGCGTTCGGGGTCCGACTCGATGACGACGACGTCCTGGTTCTCCCGGGAGAGGCGCTCGGCGAGGTGGTACCCCACCTCCCCGGCACCGACCACCACGACTCTCATGTCACCTGGCTCGCGGGCGCTCGTACGTGCTCGGGTGCGCCGTCCACGGCGGCCGGCGCTGGCGGAAAGAAGCTAGCGACGTGCGGAAGAAGGTCTAGGGAAGCTCTGCTTCCCTAGGTGCCACCCGTCCCGTCCCTCGACTATCTTGGGCGCCGCGGGCCCGTAGCTCAGTTGGTCAGAGCAGCCGACTCATAATCGGTAGGTCCCAGGTTCGATCCCTGGCGGGCCCACTCGTATTGCGAGCTCCAGCCGATGGGTTCCGATGGCAGAGCAAGCCGCGGGGCGGCGAGGCCGCCCCCGCATCGATCTCCCGACCTTCCTCCTCCACTGGAGCCTCGTCCTGGCTCTCGGGGTGAGCCTCTCCACGGGTCTCCGCATCGCCTCGGACGACCTGCGGAGCCTGGCCGGCGCTCCCGCGCGGGCGCTCCTGGGGGTCCTCGGCGGGCTGCTCGCCGAGGGGCGGGTGATCCAGCTGCACGTCGCCAGTAGCTGGGCGGTGACCTTCGTCGCGGTGGCCTACGCGATCTTCATGTGGCGGAGCCGGCTCGCGCCTCGGGTGCGCCTCCAGGGCACGGAGCTCCGCGCGCTCACTGGGTCGCCGGCACAGGGTCCGTCCGCGGAGCGACCCGCCTTCTGGCCGTCGCTCAACCGACTGCTCTTTCAGGTCGCCTTCACGCTCATCGGCGTCATGGCCGTGACCGGATGGATGCTCTACCACGAGGTAACCTTGGGGCTGCGGACGTCGTGGGTCATGACCCTGCACGGCCTGGCGGCGTGGGCCCTGGTGGCGTACGCGGCCCTGCACGTCGTGACGGTGTGGAAGGTCGGGCGGTTCTGGAAGATGCTGAGCCCGCGGCCGCGGCACGCGCTCGCGGGCGGGCTCGCGACCATGGCGGCGCTGCTCCTCCTCGGCGCCACGTACGTCACCTACCGCACCTCGCACCCGACGCTGCGAGTCGCCCGGGTCGAGACACCGCCCGCGCTGACGGGGGAGGGGGACGATCCGGTGTGGAGCTCCACCCGCTCCGTCACGATCCGGACCGCTCGGGGAGCGAACCTCCCCCGCGGGGAGTCGACGGTGGAGGTGCGCGCCGTGCACGACGGGCGCTTCGTCTACTTCCGCTTCCGGTGGGACGACCCCCAGCGGAGTCAGAAGATGACACCGCTCCAGAAGCTGGAGTCGGGTTGGCGCGTCCTGCAGACCGGGCTCGAGCGCAACGACGAGAACGACTTCTACGAGGACAAGTTCGCCGCGATGCTCTCGTACCGGCCCGCGCTCGCCTCGGGAACGGTCCACCTCGGCGCGGACCTCGTCCCCGGTCCGCACTACCCCAATCCGCGTGGCCTGCACTACTCCGAGGACCACGCGATCGTCGACCTCTGGCACTGGAAGAGCGTGCGCAGCGGGGGAATGACGCCGGGTTTCATCGACGACAACTACGTCGGCCCGCCACTCCCTCCCGTGGAGCCGGGCGCACGCTACACGGGAGGATACACGCAGGACCCGCCCGGCGCGCCCCACCCCTACATCCAGAACTGGGTCACGTTGGATGCAGCCCTTCCGCTCTCCGAAGCGCGTGTGCTCCCGCGCTTCCTACCCGCGAGCCCCGACGTGCTCACGCGCCTGGGCGAGGTCGACCTGGACCCGGCCGCACACGACGCGGGCGTCTGGAACCTCTCCATCGACGACGTCGTCCCCTACGACCCGGCGCTCGACGACTACCCGGTCGGCACCGTCCTCCCCGGGATCGTCATCGACGGCACCTTCGAGGGGGATCGCGCGGACGTGCGCGCCGAAGCGCGCTGGGCGGACGGGCGCTGGACGCTCGAGGCGCGCCGTCTCCTCGACACCGGCTCGAGGTACGACGTCGCCTTCGCGGCGGGTCGCGACGTCTTTCTCTGGGTGGCGGTCTTCGACCGGTCCCAGATCCGTCACTCCCAGCACCTGCAGCCGGTCCGTGTGGTGCTGGAGTGAAGGGCTCAGTCCTCCGGGTCGGGCGGCTTCCTGAGCCCCTTCGTGCGCCCGCGGCGCCGCTTCGCCTCGAGTCGCTTTCGCTTCGCGGCCTTGGACACCTTGGTGCGGACCCGCGCTTTCTTGGGTCGCGCGCGCTCCTCGAGCTTCTCTCGAAGCCGACGTAGCGCGACCTCGCGGTTGCGGTGCTGGCTGCGCTCCTCGCGGGCGACGACACGGATGCCGGTTGGAAGATGCACGAGCCGGACGCCGCTCTCGGTCACGTTCTGGTGCTGGCCGCCGGGGCCGCCCGAGCGGAACGTCTCGACACGGCACTGCGCGAGCAGCGCCTGGTCGTCTTGGGGCGGACGGACCGGCGGTGCGGTCCCCTGATCATCCATCGCGTGCCTCCCGGAGCGGCCGGGGTCGTGTACCGAAAGCTATGGCCACGCCGCAGGAACGTGGGTACTCTACGGCCCCACGGCCCCCTCGCCCGACCCCACGTGATCATCTTCGACCGCTCGGAACAGCATCCGGGTGCCCGGCTGCTCTTCATCATGGCCTGCCTGGTCGTCGTGGTGTACGGGCTGCGCTACGCCTCGGCGATCCTGCTCCCGTCGGTCCTGGCCCTCTTCCTTGCGGTCTTGAGCCTTCCGGTCATGCTGTGGCTCCGGAATCGCAAGGTTCCGGCGTGGCTCAGCATTCTCCTCCCGGTGATCCTGAACATCGCCGTGATCGGGCTGCTGATCCTGGTGGTGAGCCAGTCGGTCTCGCAGCTCCAGACGCGCCTCGGCCTCTACGTGCGGGAGCTCCAGGCCATTCAGACGACGTGGCTCATCGCCATCGAAGCGCGCACGGGGCTCACGCTCGTGGACTACATCACGACCGACCTCATCGACCCGGCGGCCGTGGTCGACCTGGCGAGGGGCGCCGTGGGCCGGGCCGCTCAGTTCCTCGGCACGACGCTCATGGTGTTCCTGATCATGGCCTTCATGCTGAGCGAGGCGACCGTCTTTCCCGAGAAATTCCGCTTCATCATTGGCGACGGGGAGTCGAAGGAAGGACGACTCACCAAGATCGCCACGGAGATCCAGACGTACCTGGGCATCAAGACCGTGGTCTCCCTGGCAACCGGAGTCGTGCTCGGCGCCTGGGCGTGGGTGATGAACCTCGACTTTCCAGTCCTGCTCGGCCTGATCGCGTTTCTGCTGAACTACGTGCCCACGGTCGGCTCGATCCTGGCGGCCATTCCCGCCGTGCTCCTGAGCCTGATCCTCGTGGGTACCGTGGGACACGCCCTCCTCGTCGCGGCGGGCTACGTCCTGGTGAACACCCTCTTCGGCAACATCCTGGAGCCGAGCCTCATGGGGCGCCGACTGGGTCTCTCGACGCTCGTGGTGATCCTCTCATTGCTCTTCTGGGGGTGGGCGTGGGGCCCGCTCGGAGCGCTCCTCTCGGTGCCGCTCACGGTGATCGTGAAGATCTGGCTCGAGAACACCCAGGACCTGAAGTGGGTAGCTATCCTCTTGGACAAGTCACCCCCGCCCGCGCCCGCCCCGGCGGTCGCGGAGGAGAGCGCAGCCGCAGCCGATGCCTAGAGCTACCTTCGACGAGCTGCCCGACCACGGGCGGCTTTGGGTCTTCCCGGCGAGCCGCGACCTCGACGATACCGAGGCGCAGGCGTGCCTAGAGGCGGTCGACGACTTCCTGGCCGCCTGGAGCGCGCACGGCGCTCCGCTCACCTCGGCTCGGGACCTGGTGGGCCGACGCTTCCTCCTCGTGGGAGTCGACGTCGATGCGGAGGCCCCCTCAGGCTGCTCGATCGACGCGCTGGTGAACCGCCTGCGCGCGTGGGGACACGAGCACGACCTCGCGCTCGTCGATCACGCGCCGGTCTGGTACCGGACGCCCGAGGGCGACGTGCGCAGCGTAACCCGCAAGGAGTTCCGCTCGCTCGTGCGGGAGGGGGCTCTCGGCCCGCAGGTCCACGTCTTCGATACGTCGCTGACGAAGGTCGGACAGTGGAGGGCGGGGGAGCTCGAGCGGCCCGCCGCCCAGAGCTGGCACGGCAAGGCCTTCTTCGCCGCCCAGGCCGCGCGGACCGGGCCGGACCTTCCCTAGACCCGGCTGACGTTCTCCGCGGCGGGACCCTTGGGGCCGTCGACGAGATCGAACTCGACGCGGTCTCCCTCCGATAGGCTGCGGAAGCCGTCGGATTGAATGGCCGAGTAATGGACGAAGCAATCCCGGTCCTGCCCCTCGGGGGAGATGAACCCGAAACCCTTCGCGTCGTTGAACCACGTCACCGTTCCGGTGGCTCGCATCGTTTCCTGCTCCTGAGTGTCCTTCGGGCTCGCAAGCGCGCGGGCCCGATTTTTTCGGCGCGAACCCTAGAAGAACCGCCGGATCAGGTCAAGGAAGATGCGTGCCTTCGTGGCGAGTGGAGGCGCGCCGCGCGTCCGAGTCGCCCAGGAGGTGCAGCGACAGGTAACGCGCCGCCTCCTCGTCGGCCCAGAACCGGGGTTGCCGCGGCGTGCCTTCGAGGAAGCCCACGTGGCCCCCGCGCGGGTGCAGCGCAAGCTCGAGGCTGTCGTTCCGGTCCGCCTCACGCCGCGGGATCGAAGCCGGCGGCAGGAAGGGGTCGTCGACCGCATGCAGCAACAGCGTCGGTGCCTCGATGGAGTCGAGATAACGCGCGCTGCTGGACTGCTCGTAGTAGTCGGCCGCGCTCGCGAAGCCGTGCAAGGGAGCGGTCACGAGGTCGTCGAACGCCCAGATCGTGCGCGCCGACGCGACCGCCTCGAGATCGAGGATGGACCCCAGCCGGTCGGCTTTCAGCCGCACCTTCTCTTTGAGCATCCGCAGGAAGTAGCCAGCGTAGGCCCGGCCCATGAGCGAGCGCTCGAGCAGCGCGCATCCGGCGGCGAGGTCGTAGGGAACGGACATGGCGACCGCGCCGTCCACCAGCCCACGACCGCCGTCGCCGCGCTCGCCCATCAGCTTGAGGAGCAGGTTGCCGCCGAGCGAGAAGCCCAAGGCTCCCACGCGGCGATCCGGGAACCGCGCCCGGATCGTCTCCAGGACGAACGCGGGGTCGTCGGTCTTGCCGGAGTGGTAGAAGTGCAGCGCGCGGTTCGGCTCGCCGCTGCAGCCCCTGAGGTTGAGCGCGACGGGCCAGAGCCCCCGGCGGGCGAGCTCCCGGCACGCGTTGAGGATGTAGCTCCGCCGCGCCGACCCCTCCAGGCCGTGGATGACGAGCACGACGGGTGCTCCGGGGGCCGGGTCCTCTCCCCAGTCGAGATCGAGGAAGTCGCCGTCGGGGGTTTCGAGCCGCTCTCGGCGCAACGGGGGGCCCTCGCCCGGCCGGAGCAAACGGGCGAGCAGCGTCTGGAGATGGGGACCCGGAGCCCAGGGCGCGGGCCGGAAGTCGCGGGGCTTGAAGCTCACGTTCCTTTTTCGGGCTCGGGGTCCGTGGTAGCGTAGCCGGAAGCTAACCCGCCGCCGCCGGGTGGCGAGCCTCGGCCCGACTTGAAACGACCGCGCGTCTCTGGGCGTAGGAGAGACGGGCCCCACGCCATCCCTAGTCGCCCCGTCATGTCGAACGGTGTCGTAGCAGTTCTCCTCTCTGCGCTCCTCGCGCCGCAGGCGTCTCTGCCGGACGGGCGCATCTACGGTGTGGTGCTCACCACCGACGGCCAGCGGCTGGAAGGGTATTTGCGCTGGGACCGCAACGAGACGCATTGGACCGACTTCCTCGACGGCCGCAAGGAGATTCCGTGGGAGAAGCTCCGCGAGGCCGAGGCGCTCGACGCGGAATTCCGGCGGAGACGCGAGCTCGAGCGGAGCATCAGCCTGCCCGGGCTCCGCATCTCCTGGGAGGAAGACGACGGCGACCCGCCCACGAGCGCGGCCGCGATCCGCTTCGGCCACCTGCGCTCGCTGACGGTCGTGCAGCCGAACCGCGTGGCGCTCGTGCTCCGCTCCGGCCAGGAGCTCGACCTCGTCGGAGCGTCGACGGACATCGGTCGGGCCTTCCGCGGCCTCGTGGTCGAGACCTCGAGCGGCGGAGAAGTGCGGCTCCGCTGGCGCGAGCTCGACAGGATCGACTTCCATGCCGCGCCGTCGGACGTCCCGGGGCCCCTCGAGCGCCGCCTCCACGGCACGCTCCGCACCCGCACGGGCCTCGAGCTCACCGGGTACGTGGCGTGGGACCTCGACGAGGCGGTGGGCTCGGACGTGCTCGACGGGCGGGCGGG
>JBFGFY010000118.1:0-9789 GCA_041579355.1 Longimicrobiales bacterium | reverse complement strand
CATGGACGAGCGGTTTGCCGTGCCGGGAAGGCCCGAGGCGCGGCTCTACCTACCGCTCGCGTTCGGCGAGGAGGAGCGCTCGCTCGACAACTGGCACTCGAACAACTACGACATCCTCGCCCGGCTCGCGCCGGGAGCGACGATCGAGCAGGCACGCGCGCAGAATCTTGCGCTCAACGACGCCCTCATCGAGCGCTGGAACGTCCCAGGCGCACGTCAGCTGCTGGACGACGCCGGCTACACCACCGTCGTCGAGCCAGCGGCCCAGGACCTCGTCCGTGACATTCGACCCGCGCTCTTCTTGCTGTGGGCCGGCGTAGGCTTCGTGCTCCTCATCGGGTGCGTGAACATCGCGAACCTCATGCTGGCCCGAGCCCAGTCCCGCCTCACGGACGTCGCCACGCGCATCGCCCTGGGAGCCTCACGTGCACGAGTGGCCGCGGCCGTCTTCTCCGAGTCGGTCGTGCTCGGGGTCCTGGGAGGAACGCTCGGACTGGGCGTCGGGGCCGGGGCCCTCTGGATCCTAGAGCGGATCGGTGCGACGGACTTACCGCGGGGACACGAGATCGGCATCGATCTGCCGGTCGTCGCCTTCGCGCTCGGGATCGCGGTCCTGGCCGGAGCGATCTTCGGCGCCATCCCGATGGCTTCGATCGTACGCGGCGACCTCTCCGCGGTGTTCCGGAGCGGCGGCCGTACCGGCACGGCGAGCCGGCGTGTGGTGGCGGTGAGAAACGGACTGGTGGCCGGGCAGGTCGCACTCGCTTTCGTGATGCTCCTCGGCGCCGGCCTCATGCTCGCCAGCTTCCGATCTGCGATCGCGGTCGACCCCGGCTTCGACCCGGACGACGTCCTTACCGGATTCGTCTCGCTGCCTCCCGCGCGTTACGCGGACGACGCCGCTCGTCGACAGTTCTGGGATGCGCTCCTCGCGGACGTGCGGGCGCTCCCCCAGGTAGAGGCGGCATCGGTCACGAGCCAGCTGCCGTTCACCGACGACAACTCTGCCAGCGTGATCGTTCCGGAGGGCTACCAACCCACGCCCGGCGAGTCGCTCCTCGCGCCGTTCATGACGGTCGCGGGTCCGGATTACTTCGAAGCGATGGGGATCGATGTCCTACAGGGACGCGGCTTCGTGGCATCCGACGGTCCCGAGGCGGTGCGCGTCATGCTGATCGATCAGTGGTTGGCGGACCGGTACTGGCCCGAGGGCGGGGCGATCGGAGACCGCATGGCGTTCGGAGTGATCCCGGGCGTGGACTCCGTGCCCGAGGATCGCCTGTTTACCGTGATCGGCGTCGTGGAGACCATCAAGCAGAACGACCTCACGACCCCCGCCTCCGAGCACGTGGGCGCGTACTACTTCACCTATCGCCAGCTCCCAAGGGCCTCGGGCACCTTGGCCGTGCGCACACGCTCCGACGACGCGGGCGCCGTGACACCCGAGGTGAGGAGGCTTTTGGCCAGCCACGATGCCGAGTTGCCGTTCTTCGGCGTGCAGACTATGAGGGGGCGTATCGACGACTCGCTGGTGTCACGCCGGGTGCCGCTGGTGCTGCTCGGCGTCTTCGCCGGCGTCGCTCTGTTTCTCGCGGTCCTGGGGATCTACGGGGCCCTGGCCTACACGGTGTCGCAGCGCACACGCGAGATCGGGATCAGGATGGCCATGGGCTCCGACCCGGGTGACGTCTTCCGCTCCGTGGTCATGCAGGGCCTCGGCGTGACGGCGTTCGGTCTGCTGGCCGGCGGGGCATCGGGCTACTTCCTCACACGCCTCATCGACTCGTTGCTATTCGGCGTGACCCCGACCGATCCGGGTGTCATCGCCGCCGTCGCTCTGATCCTCGCGGCGGTCGCGGGAGCCGCGTGCGCGGTCCCGGCACGCCGCGCGACGCACGTGAACCCCGTGGAGGCACTGGGGAGCTGACGAGCTGCACTCGGGAGAGCGGTCCGCTCCCGAGAGAGTACCGTTGCACCGCCAGAAGCGGCCGAGGCATCTTCTGGGTCGATGAGAGCTCCACTTACGCGCGCCCGCCCGGAGTCGGCTCGGTGACCGAGAGCCGTACCCGCCGGCTCGCCGCAGTGTGGTTCGCCGACATCGTCGGCTACACCGAGCTGTCGGCGACCGACGAAGACGCCGCGCTCGCGGTGGTCGACGAATTCCAGCGACTCGTCCGGGAAGCCGTGGGCGAGAAAGGGCGCGTCGTGAAGTTCCTCGGTGACGGCGCCCTTTCGATCTTCGACTCCACGTCGCGGGCGCTCGACAGTGCCACGCGGCTCCGCGACGCCTTCGAGGCGTCCCCCGTCGCTCGCGCCCATGGCTGCACGATCTCCGTGGGCGTGCACATGGGTGAGGTCGTGGCGGCGGGCGACGGAGACGTGTACGGCGACGGCGTGAACATCGCCTCCCGCGTCGAGGGGGTCGCAGCGCCGGGTCAGGTACTCGTGAGCGACGACGTGTATCGGCTGATCCGGAACCGCTCGTCCCATCGAGTCGCGCCCGCCGGTGAGCACGTGCTCAAGGGCCTCCCCGAGCCCATGCCTCTGTACGCCCTCCTCCGCCCGGGCGAGGTCGTCGGTGGGCGCTCGGCAGCGGCGGTTGGCGCCGTTGGCGGGCGCCACGCTACTTCGCGCCGCGCCGTCGCCCTCGGCACGCTCGCGGGCGTCGTGGGCTTCACCTTGTTGGGTGTGTTCGTGGCCTCGACGGCGCGCGTCGGCGACGGAAGTGGAGGGGAGCCCCAAGTCCCCGAGACGTCACCCACCGTCGACCGCGAGCCGACCCGGCCTCCGCCGGCGGGGGCGACGGAGCCTACTCGCGCCGACGGTCTCGCGGTGCTCGTCTTCAGCGAAGGGCCGGGAGTCCAGGCCGTGGAGCAGGTGCTCTCGCGGTCTCTGGGGACCGGAACGCCCGTCCGCATCGTGGATGCCGGAAGCCTGGGGCTGACGCGCCAGAACGAGGGCGCGATCCGCGCAGCGCTCCGTGGGGACGTGGCCGAGCTGGCCGAGCTCGTGGGTCCCACGCGTGCGGAGCTGGTCGTCCTCGGCGGCCTCGAGACGAGCGCCACCCGCGCTGCCGGAGGGACCTTCTCCGGCTCCGCTCAGCTGGGCCTCCGCATGTACCGCGTCTCGACGCGGGAGCTCGTGCAGTCGGGCACCTTCGCCGTGGGCGGGGGGAGGGGACCTGCCGTGAGCGGACCCAGCGAGAGCCAGGCGCGCACGGAAGCCGCTCGTCAGGTCGCCAGACGGGGCGCGGTCGCGGCCCGCGGCTGGCTCCAGCAGACTCTGCGCTGAGCGAAGGTGGCCCTGAAACCGGGCCAGTGACCGGGGCGTAGGCCCGAGAAGACTCCTCGACACTCCCGGAGAGCCCATGGACGCCTTCTTGACCGATCTCAAGTACGGACTCCGGATGCTGCTCAAGGCACCGACGCTCTCGATCGTCGCGGTGCTGACGATCGCGCTCGGAGTCGGGCTGACGACGCACACGTTCAGCGTCGTGTACGGATCGGTGGGCCGGGGGCTCGACTTCGACCGCGGTACGAGGTTGGCGTCGATCTCGGAAGAGATCGTCTCCCGCAACTCCAGAGGGGGGTCGATCCCCTACCTGGACCTCCTCGACCTCCGTGAGGAGCAGAGCGCTTTCCGTGGACTCGCGGCGCTCTCGCAGGGCACCGTCAACATCGCCGACGAGGGGAATCCGCCCGAGCGCTACAACGGGGCGTTCGTGAGCGCCAACCTCTTCGAGCAAGTCGACGGCGTGCCGGTGCTCGGACGGGTCTTCAACTCGAGCGAAGACGCCGGCCTCGGCGAAGCCGTCGCGCTCATCAGTCATCGCGTCTGGCAAAGCCGCTATGCGGGCGACCCGAGCGTGATCGGCCGTACGATCCGCGCGAACGCCCGCCCGGCCACGATCGTCGGCGTCATGCCGGAGGGATTCCACTTCCCGTTCGACGAAGACATCTGGCTCCCTCTTGGCATCGACCCCCTACAGGTGGAGCGCGGTGGTAGCCGCGTCGCCGTCGTGGGACGCCTGCTCGAAGGTGTTTCGATCGAGCAGGCCGACGTGCAGCTCGACCAGGTCGCGGCCCGCATTGCCGCCGAGTATCCGGAATCCAACGAAGGCGTCTCGATCTGGGTGCAGCCCTACACGGAAGCGATGATGCCACCGGCCATCGTAGCCGTGCTCTGGATCATGCTGCTCGCGGTCTTCGGCGTGCTGCTCGTCGCCTGCTTCAACGTCGCGAACCTCCTCCTGGCGCGCGCAGTCGTACGCTCTCGTGAGGTGGCGGTGCGCTCCGCGCTCGGCGCGGAGCGAGGCCGGCTCATCCGCCAGCTCCTCATGGAGGCCGGGCTCATCGCGCTGCTCGGGGGGATCGTGGGCGTCGTCCTCGCCTACGTAGGGGTCGAGGTCTTCAACGCCGCGATCGTGGACATCGAGAAGCCTTATTGGATCGACGTCCGGATCGACCCGCCCGCCCTCTCCTTCACGCTCGGGATCACGGCGTTCGCGGCGCTGGCGGCCGGCACCGTGCCCGCCGTGCGGGCCTCGGGTGCAAAGCTGCACGAGATCCTGCAGGACGAGACGCGCGGGACCTCGAGCATGCGCATCGGCCGGTTCAGCACCGCACTCGTCATCGGCGAGATCGCGCTGTCGTGTGCCCTGCTCGTCTCCGCCGGCATGATGGTCAAGAGCGTGGTCAACCTCCGGAGCCTCGACCTCGGCTTCGATCAGGAGGGACTCTTCACGGCGCGGCTCGGCCTCTTCGAGGCCGACTACCCGGACGACGGGGCCCGCTGGCGCTTCTACGACCGGCTCGTGCAGGAGCTGGCGGAGGAGCCCGAGGCGCTCACGGTCGCGCTCAGCACGAGCCTCCCCGCGACAGGCACGGGCATGGGTCGGATCGGGCTCGAGGGCGTCGCGTACCCCGAGCTGCGCGATCAGCCCCTGGCCTACGTGGCGTGGATCACCCCGGCGTACTTCGAGGCGCTCGGGATCGCACCGACGGAGGGGCGTGCGCTCACCGACCAGGACGTGGCCGGCTCGGTCGAGGTCGCACTGGTCAACGAGAGCTTCGCGCGCACCCACTTCGGCTCCGACTCTCCCGTCGGGCGGCGGTTCCGGGTCGGGCAGGACGGGCCCTACCAGACGATCGTCGGCGTCGTGCCCGACCTCTTCATCGGCGGAGGCGGGCCGGGCTTCGGCCAGAGCGCCGAGACCACGGAGCAATTCTTCCTCCCACTCGCGCAGGCCCAAGACATCCGCTTCGCGAGCCTCGTCGTGCGCACCCGCGGCGACCCCGGCGCGTTCGCCCCGACCGCTCAGGCCGTCGTGTCCCGCATCGACCCTGCGCTCCCTCTCTACTGGATGCGGACGATGCAGGAGTCCGTGGGATCCGCCACATGGGGATACGGGCTCTTCGGGTCGCTGTTCACGATTTTCGGGATCGTGGCGCTCTTCCTCGCCGCCGTGGGGCTCTACGGCGTGATGGCCTTCTCGGTCAGCCGCCGCACGCAGGAGATGGGTGTGCGTATGGCGATGGGGGCCGAACCGCGTAATATCCTCAACCTCGTCCTCGGCAAGGGGATGAGACAACTCGCGGTCGGAGGTGCGATCGGGCTCTCGCTCGGCGCCCTCATGGTTCAGCCGATGCGTATCGTCTTCTTCGAGGTGGAGCCGAGCGATCCGGTGGTGTACGTCACGATCGCGCTGACGCTCGGGACGGCCGGCTTCCTGGCGTGCCTGCTGCCCGCGCGCAGGGCCACGCGCGTGCAGCTCGTCGACGCGCTCCGCCCCGACTGAACGTGCACCCACGGGGTCGCCCCACTGCGGCACTGCGTCGCGCCGCCGCACTCGCCCTCCTCGCCGCCCTTCCGGCACCCGCGACCGGCCAGATCGAGGTCGCGGAGGCGACGATCTCCGAGCTCCAGCAGGCGATGGACTCCGGGCGAGCGACTTCGGTGGACATCACCCGAGCCTACCTTGCGCGGATCGAGGCCTACGACCGAGCCGGGCCGCGCCTCAACTCCGTCATCCGCCTGAACCCCGCCGCGCTCTCCGAGGCCCACCGCCTCGACGAGGAGCGACGCGCGCGAGGCCCGCGCGGCCCGCTGCACGGCATTCCGGTTCTGCTCAAGGACAACTACGACACCTTCGACATGCCGACGAGCGCAGGCTCGCTCGCGCTCGCCTGGGTCGTTCCGCCCGACGACGCCTTCCAGGTGCGCAAGCTGCGGGAGGCCGGCGCGGTGATCCTCGGCAAGACGAACATGCACGAGCTCGCGTACGGGATCACCACGATCGCGTCGCTGGGCGGGCAGACGCTGAATCCGTACGACCCGACGAGGAATCCTGGAGGCTCCAGCGGCGGGACGGGCGCCGCGATCGCCGCGAGCTTCGCTGCGATCGGGTGGGGAAGCGACACGTGCGGATCCATCCGCATCCCCTCGTCGCACAACAACCTGGTCGGCCTGCGCCCGACGAAGGGGCTCTCGAGCATCGACGGGATCATCCCGCTGGCGCACACCCAAGACGTGGGAGGGCCGCTCGCGCGTACCGTCACGGATCTCGCCATCGCGCTCGACGCCACCGTCGGGCACGACCCGGCGGACCCGGCCACGGCGGCGGTGGCCGGCCGCGCGCCGCCGCGCTTCCGCGAGGCCCTCTCGCCGGACGCCCTGCGCGGGGCCCGGATCGGTATGCTGCGGGGACTCTTCGGAGAGACGCCGGAGGACGCCGCGGTCGCGTCCGTCGTGCGGGCGGCGCTCGCGCGCATGGTCGAGCTGGGAGCCGACACGGTCACCGTGGAGATCCCCGGTTACGACTCCCTGGTCGCGGGGACCAGCGTGATCCAGCACGAGTTCAAGTGGGACCTGCAGGACTACCTCGCGTCCGTGCCCGACGCGCGCTTCGGTACGCTCGAGGAGATGCTGGAGCTGGGGCTCAATCACGAGGCGCTGGTCCCGATCCTGCGCCGCTCCACCGCCCCGGAAGCACGCGAAACGCAAGCCTATCGGGACGCGCTCGCGAAACGCGAGCCGCTGCGCGCGGCCGTGGTCGCGGCGATGGAGCAGGCCGGCGTCGCGGCCCTCGCGTACCCAACCATACGCACGCCACCGAACACCATCGGCGATCCGCAGCGGGGGTCGAACTGTCAGCTCAGCGCGGCGTCCGGGCTGCCGGCGATCAGCGTGCCCGCCGGCTTCACCGGCGGGTTGCCCGTGGGCATCGAGCTGCTCGGCCGCCCCTTCGCCGACCCTGCCCTGGTGGCGATCGCGTTCGCCTTCGAGCAGGGCAACGAGCACCGCCGCACGCCACCGACCACCCCGCCCCTCGTGGGCGGATTCGCGCCCCCGTCGCTGATCACCGCCGTCAGGGCTACCGGGGGGACGGCGGACTCGCCCGAGGCGCTCGCGCGCTTCGAGTACGATCCCGTGACCGGGACCCTGCGATGGGAGGTCCGGGTGACGGGCGCCGCCGCCGCAGACGTGCACGCGGTCGTCTTGCGTGCTCCGGACGAAGCGGGAGGCTGGCAGGTCGTGGCGCGCCTCAGCGGCCCGGGGGTCATGGCCGAGACAGGTGCCCTGTCGCTCGGCCCCGACGAGCGGGCGCGGCTCGAGGCCGGCGATCTCCGGCTCGTACTCGTCACGAGCGACGACCCGCGCGGCACAGGCGAAGTGCCCGTCCGCCTGGCCCGCTGAACCCGGGTACGTAACGCACCCGACGCCGTACGTCGCGCCTACGCTGGTGGCTTCGGCGCGTGGCTCATAAGGTGAAGCTCCAAACCGGGAGCCTGCTCGTGCGACGCTCGCTCACATCGACGCTGTCCTTCCTCGCGACCCTGCCGTCGGCCGCCGCCGCTCAGGTGCTTCCCCCGCCCCCGCAGGGCTCGGCGGACTCCGTGATCGTAGCCGCCGGCGCCCACTACACCGCCGGCCCTATGTACCGAGCCTTCATGGGCTCCGGCCACCGCGTGCTGTGGACGACACCGATCCGCGTCCCGGTGGCCGACCTCTCCAGGTTGGGTGACGGCGGCCTCGAGGCGCGCCGCGTCGGCGGCGGCATGACCACCCGCACCCTGCACCTCGACGGTGCCGACGGACGACGCTACGTCTTCCGGTCGGTCGACAAGGAGCCGGCGGACCTGCTCGAGGACTTCGTCGGCACTCCGATCGAGGCGATCCTGCGCGATCAGATCAGCTCATTCCACCCCTCCGGCGCCATGGTCGTCGCCCCGCTCCTCGACGCGGTGGGGGTGCTCCACACCGACCCCCGCCTCGTGGTCGTCCCGGACGATCCCCGGCTCGGCGAGTTCCGTGCGGAGTTCGCGGGCATGCTCGCGCTCTTCGAGGAGCGTCCGGACGACGCGCCCGCCGGAGCACCCGGCTTTGCCGGATCCAGACAGATCGTGCAGACCGGCCGCCTCTTCGAAGAGACCGTGGAGAGCCCGAGGCACCGGGTCGCATCGGACGAGCTTCTGCGGGCGCGTCTCGTCGACCTCATCGTTGGAGACCGGGATCGGAGCGCGAACAACCACCTTTGGGCGCGCTTCGAGGACGGCGGCGGCGGTTTCGTGTGGCGGCCTATTCCGCGCGACCGTGACCAGGCCTTCGTCCAGTTCGACGGCATCCTGAAGGGCCTGGGCCGGAACTACGAGCCACGCCTCGTCTTCTGGGCCGACGAGTACCCCAGCATCGCCGGTCTCACGCGAAACGCGTGGGACATCGACCGCACCTACCTCGTGGGGACGGAGCGGGAGGAGTGGCTCGCCACCGTGCGGCAGGTCCAGTCGCTGCTCACGGACGCCGTGATCGAGGAGGCGGTCCGCCAGATGCCGCCCGAGCACTACCAGCTCGTAGGGGAGGAGCTGGCCGGCGCGCTCCGCAGCCGGCGCGACGGTCTGCCCGAGGCGGCCGGGGCGCTGTATCGAATCGTCTTCCGCTATGCCGACATCCAGGCCACGGACGAGCCCGAGACCGCCACGATCGAGCGCCGCCAGGACGGTTCGATGCGGGTCATCGTGCGTCTCACGCAGCGTCCCCAGGACACGACCTTCGTGCGCACGTTCGCCGCCGACGAGACCGTGGAGGTTCGCCTCTACATGCACGGTGGCAGCGACGTGGTGAACGTCACGGGCTCGGGCCCGGGGCACATCGTCCTGCGGGCAGTCGGGGGCTCGGGCGCCGATCGCTTCGTCGATGCCTCGTCCACCGAGCCGGGATCCAATGTCTTCTACGACGGGGGCGACGCAACCGAGTTGAGCCGGGGGCCGGGCACGCGCTTCGAGGCGCGAGCAGCGGAGCGACCCTTCTCCTGGTTCGACGCGGAACGCACGCTGGACTGGGGGCACACCTGGATTCCCGAGCCACGGGCCTCCTACGACGCCGACCGGGGCGTGACGCTCACCGCGGGCCTCAGCTTCGATCGCCACGGCTTCCTCAGGCAGCCGTACTTCGCCCGCGTTCGTCTCCGCGTCGGTTGGTCGTTCGGGCTCCAGGAGCCGTTCGTCGACTACCGACATCACTTCCGCGACGTGGTGGCGGGCCAGGATCTCCGCATGGAGGCACGCTGGTCCGGCGTCGAGATCATCGACTACTACGGTCTTGGGAACGAGACCACACCGGCTGGACCCATCAGCTTCCACCGTGTGCCGCACAAGCAGGTCACACTCGCGGCTTCGATGAGCTTCGGCGATGGCGAGCGCCGTCAGGTCAGTGTGGGGCCGGTGCTCCAGTACCTCTCGACCGATACCGTCGGAGCCGGGACCCACCTCGCCGCTACGGACCCTTACGGCT
>JBFGFY010000117.1:0-10046 GCA_041579355.1 Longimicrobiales bacterium | reverse complement strand
TAGTATGCCCCCCGGTAGTAGTAGCAGGTGAGGCGGAAGCTCACGGGCGCCCACAGGATCAAGAAGGCCGGAGAGTAGGGCAGGAAGCCGGGCCACCATCCCGGCTGCGCGCCGAAGAGGGCGTGCTCGGAGAACTCACCCGTCGGGTACCAGAGCTCCGGGGAGTAGAAAGGGGAAAGCAGGTTGCCGACGTGGTAGTACTCGCCTTGAAAGGCCGCCCAGGTTGAATAGACGATGAAGGCCAGGAAGCCGAGGCCGACGGCGATCGGCTGGATCCACCAGGCGTCGGGTCGGGAGGTCTGACCGAAGGTCTGTTTGACCGGAAGGGCCGTGACTTTTGACGGCATGCCATCCCCTTTGAGTGCACGAACGCCGGCGGCGAGCGCCGCGGCCCGCCTCAGGCGCCTGGCGGCGCGGGCGCCCTAATATGCCCAGGTGGAGACGGACGGCAACGGGGCCGCGGGTGCTCGTATCGAAGGACCAGGGCGCACGATCACACGGTAGCCCGGGCAGGACTTCGAACCGGATCGAGCCCCGGCAATACGAGCGCTGGGTCCGCGTGCGCGTCTAGGCGGCCTGAGGTTTCCTGGCGCCGTTCACTGGCCCTCGAAGCCGGTGAACGCCATCCGGTAGACGCCCCGGGCCTCGTCGAAGGTAGCCGCGAATCGTGCCGGAACGAGGACGCCCTCCACGGGCGCAGGCGGTGCCGGCACCTCGAGCTCGAAGGACAGCTGACGGAGCAGCGCGGAGCGCGAGATCATGGGCTCGATGAAGATCATGTCGCCCGCGTAGTACCCCATCAGCATCGTCGCCGTGAACTTGCTCGCGCTCTCGAGCTGGGCCCTAGGCATCGCGTGCATGCCCATCGCCGGCACGCACAGCCCCGTCAGGAGTCCATGCTCGGGGTCGATCGCGTCGGGGAGCACGTAGCCCGCCGGTAGGGCCTCGGGTTTGGAAGTGTCCGTGCAGTAGATCGCCTCGAGCTCCTCCTTGTCGATCGTGTAGAAGTGGAAGTCGAAGTGCGGCTCCATGAAGGTCTCAGGTGGATGCCCGCGATGCTCCCAGTTGAGCTCGAAGTGGCTGAAGCCGGTGGCCTCCTCCACTCCGGCCGGGAACATCAGGACCGCGACCGGCTCAGGCGGCCACACCATGCGGAGCTCGGAGGGGGCGCCCTGCGCGCTCGCGAGGGGGAAGTCCACCCCCAGCGCGGTGACGGTCGGGCCCGACATCTCCGCCCAGGTGCAGACGTCCCCTCCGTAGACCTCGATGCAGTCACCCAGCACGGTACGGGTGTCGGAGCAAGCCGCGGCCCCCGCGGCGATCAGGCCCGCGGCGAGGGTCGCAACCGGCCGCGCGGTGAAAAGGCGATTCATGGGCACCTCCCGGTTGTCGCCGCACGAGCGGCGGCCTTCGCGGGAGGGCGCTACCGGTGAGGATAATCGTGTCCCGGCGCCCGGGCCGTCGGGCGTTGCCCCGCACGAATGAAGGGTTTTCCCCCTTTCCGGACGATCGAGTCAGGCGCCCCGTGGGGCGGCCCCGCACCCTACTCCGTGTAGAGCTGCTCGGCCGCGCGGGCGGAGACGATGAGGCCCTTGATGAGGGCCGAGCTGAGGCCGCGGTGCTCCATCTCGTTGAGACCCACGATCGTGCATCCGCGCGGCGTCGTTACCCGGTCGATCTCGCCCTCGGGATGCGTGTTCTCCCGCAGGCTCAGCGAGGCGGCTCCACGCGCGGTCTGACCCGCGAGCAGGAGCGCGTCTTCAGGGTGGAAGCCGATCTCGATACCGCCCTGCGAAGCGGCGCGGATACAGCGGAGGAAGAAGGCCACGCCGCACGCGCACAGCGCGGTCGCGGGGGCCATCATCTCCTCCTGGATCACGAGCGTGCGGCCGACGAGATCGAAGAGCTCCCTCGCCTCGGCGAGGGCTTCCTCGGACCGGTCGTCAGCCGAGAGACACGTCATCGACTCACCGATCTGTACCGCGGTGTTCGGCATCGCGCGCACGATCGGCACCTTCTCGCCGAGCGCCGCGCGCGTCTGCGCAATCGAGACACCCGAGACCACCGAGATCACGCGGTGCTGCTTCGGGTTCAGGTCGTCGGCGATGTCGCTGAGCAGCTCGTCGAGCTGCTGCGGCTGCACGGCGATCACCACGAGCTCGCTGTCCCGGACGGCTTGAGCGTTGTCGGAGCTCGTGGCGAACCCGAGCTCCCGCATATCGTCGAGCTTGTCGTCCTGCCGGCGTGTGATGTGGATGTCGCCGGCCGCGAAGCGCTGCGCGCCTACCCAGCCCAGCGCGAGCGCCCGTCCCAGGTTGCCACCGCCCAGGATCGCGAGCTTGCTCATGCCGACTTCGACGCCTCCGCCGCTTCTCGCTCCTGCTTGACCTTCTGCGCTATGTGATCCGGCGCCGCCTCGTATCCCGCGTGGCGCCGAGCGTGGTGAGCCCTCCCCTGCGTGATCGAGCGGAGCGTTGCGGCGTACTTGTAGAGCTCCGACTCGGGAACCATGGCGCGCACCGTCGTTCGGCCATTGCCCGGGTCCATGCCGAGCACCTTCCCGCGCCTCGAAGTCAGGTCACCCATGATGTCACCCACGTACTCGTCCGGCGTCGTCACCGATACCTCGATGATGGGCTCCAGCAGGATGGGGCCGCACTTCTGCGCGACCGTCTTGAAGGCCTGGATCCCAGCCAGCTTGAAGGCGATGTCGGAGGAGTCCACGGAGTGGTACGAGCCGTCGTAGCACTCCGCGATGAAGTCCACCATCGGATACCCGGCGACCACCCCTCGCTCCGCCGCTTCCTGGATGCCGCGGTCCACGGACGGGACGTACTTGCCTGGAATCACCCCACCCTTGATGGAGTCGACGAACTCGTAACCCGTGCCGCGCTTGCCCGGCTTCAGGCGGATCCAGCAGTCGCCGAACTGACCGCGCCCACCCGACTGTTTCTTGTGACGGCCCTGCCCCTCGGCCTGCCTCAGGATCGTTTCGCGGTACGCGATCTTCGGCTGCTCCGTGACGACCTCCACACCGAACTTGCGCTTCATGCGCTCGAACTGGATGTCGAGGTGAAGCTCCCCGACCCCACGGGCGATCGTCTGATGTAGCTCCGAATTGAACGCTGCGGAAAACGTGGGATCCTCCTCGTGCAGCTTGGGGAGCACCTCACCGAGCTTGTCCTCGTCGTTCCGCGTGACGCCCTTGATCGCGATCGCGATGTCCGCCTGGGGAAAGTCGATCGGGTCGAGCGCGATCTTGTTCCCCTTGCCGCACAGGGTGTCGTTGGTGTGTGTGTGCTTGAGCTTGGCTATGACCCCGATGTCGCCCGCGTGCAGCTTGGCGACCTCGTGCCGCTCCTTGCCCAGCGCGATGCTCAAGTGGTTGAGCTTCTCCGTCTGTCCGTCCGATGCGTTCACGACCTCGGCACCGTTTGCCACGCTCCCGGAGTAGATGCGGAAGTAGGAGAGCTCACCCACGTGCGGCTCCGCAGCGGTCTTGAAGACGAGCGCGGCCAGAGGACCGCTGTCGTCCGGCGCCAGCTCCTGCTCACCGACCTTCTCCACCCGTGCATCGCGCGGGCTCGGGCACAGCTCCACCAGCTTGTCCAGGAGCGCGTGCATGCCATAGGTGAGCGTGGCGGCGCCGCAGAAGACCGGGAAGGCCTCGGCGGCGCGCATTCCACGCGCCATGGCGTCGATGGCCTGCTCACGCGTGATGCGGCCGCTCTCGAGGTACGCCTCGAGCAGCTCCTCGTCGGTCGTGGCGACCGTTTCCTGAAGCTCCGTCTCCCAGCGGGCCTCTTCGTCCTTCATCGAGTCCGGGATGTCCTTGTCTTCGTACTCGCCGGTCAGGGTGCCCTTCTTGAAGACGTGCGCCCGTTCGCTGAACAGGTTGATGATGCCCTCGAAGCTCGGCCCCTGTCCGATGGGGATCTCCACGGGAATCGCCTTCGAGGTGAGTCGGTTCTTGATCTGATTGAACACGCCCTCGAAGTCGGCGTGATCCTTGTCCATCATCGAGACGAAAAAGACCCGGGGAATCCCCCGGGCTTCGCAGTACTCCCAGACCCGCTCGGTTCCCACCTCGATGCCCGAGGTGGCGCTGACGACAATGATGGCGGCGTCCGCCACGCGGACCGCTGACAGGGCTTCACCGGCGAAGTCCAGATACCCCGGCGTGTCCAACAGATTGATCTTCACGTCCCTGTGCTCGGCGTACGCGGGCGTGAGCTGGATCGAGATGCCGTGCGCCTGCTCCTCCGGGGTGTGCATCGTGAGGGCCTGCCCCTCGTTCACGTTCCCGTGACGCTTGGACGTGCCGGCGACGAAACAGAGCGCGTCGATGAGGCTCGTCTTTCCCGCGCCACCGTGCCCCACGACCACCACGTTCCGGATGCGGTCGGTGGTGTACTCCTTGGCGGATGCCATGCATGAACCTCCGGATGCGCCGATGAATGGGGCCCGCCGCCGGGCCGATCGGAGTCGGGAGGCAGCGGGCCCTCGTTCCTGAGTCCGCGGAGCAGGCTCGTGCCCGCGGACGGGGGACCCGGATTGTAGAGATGGCGCGCGGCGGCGGCAAGGCGCGCCGCGCGCGCTCCCGTTACTTCTTGGGACGGAACGCGTTACCCATGATATCCGCGTCGAAGTGGCCCACCTCACCGGTCATCGCGTAGCGGTACAGGGCGGCCGTGTAGATGCCGTTCAGCGCCGAGGCGAAGAGCGCCAGGAAGACGTAGCCCAGCACCATCGTCGCGGCCATCAGGCCGATCAGTGGCAGGCTTCCCGTCGAGGCGATGCCGACGAAGAGCGCGACGCACACCACCGTCCATGAGAGGCCCATCAGGAACACCGCGACGCCCATCCCGAAGTTGCCCACGACCTGCTCGCCCCAGGTCCGCTTGAAGATCTGGACGCTCTCCTTGATGGCGTCGATCGGACCGATGTCCTTCGTGACGAGGATCGGCACGGTGAGGTAGGTCGTGAGCGTCCAGGCCATCCCGATGAGCCCGGTGACGATCCTGCCCAGGAAGCCCGCCCGCTCCGCGATGAACCGGAGCACCATGCCGACCGTCGCGGCAATCGCGGCGTAGCCGAGGATCGAGCCCATGCGCTTGGACGCGATCGCGAGCCCGTCGCCCACTGTGGGGTCGCCGCCGTCGAGGCGGATCAGCGCCGCACCGACGAGCGCGGCGTTGAAGAAGAAGATGACCGTGTACTGGACCAGGTAGAAGAGGAAGCCCCACGTGTACGCGAGGTAGCTCGCGTCCTGCCCCTCGGCGAAGATCTCCGGGCCGATCATGAAGATCGGGGCGATGAAGCTCGCCGTGACGAGGATCGTCGAGATCCCCGATAGGAGCGGAAAGACCATCAGCTCCTTGTCCAGCCGGAGCACGTTGGCGCTCGCCTTCACGAGCGCGAAGCTGTTCCGGATCTTGCCCGCCATCGCTCACCTCCGAGACTCGGGTTGGGCCCACACGACCGCACCGACATCGGGTACGGAGCAAGGTGCGTTTTCCTTCCCGGCGAGGGAAGGAAAAACGACAGCGAGTAGCGACTGGGCGCCGGTTCAGCGACTTTGTCGGCCGTGAGCCTACCTTTCCACGCAAGGTCGCGGGGGCCAAGCGCCCTCGGGCTGCTGGCGATTCCGTGCCTCCTGGTCTTGGGCGGCTGCGCCACGGAGCCGGCCGACCTGGTCCTTCGGGGCGGCAAGGTCGTCACGGTCGACGAGGCCCACCCCGAAGCCGAGGCGGTCGCCGTGCGCGACGGTCGGATCATCGCGGTCGGCACCGACGCCGAGATCGAGGCCCTGGTGGGCGGGCCGACACGCGTCGTCGACCTCGCCGGCCGCCTCGTCCTGCCGGGGTTCATCGAGGCCCACGGTCACTACCTGAGCCTCGGGCGCTCGAAGACGATCCTCGATCTCACGGAGGTCTCGAGCTTCGAGGAGATCGTCGGCATGGTGGCGGCTGCGGCCGCGACCGCCGAGCCGGGGAGCTGGATCGAAGGACGAGGCTGGCACCAGGAGCGCTGGGTGGCGCTCCCCCCAGGCTCGGTGGACGGAGTGCCCACGCACCACTCGCTCTCGGCCGTGTCGCCCTCCAACCCGGTCATCCTCGGCCACGCGAGCGGCCACGCCGCGTTCGCCAACCGGCTCGCCATGGACCGGGCGGGCATCACGCGTGCGACGCCCGACCCTGCGGGAGGAACGATCGTTCGGGACCGGGCGGGTGAGGCCACCGGCCTCCTCCGGGAGAACGCCGACGCGCTCGTCTACGGTGCGCTGGCCGAGGCCCGCTCCGGGATGGGTGAAGAGGAGCTGTGGAGCGAGTTCGTGCGCCACGTGCAGCTGGCGGGAGAGGAGGCCCTGGCCCACGGGGTGACCACCTTCCACGACGCCGGCCCCGACTTCGCCACCATCGATCGCTTCCGGAGGCTGGCCGATGAGGGCGCCCTGCCGGTGCGCCTCTACCTCATGGTCCGCGGCGAGTCGAACGCGTCCATGCGTGCGCGGCTCGCCGACTACCGCATGATCGGCTACGGAGGCGACTTCCTCACCGTGCGCTCGATCAAGCGACAGATCGACGGCGCGCTGGGCTCGCACGGCGCGTGGCTGCTCCAGCCGTACCGGGACATGCCGAGCACCACCGGTCTCACCGTAGAGGCGCCGGAGGACATCGCCGAGACCGCACGCATCGCGGCCGAGCTCGGCTTCCAGCTCAACACCCACGCGATCGGAGACCGAGCCAACCGGGTCGTGCTGGACATCTACGAGAGCGTCTTCCGGACGTTCGGAGGTGAGGACCGTCGCTGGCGCATCGAGCACGCTCAGCACCTCCACCCCGACGACGTGCCGCGGTTCGCCGAGCTCGGTGTGATCGCCTCGATGCAGGGCGTGCACGCCACATCCGACGCGCCATGGGTCCTCCAAAGGCTCGGGCCCGAGCGGGCCGCGAGCGGCGCGTACCTCTGGCGCTCCTTGATCGAGTCGGGCGCCGTCATCGCAAACGGCACGGACGTGCCCGTCGAGCGCATTTCCCCGGTCGCGTCGTTCGCCTCGTCTGTGGTGCGCCAGGACCGCGACGGCAACGCCTTCTATCCGGCCCAGCGGATGACGCGCATGGAAGCGCTCCGCAGCTACACGATCAACAACGCCTACGCCGGGTTCGAGGAGGACCTCAAGGGCTCGATCACGGTCGGCAAGCTGGCCGACCTCGTCGTGCTGGACCGCGACATCATGACGGTCCCGGAGCAGGAGATCGCGCGGGCGCGCGTCGACCTCACCGTCCTGGACGGCGAGATCCGCTACGAGCGTCGCGACTGAGCTACGCGGCCGTGGGGGGCCTCCCCCTCGCGGCTATTCGCGTCGGGCCTGGTCGGCGGCCTGCTCGGTCTCCACAAGGCGCCCGGTCGTCAGCTCCAGCACGATCCGGTCCGCATCGTAGATCTCGTCGAGCGACTCCAGGATCGCCCGGATGTCGACCGTCACGGAGCGGTTGAGCTCGGGCAGGTAGATATAGTCGCCCGGCAAGCTCTCGATGTTGCCGTCGAAGACGACGCCCACCACCTCGAGCTCCTGGTCGAGCACGGGTGAGCCCGAGTTGCCGCCGATGATGTCGGCTGTGGCCACGAAGTTGATCGGAGTCCCGAGGTCCAGCGACGCGGGCGGGCTCCGCCACTTCGCAGGCAGCGCCCAGTCCTCCTTGTCGGTGTGGGAGTAGTGGCGGTCGTAGAGCCCGTAGAGCGTGGTGAAGGCCGGCGCCACGGTGCCGGTGTAGGGGTAGCCGGCGACGACGCCGTCGGCGATCCGCAGCGAGAACGTCGCGTCGGGTGGCACGTCGGTGCCGTAGATGTCGTAGCGGGCGCGACCGAGGTCCGCCGCGATCTCCGCCTCCTGTGGGAAGACCGAGCCGAGGGTCTGTTGGAACTCGATGAAGGTCGGCAGATACGCGCGCACGATCGCGATCGCCGGATCGGCCATGGTGAGCGTGCGGTCCCGTACGGCGGCGACCGCCTGGGCCGAGTCGGCGAGCACCGACTGCGAGACGACCGCGGCGGCGCGCGCCTCGGGCGTCATGCCCGAGAGCACGGAGCGCGCGAGCTGGGAGTCGTCGCCGTAGAAGCGCATGAAGTCGTGGAAGCGCGCCGCGGCGAGACCCTCGTTCAGCTCGCGAGGCTGGTGCGGGACGGCCTCGAGATCTTCCACGAGGTCGGCGACCTGCGCCTCCGCCGCGCCGTTCTGCCGGGCCGTCAGGATCTGGAAGGCGATCAGCGCCCGATGCAGCGTCGACGACGCCAGAGCCGGGCTGGTCATGGCCAGGAAGGCGCCGAAGCCCGGCGCCACGGTCCGCTTCGTAGCCTGCAGCTCGGCCATCTCACCGATCAGGTCCCCGTAGCGTGCCGAGAGCGTCGGATTCGCGCGGATCGCTTCCTGGAAGCGCCGCTCGGTGTCCCTCCGCCTCGCCATGATCACGGGGTCCTCGAGCCCTCGCACCTGGCCACCGATCGCCTTGTGCGAGTTGGAGAAGCTGAAGAAGGTGTTGCGCAGGTCACGCTCCTCCGCCTCCTCCGGATGCTCCTCGATGAACTTCTGCAGCACCGCCATGCGGCTCTCGAGGAGCGACACCACGTAGCGGTCCCCGACGTCACGCCGGAACTCGAGCTCGGCCACCGTCTGGAGACGGCTCGTCGAGCCCGGATTGCCCACGATGAAGATCGGGTCACCCTCCTGGAGCCCGTCGTCGTCCACTCGAAAGTACGTGTCCACAGAGAGCGGACGCCCGTCGTCGCCGTAGATCCGGAAGAAGGCGTAGTCGAGGTTGTAGCGAGGGTACGTGAAGTTGTCCGGGTCGCCGCCGAAGAAGCCGATCTGGAGCTCGGGTCCTCCCACGAGCTTGGCGTTCGTGTAACGGCGGAAGACGTACGCCGAAGTCCGCGCTCCGTTGTACAGCGAGATCATCTCGACGACGAAGCCCGAGTCCTCGCCGCCGCGCTGGCCCAGGATCCGCTCCTCGATCTCCTCGAGCAGGCTCTCACGGCGGTCGGCCCGTTCATCCGCCGGGAGCGCGTCGAGAACCGCGTTGACCTCCGCCGTCACGTCGACGATCTCGACGAGCTGGTCGGCCTCGAAGTCCTCGACGGTCCGCTCGTCGGCGAGGTCGCGCGCGAAGAAGCCGTTGTCGAGCAGTGACTCCCCGGGGCGGCTCACCTGGGAGATGAACTCACGCGCGCAGTGGTGGTTGGTGAGCACGAGACCGTTCGGCGAAACGAAGGACGCCGAGCAGCTGGGTATGCGCAGGGCGCCGAGGCGTGCCTTCTCGAACCAAGCCGCGTCGGGGCGGAAGCCATACGTCTCCGCGAAGTACTGCGTCGGCGGGTTCTCGAACGTCCACATCTTGCCCTGGTCGAAGCGCCCGGCCCGTACGGTGTCCAGGTCGACGCCGTAGACGACGGGCATCGGCTCGGGCGCCGGGGCTGGGGCGGGCGCCGGGGCAGGCGCCGCGGCGGCCGCGGGAGCGGGCGGTGGCGCGGCCGGGGCAGGAGCCGGAGCCGGACCTCCTCCGCAGGCGGCGAGGAGCAGGATCGCGCCGAGCACGGACGGCGCACGCAGACGCTCACGGGCAAATCCCATCGTCTTCATCGTCCTACCTGAGTGTGGAGTCGTGATCGTGCGGCACGCCGGGACGCGTTCAGTTGCTCCGGTGCCGCTTGGAGACCTCGTCGAGCAGCTTGAGCTCGTCCGGCGTCAGCGAGCCTATTCCTTGCGCCGAGATCTTGTCGAGGACCTGGTCGACCCTGTCGTAGAGGGCGGCGTCTTCCCGGCCGCGCTTTCCGCTCGTCAGGACCCCGGGGTGCTCCTCCTCGCCGTTCTCGTCCCGCGGCACGATCGCGAGCCGACGACGCCGCGAGACGCCGCGCTGAAGCTGGCGCAGGCGCTCCCCGGTCCTCCAGTCGGCCTTCAAGTAGAGGAACCCCGCCAGGAGGCCGCCGAGATGCGCGAAGTGCGCGACGTTGCTCCCCTCCGCCCCGCCGGTCGCGCTCAGGAG
>JBFGFY010000116.1:0-10070 GCA_041579355.1 Longimicrobiales bacterium | reverse complement strand
GCGCATCGACGCCTTCGTCTACGGCAGCGGCACGGGCGGCACGATCTCGGGTGTGGGGCGGTTCCTCAAGGAGCGACTCGAGGGCGTGCAGGTCATCGCGGTCGAGCCGGGACGCAGCGCCGTGCTCTCTGGAGAGGAGCGGGGCCAACATCAGTTCCAGGGGATGGGCCCCGGCTTCATCCCGGCCAACCTGGACCTCTCCGTCGTCGATCGTGTCATCAAGGCGTGGGAGGAGGATGCGTTCCCCGTGGCCCGGCGACTGGCCCGGGAGGAGGGCCTCTTCGTCGGCATGAGCAGCGGCGCGATCGTCTGGGCGGCGATGCAGGTGGCGAAGGAGCTCGGCGACGGCCACCGTGTCGTCTGCATCGCGCCGGACACGGCAGGTCGCTATCTGAGCACCGAGCTCTTTGGCGGCGGCGATGACGCCGAAGCCCCGGGTGGCTCCGACGACATCGCCTGATCGGCACACGCCTTTCGAGGAGAAGAGTATGAGCGGACGGTGCGCGCGGCCGCGCGGTTCTGCGTGGGCCCTGATCGCGGCTCTCGTGGTATCGACGGGGTGCGGGGGAGGAGAGCCGGCCTCGCCCAAGATCATCGTTTCCGGCGCTTCGGGTCAGCTCGGCGGCTTCGTCGTGGACGAGCTGCTCGCACGTGGCGTGGCGCCCTCGGACCTCATCCTGGTCAGCCGCACCCCAGAAGAGCTGGCGCGCTACACGGCGATGGGCGCGAGCGCGCGTTTCGGCGACTTCACCCAGCCCGAGTCACTGATCGAAGCGTACGCCGGCGGCGACAAGATGCTCTTGATCAGCTTGAATACGCGTGGCAACCCGAACCCCCGCGTCGCCACCGAACGACCCGAGCTCCAGCGGACGGCGATCCAGGCGGCCGTCGCGGCCGGAGTCCGACACATCGTGTACACATCGTTCGTGGACGCCGATGCCAACACCTCGCCGATCGCGATCGACCACCGCGTCACGGAGGCCGATCTACGCGAGAGCGGCGTGGCGTGGACGTCGCTGCGCAACCAGTGGTACGCCGACCGTCTCGTCCAGGAGGCGGCTGCGATGGTAGCCGCGGGCCGCGTGCTGGTGCGGCCGGAAGATCCGGGGGCCGCGTACGTAACGCGCGAGGACTGCGCGGCCGCCGCCGCCGCCGTGCTCACCACGCCCGGTCACGAGAACCGCGTGTACGAGATCACGGGCCCTTCCGTGGTCCGGACCCGGGACCTGGCGGCTCTCGCCGGTGAGATCGCGGGAGTGAGGATCGACGTCGTGGAGGCGTCGCCCGCAGAGGCCGCGAGGCTGCCCGAGGCACCTCCCTCGGGTACCACGCTCACATCGCACTTTCGGGACCTGACGGGTCGCGACGCCACGGGCGCGCGGGAGCTCCTCGAAGCGAACCGCGGCGTCCTGGTGGCGGGGCGCGAGGGCTAGCCGGGAAGCTGTGCGTCGCTCAGCCGACGGCCAGCACGGCGTCGAGGGCCACCCTCAGCTCGTCGAGGGAAAACGGCTTGGTGAGGGACACCACGGCACCGATGAGGCCGGAGGCGTGCCCGAGGGCCTCGTTCTCCAGCCCCCCACGTCCGGACATCGCGATCATCGCAACGGCTTTGCCGCGAGGCGTGAGGGCGTCGACGATCTTCGCTCCGCCGACGCGCCGCATGTGTACGTCCGTGATGACGACGTCGGGACGGGCCGAGTCGAGCTTGGCGAGGAGCTCCCGGCCCTCGGGCGCAGTCGAGACTTCGTGACCCAAACCCGAGAGGAAGCGGTCGAGGGCCCGGCAGAGGATCTCTTCTTCGTCGGACACGAGGATGCGGGCCATGCTCAACCTCCCCTGACGGGTGGACGCTCCCTCTCGCCTACGGCGGGGAACAACACTCGGAAGCACGAGCCGCGGCCGACCTCGGAGTCGACCTCAACGGTCCCGCCCGCGTCCTTCGCGATTCTCCAGACGTTCGCCAACCCCAACCCTGTCCCCCTCGCTCCTTTGGTCGTGAAGTACGGCTCGAAGATCCGGGCCCGGTGCTCCGCCGGGATCCCTACGCCGGTATCGGTCACCTCCAGGACCACTTGCTCGACGACTTCGCTGGGCGGTTCGCGTGCAGCCACCGGCCGACCGTGCACTCGCACGGTCAGCGCGCCGCCGTCCGGCATCGCGTCCTTCGCGTTGAGCGCGAGGTTGACCACGAGCTCCTGCGCCTGGGCCGGTCGGAGCTCGACGTGGGGTGCATCCGGCTCGGCTACGACCTCCAGCGTGATCTCCTTGCCCACCATACGCTCCAGCGTCGGTGAGAGCTCCTCCATCAGGTGACCGAGCCGGATCCGCTCTGCGACCGTGCTCCGTGGCCGTCCGAACTCGATAAGCTGCCGGCCCATCTCCGTTCCGCGGTTCACGGTGGCGACGATGTCCCTGAGGTTACTCACGAGGCCGGTGTCCCCGGCTCGCTCCAGCATGAGCAGCTCCGCCGTGGTCCGGATCACCGCGAGGACGTTGTTCATGTCGTGGGCGACGCCCGTGGCGAGCCGCCCCAGCGCCTCCATCTTCTGACCCTCGTGGTAGCGCCGCTGAGCGCGGCGCCGATCCGTGACATCCAGCGCGGCTCCCATGATCCCCACCTCACCGCCGATCTCTATGCGCCGGCCGTGCGCCTGCACGTCCCTTTCTTCTCCGTCCCTTCGTAGGATCCGGAACTCGTAGCGCAGGGACTCGACGATGCCGCTGCGGCGCAGCTCGATGCTCTCCTCGACCTTCTTCCGGTCCTCAGGGTGGACGAGCATGAAGAGTGACTTCACGGCCAGGAGCTCGGGTACCGAGTAGCCGAAGATCTCGGCCATGCGCGGGTTCACATACGCGAACCCGCTCCCCTGGATGAGATAGACGCCGACGAGCGACTGTTCGACGAGCGCCCGGAAGCGGGATGCCTGGGTCGAGAGCTGCTGCTCGAGCTCGGTGCGCTCGGACGCGTCCATCACGAAGCCCTCGACGACGGCTTCCCCGCTAGCTTCCGCGGACGGGACGACCGTGCCTCGCTCCCAGACCCACCGCTCACCGCCGCCGGCGTCGCGAATCCGGTACGCGAGCTCGTACTTCTCGCCCCTGGTGAGCGCTCGCCGAAGCGTGTCCTGGACCTGCCTTCGGTCCTCGGGGTGAATCAAGCCGGCGTACGACACCGAGCGCAGCTCGACGAAGTCCCGAGGCTCGAAGCCGGTCAGGGCTCGACAGCCGCGGCTCACGAAGAGCATGGTACGATCCGCGTCCGGGCGCGCTTGGAACGCCATTCCCGGCAGACCCTGAAGCAGCCGCGTCGCAAGCTCCTCGGCGGGTCGTGCTCGGGCACCGCGCTCAGACTTCATCGGGTCACTCATTCCCCGTAGACCGCCCCACGACCCCTCGCGGACCGACCTAATGCAGAAGCAATGTCTAGGTTATAAGGGGCGTTGCGTCCCCATGTCAATACTTTGTGTAGAATATTTCTCACGCACTCTTTGACACTCGCTACGCGACTCGATTATCGTGCGCTCGTGTCCGCCGAAGCCCACCCGCGACATCCCATTCGCGTCGTCGCACGTCGAACCGGGCTGACTCCCGCTACGATTCGCGCCTGGGAGCGACGCTACGGCGTCGTCGACCCCGGCCGGTCGGAGGGTGGACACCGTCTCTACTCCGACCTGGACGTCGAGCGTCTCGACACGCTGCGCCAGCTGACCGAGCTCGGGCGCTCGATCAGCTCCGTTGCGTCCCTCCCGATGGATCGGGCGCTGGCACTGCTCGCGGAGGATCGCACGCATGCGCGAGCTCCCGTCGCCGTCGCATCGGGCAACGGACGCGCTGCGGACGTGAACAGCGCCTACGCGCATCTTCGCGCGCTCGACGGTGCGGCACTGGAGCGACTCCTGTGGCGCTCCTTCATGGCGCTCGGCGCGCGGACGTTCGTGGAATCGGTCGCCGCGCCTCTGCTCGAGCGGATCGGCGAGGGATGGGAGGAGGGAGACGTCACGCCCGCACACGAGCACCTGGGGAGCGCGATCATCGATCGGGTGCTCTCGTGGATGAGCGACCCCAACAGCCACATCGCGCAGGACGGGCCGGCCATGGTAATCGCCACGCTGCCGGGGGAGCGGCACGGACTCGGGGCGCGGTTGGCGGCTGCGACGGCCTCGGTCGAGGGGTGGCGGACGGTCTACCTCGGCACGGATCTCCCCGCGCAGGACATCGCGGGCGCAGCCGCCCAGATCGGGGCTTCGGCCGTAGCGATCAGCGTGGTCGGAAGCCAGGACCTCGAGGGAATGCTACGCTCGGTGCAGGAGCTTAGGCGAGCGCTGGCGCCGCGGGTCCGCATCGTGCTCGGCGGCCGGTCTGCGCGACTCCTTCCTCAGGAGCACCTCCCGGCCGGGATCGACGTCGTGGAAGGCCTCAGCGGGCTCGAGCGCTACTGAGCTCGGCAGGGAGTCGGGGACGGAAGAGCTGCTCGACCGACGCCCTCCGATAGTCGAAGATCGCCTCGAGCTGACGCCGGATGAGCGCCACGTGCGCGACTCGCCCCAAGACCCCGAGGGGTAGCTCGTACTCCACTCGGTCGATCATCTCCACGCCGTCCGGCGTCTCTCGGAAGAAATGCCGGTGATACCACCGGCGGTAGGGACCCTTCAGCATTTCGTCGGCGAACATCCGTCCCGGCTCGTACTCGGCGATGCGGGACCGCCAACGCATCGGGAGCCGCTGCCACCGCAGGCGATAGTCGATCTCCGTGCCGAGCCGCACCCTCGCGTCGGTGGACGCCACGACCTCGAAACGGAGCCACGGAGGGGTGATCACCTCCAGGTTCATCGGGTCCTCGAAGAATGCGAAGACCCGCGTGATGTCGGCGGGGAGTACCTGACGGCGCTCGAGAACGAAGAGTGACATGAAATGAGAGGTGGAGCGAGGCGCGGCGGCCGGACGCTCCGGCCGCCGCGCTCGCGGGAGCTCAGCTCTGCGGCGGGAGCATCACGGAGTCAATGATGTGAATGATGCCGTTCGACGCCGGAACGTCCACCGTGACGACCTTGGCGCCGCCGACGTACACGTCGCCCTGCTTCACCTCGATGGGGGCCTCGATGCCGGCCACGGTCCGCGCCTTCGTGAGGTCCACGACCGCGTCCGACGTGACCTTGCCGGCGACCACATGGTAGGTGAGCACTCGGGTCAGCGCCTCCTTATCGGCGAGGAGCGCCTCGACCGTGCCGGCGGGCAGCTTGGAGAACGCCTCGTCGGTGGGAGCGAACACCGTGAACGGTCCCGGACCCTGGAGCACCTCGACCAGACCCGCCGCATCGAGAGCTGCCGCGAGCGTCGTAAAGCTCCCGGCCTCGACGGCGACGGTGACGATGTCCTTCTCCGCCATCTGGGCGTCGATCGCCAGCGGAGAAGCGAGGAGCGCAGAAGCAGCCACGAATGAGAAGAACCGGATCATGATGAAAACCTCAGGCAAAAGGATTGTACATGAGTTGTCTAAGAAATATGGGCCAGTTCTTAGACATGTCAAGAGTCTGTCCATATATAGGGGATGGTTCTTTTGACAATCGCTCTACCTGCGGCTATACTGACCCATGTCAGCAGATACCACCCCCCGCCATCCGATTCGGGTCGTCGCGCGGCGGACCGGGCTCACCCCGGCCACGATCCGGGCCTGGGAGCGGCGTTACCAGGCCGTCGAGCCCATTCGCTCCGAGGGCGGCCAGCGACTCTACTCGGACACGGACCTCGCTCGGCTCGAGACCCTGCGCCGTCTCACCGAGATGGGCCGATCGATCAGCTCGGTGGCCTCGCTCGATCCGGAGGAGGCGGTCGCCCTGCTCGTCGAAGACCGCGCTGCCGCCGTGGCGGCAGGGCAGCCGCTCACCCACACCGATCGGCTGCAAAACTGGACGGACGAGGCCTACGCGCTGACACTGGCCATGGACGACGACGGCCTAGAGGGCGTCCTCTGGCGGGCGTTCACGACACTCGGCGCACCGAGGTTTCTGGAAAGCGTGGCCGGATCACTCCTCCACCGCATCGGCGAGGGGTGGGCCGCAGGTGACCTCTCTCCCGCCCAGGAGCACCTGGCCTCGGACGTAGTCGACCGCGTGCTCGCCGAAATCGTCGACCGCGCCATCGTCGCTCCGGACGGCCCCCGCCTCGTGGTCGGCACGCTTCCGGACGAGCGCCACGGCCTCGGAGCCCGACTCGTCTGCGCGGCGGCCGCGCTCGAGGGGTGGACCGTCAAATACCTGGGCCCGGACCTGCCACCGGACGAGATCGCGAGCGCCGCTCGGAAGCTCGAGGCCGACGCAGTGGCGATCAGTGTCGTCACGACCGAGCTGGTCCCCGCTGCCACCCGTGGCCTGACGAGACTGCGCGACCTCCTCCCCGCCCGCGTCCACCTACTCGTGGGCGGGAACGCAGCGGGTCTCCTGGAGCCCGCCCGGCTTCCCGCGGGCGTGAAGGTGCTTACCGCCCTCGACGCGCTTCGGACCCTGTCTTCCAGCGCGCGCCTCACCCGAGTCTAGACCGCGCCGCACCGCGCTTTCGAGCCCCCACCGCCCCCCGCGGCGGCACTCCGACACACCCCTCGGCACGTGATGTTCAAGAAATGTCGAGGATTGTCCTTGACAATACTTGGACAGTTGTGCACATTGGTGCCTCGATAGTTGTACATATGATGTACACACTCCACACAGAGGCTATCAAGATGCAGACGTTCCGCTTCCCCCGCCGGGCTCGCGTGCGCGAGCTCGCTCCCCTGATCGGGCTCCGCCGACCGGCCGGCTTCCTGCGGGCGTCGGTGTTCGGGGCATTCGTCTTGGTTCTCGCTGCCTGCGCGGACGACCCCGTCGTGCCCGCGGTGACCGAGAGCATCGCCGACATCGTCCAGTCGAACGCTCAGGTGACGACCCTGTCGTCGGCCATCGAGGCTGCCGGACTCGCCGCTGCCCTCGGCGGTCAGGGCCCCTTCACCGTCTTCGCGCCCCGGAATGAGGCCTTCGACGACCTCGGCTCCGAGGTCGTGCAGGCTCTTCTCGACGCGGGCAACCTCGACCTCCTCACGGAGATCCTCACGTTCCACGTCGTGTCCGGCGTGGAGGCTCGCTCGGCATCGTTGTCGAACGGGCAGACGGTCACGACGCTCCAGGGTGACGCCCTCACGATCGGGGTTTCCGGTGGTACGGTGACCGTGAACGGCGCCACGGTCGTGGCGGCCGACATCGAGGCGGCGAACGGAATCATCCACATCGTCGACGGCGTGCTCGTGCCCCCGGTGGACGTGGTGGACAAGGCGATCCTCACTCAGGAGACCCAGACGCTCGTGGCCGCCGTAGCGGCGGGTGATCTCGTTACGACGCTACGGAGCCCCGGCCCGTTCACCGTGTTCGCGCCGGTCGACGCGGCGTTCGCCGCGCTCGGCTCGGCGAAGCTCGACGTGCTGCTCGATCCGGTGAATCTCGACCTTCTCCAAAAGATCCTGACCTATCACGTCATTCCCGACGACATCCGCGCCGCTGAGCTGACCGACGGCGCCATCGTCACCACGGTGCAGGGATCGGACGTCGTGATCGATCTCTCCGGGCCGACCCCAAAGGTCAACGGAGCCCAGATCATCGCGACGGATATCGAGGTCGAAAACGGGGTGATCCACTTGATCGACGGCGTGCTCACCGAGAACGCGGATCTCGTGGACGTGGCCCTCCTCAGCGGTTTCCCGACATTGGTGGACCTCGTCGCCACGGCCGGTCTCGAGTCCACGCTGCGGAGCGACAACAGCGGGAACGGCTTCACGGTCTTCGCGCCCACGGAGGCGGCCTTCGCGGCCCTGACCAGCGTTCCCTCCGGGCAGGCGCTGGTGGACGTGCTCACGTATCACGTGGTGAGCGGCACGGTCCCGTCGAGCGCGCTCTCCGACGGTCAGGTGGTGACGACCGTGCAGGGCAGCACGTTCACGGTGAACATCGGTGCCTCGGTGACGATCACCGACCAGTCAGGCAACACGGTGAACGTGGTCGCGACCGACGTGCCGGCCGCGAACGGGATCGTGCACGTGATCGACGAAGTGATCCTCCCCAACTAAGGGACTTCGCACCCCGCCGGGCCGGCCTCTACACGGCCGAGCCCCGAGCAGCCCCCGTCCGGCGGAGCAGCCGGGCGGGGGCTCACGCGTCAGGGACCGTCCGAGATGGGGCACGCCGGCCTGGTGCGGCCCACGGCGCGAGCCCGTATCATTGCCCGGCTCTCAGCGTGGGTCCGCCCCCGCGTGTTGTAGCTCCTGGGTCCCCTGAGCGGAGGAAAGCGATCGTGTCGCAGGAGCGAGCGTCGGCGCTCAGGCGCCTCTTCCAGCGCGGGGCGAAGGTCGAGCCGGAGGAATTCCCAGCGGTCGTCGCCGCGTTCCTCCTCTACTTCTGTGTGCTGGGCGGATACTTCGCGGTGCGGCCCGTGCGCGAGACGGTCGGCACCATCTTGGGCGCCGAGCGCACGGCCGACCTCTTCGTCGCGACGTGGATCGCGTCGATCGCGATCGTGCCCGTATACGGGTGGCTCTGCGCGCGCTTCCGGCGCAGCGCCTTCCTGCCGTGGATCTACGGCTTCGTCGCGATCTCGCTGGCCGCCGTAGGAGTGGCGTTCCGCGCGTCGGAGGCGAGCGTCGCGGCGGCCCAGTTCTTTTGGATCGTGATCAGCGTGCTGAATCTGTTCATGGTCTCCGTCTTCTGGTCCTTCCTCCTCGAGCTCTTCGACGCCGGTCAGACGAAGCGACTCTTCGGCGTGCTCGCAGCGGGCGGCACCGCGGGAGCCCTCGGTGGCCCGGTGCTCACAGACCTCACCGTCCGCTTCATCGGCAACGACGGCGTCCTCTTCATGGGCGCGAGCATGTTCGTCGGCGCGATCGTCTGCCAGCGCGTCCTGATCCGCATCTGGAAGCGCGCCGACTGGGGGCGGGACGGCAGCGCCCTCATCGACGATCGGCCCATGGGGGGCAACCCGTTCGCGGGGTTCACCCTGATCCTCAAGTCACCCTACCTGATCGGCATCGCGCTCTTCGTCGTCCTGCTCGCGTCCGTGAACACGTTCCTCTACTTCGCGCAGCTCCGTATCGTCGCCGAGACGTTCACCGACACGGCCGTCCGCACGCAGATCTTCAGCCGCCTGGATTACACGGTCCAGACACTGACCATCATCTTCCAGCTCACGCTCACGGGGCGCATCGCCACCAAGTGGGGGATCGGCTCGCTCCTCACCTTCGTCCCGCTCCTCATGGTCGGTGGGCTCCTGCTGCTCGCGACCTTCCACACGTTCGCCGTGCTCGCCGGCGTCATGATCGCGCGGCGCGTCGGTGAATACGCTTTCGTGCGGCCCGGCCGCGAGATGCTCTTCAGCCGCGTCGACACGGAGACGAAGTACAAGGCCAAGAACGCGATCGACGTGCCCGTCTACCGGGGCGGGGACGCGCTCGTGGCACAGGTCGACTCGGGGCTCAGCGGCGCCGGCATGTCGGCCGCGAGCCTCGCGCTCATCGGCGCGGGTGCGGCCGCCGCCTGGACCGTGAACGGGATCGCGCTCGGTAGGGCCGCGAAGAGGCGCGCCGACAGCCATGCGATCGAGGAGGCCGAGCCGGTCGCGGCCTCGTGAGCCGCTAAGCGTCGATGCTTGCCGGACGCCGGAGGCGCCGCCGGATCACCCAGGCGTAGATCGTCACGTTGAGCACGACGAGCCCCGCTGCGAGCGCGAGCTGTACGCCACGCGTGAGGCCCGGCGGATACATGATCGGCAGGATGTAGTGCTCGATGAAGCTTCCCGCGTAGGCCGTCTGGCCGGCCGCGCGCCGCAGTTCGTTCTCCAGCGGCGTGAGCGGGCAGATCCCGCCACTGAGCTCGATCCACCCTCCCCAGAGGAAACAAGGCACGTGGAGCCATACGGCGCGGGGCCAACGTAGCACGAACAGCCCGCCGAACATTACGAAGAGGATGAAGGCGAAGTGCCCGAGCACGACCAGGGTCGCTAGGTTGCCGTACCAGCCGGGTGGCAGGCTCATCGAGTCGGGGCCTCCGGGTCAGTTG
>JBFGFY010000115.1:0-10243 GCA_041579355.1 Longimicrobiales bacterium | reverse complement strand
GGCGATTCGCCACCGGCGCGGTGATGAGCGCACCGGCTCCGAAACCGGCCACCGCGATGCCAGTGATGAGCCCGCGGCGGTCGGGGAACCACTTCACGAGCATCGCGATCGGGACGATGTACGCCGCGCCGAGCCCGATCCCCGAGATGACCCCGTAGGTGAGGATCAGGAGCCACAGCTGGTCGGGGGACTCGACGAGGGACACGAGCATCACGCCGATCGAGTAGAGCACACCGCCAACGAGCACGACCGGGCGAGGGCCGATCCGGTCCTGGATGCGCCCGCCGACCATCGTCCCGATGAAGATCACGCCGATCGCGACGGTGAAAGGGAGGGTCGTCTGCGTGCGTGTCCACCCCATCTGCTCGATGTAGGGGTTCACGAAGACGCTCCAGGCGTAGACCGCACCCAGGCCGAGCTGCACGAGCACCGCGGCCCCGGCCAGGAGCCAGCGCCCGCGCGTCGGGACGTCCCGTTCCGTCACGATGCCCCCTCCTGTCGGCTGTCGGCGCCCACACCCGACGGCCGTCGGATACGCTCGTCGCCGGCGTACACGTTGAAGCGCTCGTCGCGCAGGAAGCCGACGAGCGTCATGCCGAACTGCTTCGCCACGTCTACGGCGAGGCTCGACGGCGCGGAGACCGAGCAGACGATCGGTATGCCCGCGGCGAGTGCCTTCTGCACGATCTCGTAGCTCGCGCGGCCGCTGACGAGCAGGACGTGCCCGGACAGCGGGAGCCGATCTTCGATGAGCGTCCACCCCACGACCTTGTCCACGGCATTGTGGCGGCCCACGTCCTCCCGCAGACACGCGAGCGCGCCGTCGGCCGCGAAGAGCCCAGCCGCGTGCAAGCCACCCGTCGCGTCGAAGAGCCCTTGCGCCTGCCGCAGGCGGGCGGGGAGCGTGAGCAGGACCTCGGCGCCGATGGCCCCGCCGGGGGGCAGCGGCGTGAGGCCCCGGGCCTCGAGCGCATCGAGGCTCGCCTTGCCGCACACCCCGCAGGCGCTGCTCGTGAGGAAGTGCCGGTCGAGGCCGGCGAGCTCGGGCATCACGGGGGCGGCGAGCTCGACGGTCACGGTGTTGTACTGCTGCACCGGGTCGAGGCCCCGGTCCCTACAGTAGGCGATCTTGCGCAGGCCTTCCTTGTTCGCGAGCACGCCCTCCCCGTGCAGGAATCCCGCAGCGAGCTCGAAGTCCGCTCCGGGGGTCCGCATCGTGATCGCCACCGTGCGCTGCTCGGAGCCCGCAATGACCCTGATCTCGAGCGGCTCCTCGGTCGCGAGGTCGTCGAGCCGCTCGATCGAGCGCCCGCCCTCGACGCGCACCACGCGCGCGCGCGTCTTGCTGCCCGCGCGGGCCTTCACACCACGCGCTCCAGCTCGACCGTCGCGTTGTAGTCGGGGATGCCGGCCTGCGGGGAGCGGGTCCTCCGGTCGATGAGCACCTGCCCCTCGGGCCAGTGCACCTGGAGGCTGCCCGGGGTCACCGGCGCGACCTGGGCCCGCCCCCGCAGCTCGCCGATCTCGTTGCGCAGGAGGAGCGCGTCTCCGTCCCGGATGCCGAGCCGGGCAGCGTCTTGTCGACTGATGAGCACGTCTTCGCGACCCGCGCCGGTCAGCTCGTCGGTCTCCTCATGGATGATCGAGTTGAACTGCTTGCCGCGCCTCGTCGCCACCACGAAGCGCCCCTCCGGGACCTCCTCGCGCGCGGGACGCACGAGCGAGAAGTGGGCTTTGCCGTCGGGCGTCGGGAACTTCCACCCGGCGCAGAGATAGGGGCCGCCGTATTGGAACTGGTCACCGAACTTCTCGAGCTTCTGGATGCCGTCGTAGAGCGGGATGGCGCGGGCGATCTCCGCACGAATCTCAGCGGTTCCCGCGAAGCGGACCTTGTCGGCGTGCTCGGGCACCGCACGCGCGGCGATCTCGGCGTAGATGCTCCACTCGGGCCTCGCCTCGGCGATGCGCGGGCCCTCGACCTCCGGGCTGAAGATCACGCGTCGCTCCGTCGTCGTTTGGGTGACGCCGCCCACCATCTCGTACCGAGTCTGGGCCGGAAGGACGACGACCGTATCCGCCGGATCAACGAGCATCTGTTCGGAGACGACGATGTCGATGTGCACCCGCAGCGGGATGCGCCCGAGCGCACGATGGCAGAAGTCCGGCTCGGGGAGGACCCTCAGGAAGTTGCCCCCCGAGCTCACGAGCACGTCGAGCCGGCCGTCGTGCGCGCGGTCGATCATCTCGGGGGCCGTGAGCCCGGTCTTGGCGCTCACCGGAAAGCCCCACATCTCGGAGAATCGGCGCGCGTTGTCTTCGTTCAGAGCGAGACCGCCGGGAAGCACGGTCGAGTACGCGCCCATCTCGGCGCCCCCCTGAACGCCCGAGTGACCGCGGATCGGCATCAGGCCGCACTTCTCGCGGCCCACGAACCCTTTCGATAGCCCAAGGTTCACGATGGCCCGGACGTTGTCCTCGCCGCAGCGGTGCTGTGTGATGCCCATGCTCCAGACGAAGACCGCGGTGTTCGCCTCGTGCACCATACGGGCCATCGCGAGCATCTCGTCTCGACTCACCCCGGCCGCCGCCTCGAGCTCCTCCCAGCTCTGACTCTCGAGAAGCGACCGCAGCTCCTCGAAGCCGGCGCAGTGCCGCTCGATGAAGGCACGGTCCTCCCAACCCTGCTCGAGCATGTGCTTGAGCACGCCGTTCAGGAATCCGATGTCCCCGCCGACGCCGATCAGGAAGAAGCGGTCGGCGATCTTGGTGCCGAAGAGCGCACTCTCGGCGTTGGAGGGGACCCAGTAGCGCTCCATGCCGGGCTCGCGGTAGGTGTTCACCACCACGACCTTCGTTCCCGCCTTCTTCGCCTTGTAGAGGTATTTCATCGACACGGGCTGGTTGTTCGCCACGTTCGTGCCGACGAAGACCACGAGGTCGCTGCCGATCCAGTCGCGGTAGGAGCAGGTCGTCGCGGCGACGCCCAGAGAGCCCTTGAGACCGAAGGTGCTCGGCGAGTGGCAGATGCGCGCCGCGTTGTCGATCGAGTTGGTGCCGAGGGCGCGCACGGCTTTCTGCGCCGCGTAGTAGCTCTCGTTCGGCTGACCGCGGCTCGTCATGTAGAAGCCCAGCCGCTCGGGCGTGCTCCGCCGGATCCCGGCCCCGACCTCGTCGAGCGCCTCGTTCCAGCTCACTCTACGGAAGCCTGCGTCGCCCTTGCGACGGATCATCGGGTGGGGAATCCGGCCCAGCTCTCTCAGCTCCTCCTCGGACTTCTCCCTGAGCAACGCGACGTCGGCGACGACGGCGGGGTCGAACGCGGGCATTGTGTTCAGGCGCAGGAGCCGCAGGCGGATGTTGCAGAGGTGGGTCTCGTCGAGCGTCCAGTCGCGCAGGCCCATCGTTCCGAGCGAACAGCCGTCGCACGTGCCCTGCGTGAGAATGCGCCACGCGTACCCCAAGTTGTCCGAATTCTCCCTGAGCGCGCGGGCGATCTCGAAATACCCGTTCGGCCGTTGCTCCCCGATGCCGAACGGTTTCAGGCTCGCCCAGTTCGCGGGATCGATGAGCTTCATGCGCTCGCGGTCGCTCATGGTCGCCTCGGTCGTCAGGGAGGGGGCGGGGCGGCATGCGAGGACGTCGTGTGTCCCCAGCGCCCGGCGAGGATCCGCTCGGCCTCGGCGAGCTCGCGCGGCGTGTTCACGTTGACGAATACGAAGTCCTCTGCGCCGGGCGGGACGAGGTCGACCACGCGCGCGTCGAGTCGCTCGACGAAGGCCCGCGCCGACCGACCGCCACGCTCGAGGAACGTCAGCAGCCGAGGGAGCGACGAGGGGCCGTACCAGGCGCAGAGGGGCTGGAACCCCGAGCCGCCGGGCTGCCGGGGCACCACCGCGTCGACACCCGGATCCGCCGCAGCCGCGATGCGCTCCAGGTGCTCCGGCTCCACGAGCGGCAGGTCACAGGCCAGGACCAAGAGACCCTGTCGCCCGAGCGCGAGCGCGCAGCCGAGGCCGGCCGCGATGCCCGCCAGGGGCCCCGCACCCCACGTGTCGGGACGTCGTGGCAGCCCGAGGCGCGCCGCGAGCCTGGTGCTGCCACCGAGCAGCATGACCGGGTCGCCGGCGACGGCTCGCAGGCTCTCCGCGGCCCACGCGGCCATGGGACTGCCGGCGAGCGGCGTCGCGGCCTTGTCCGAGCCGAACCGGCGGCTGCCGCCTCCTGCGAGCACGCCCCCGAGGGGGCTCGGGTCTCCGTGTGCGAGCATGGGGCAATGTCGGAAGCGGCGCCCCGCGCCGCCAGCCGAGCCCAGGTCAGTGACCGGCGCGCTCGAGCTCCGCCATCTCGATGGCCGCCACGAGCACCAACCCGCCGCCGCGGTCGTCCATCCCTTCGACGGCCGGCCGCTCCAGGTAGTACTCGAGCGTCGGGCCAGCACCTGTGCTGGTGCATACGGAGCTAACGGACCCGTCGGGCCGGATCCGGGACACGACCGCCTGCCACCCTCGTGCGATCGCCGGCCGGTACGTCGTCGCGTCGAGCCAGCCCAGGCGCACCCCGCGCGCCATCGCCGTCACCGCCATCGCCGTCACGGAGAGCTCCCGGTAGCTAGCGGGGTGGTCCACGACCTGGTGCCAGCTCCCGTCGTCCGACTGGAGACTCAGGAAGGCCCTCATCTGACGCCGGTAGACCTCGAGGACGCGCGCGCGTCCGGGCAGACCTTCCGGTAGGTGCGTCAGGGCCTCGGCCAGTCCGAGCGCGGCGAAGCCGTTGCCGCGACCCCACGCATGAGGGGCCTCCTCAGCGTGAACGAACAGTCCGTCGGGGCGCTGGAGCCGCTCGGCGTACGTCGAGAGGAGGGTCAGGACCGCCGCGTGCCTTTCGGCCACTCCTTCACCGTCTGCGGATGTCAGCAGCCAAGTCGCCATGAACATGTCGTCGGTCCAACCGGTCGCGAAGCGGACCAGCTCGCCGCCCGTACCGATCATGAGCGCGGCGGCGGTCCGGGCGCGGACCGACGCGGCGGCGTCACGCTCGAGGCGTCCCAGCTCCGCCGCCGCGGCGTACCCCGCCAGGCTCGTGAGCCGGTGTGAGGCACTCTCGGCGGGCGGTGGGGCCTCGAGGAGCGGCTGCATCCCGGCCCGGACGCGCGCGCGCCAGGAGCGCTCCCCCGTCAACTCGCCCAGGCGCAGCGCGCCCCGCCAGGAGAGCGCGGGGATGTAGCTCACCGAGGCGGCCTGCGGGTACCGCTCCGCGAAGGCGAGCGCCACCGCGAGTGGCTCGGGCCAAATGGCTTGTCCGGAGGCCGGCGCCGGCGCGCCGAGCCCGAGGGCCACCATCACGGCGGCGGCCCGGGCGCCGCGACGGTCAGTGCCAGTGCCCATGCGCCTCCGACCAGACCGCACCCGGCCACGGAGCGTCGCCGCGATCGGCGCGGTCGACGAGCAGGACCGCGCCCCCGACCGTGATCAGGAGCGCGGCTCCGATCCCGAGGATGAACAACGTGACCGGGCTGAGCTTGCCCTTCCGGGTCTGCTCCTGCTCCTGCTCTTGGCGCGCGCGGCGCCGGGCCTTCTTCGACGACATGGCTCGCTCCCAGCCGAGGGGTCCGCCGGCGCCCACCAACCTCCGACGGGCGCCCGCGCCTGTCAAAGAGGCGCTGTGTGGTCCATGGTCGGGCTCCCCCCGCCCGTGATTGGATCCGTCACGGCTCCACGTCATGCGGGTAAGGCGCCGCCGCGCCGTGCGTTGCCTATGCGCGCCTCGAGCAGCACCTTGCCGAGAAAATCGGCGCCATGGGGATGGCAATGACGCAGGAACGGATGTCGACCGTAGACCGTGTGAATCCCGTTGTCAGGGGCGTCCTCGTGACCACGGGCTTCGTCGGCGCGCTCGTCGTGACGTGGACCCTCCTCATGTCCCTCATCGGCTCTCCGCTGAGCGAGCTCTCCGCGGAGCAACGCCTTGGTCGGGTCACCTTCCTGACCCAGGTGGGCCTCGGAGCCTGCCTGCTCGCGCTCGGCGGCTTTCTCGCGGCCCGCGTCGGCGATCGGGTGGGCGTGCTGGTCTTGGCCGGATACGTCGTGGCGCAGGGCCTGGCCACGGGATACCTCTTCAGCCTTCTCATCCTGGGAGCCTCGGGGTCGGCCTATTTCCTCTCCCGTCTCCTCGTGAATTGGATGGCCTACTCCCTCGCCATCCGCACGACGCAGCTCTTCCCGCGAACGCTGGCGACGTCGGACCGGGCCAAGATCGGTGCGGCCACTCGGCTCGGGCGCCTTTCCCGACCGGTCTTCGCCCTGATCGGCCCGAGGCGCGTCTGGACCTTTACCCTGTGCCTCCTTCTTCTCCTGGCCATCACGAGGAGCGAGCTCGTCTTCCACCTCGGGCAGTTCACCGTCATCGCGGTGGTGGTGTTGACGATGGTGACCAACTACCGGGCGGGCGATGCGGCCGACCGCCGGAAGATCTACTGGCTGCTTCTCGGTGCTGAGATCCTGCTCGTAGGGCGCCTCGCGATCCTCCTCGGCGAAGTGGCGCTCGACTGGATCGGGGTTCCACCCGACGCATCCATGCGGTACCTGCGGGCGCCCGTGTGGACGCTGGCCAACATCGGCCTCATCTCGTGCTTGCTGACCGCGGTATTCTATCGGGGTGCGGTCGACCCTCGTCTCGTGGTTCGACGGACGGCCGTCTACGCCATGGCGACAGGCACGCTCGTGTTTACGTTCGCGATTTTCGAGAACTACGTCGCGGAGATGGTCGCACGTTTTCTCGGCCTCAGCGAGGGGCTGGTCGGAGCGCTCGGAGCCGGCGTGGTCGCGTTGTTTCTGAAGCCGATCCACGACTTGTTGGCGACGTTCTTCAAACGTGTGATCCCCGACGCGCCGCCGGACGCCGAAGTCAGCCCCTCGACTTAGCCCATCACACGTCTCTCACCACGAAGTCGGCACCCGGGTGGATGCGTCCGTTCAGAAGCACCTCGACCCTGTGCTTGCCCGGAAAGTGCTTCCGGGTGCTGTGCTGGGCCAGCGAAATGGTCTTCCCCACCTGCGCCGTCGCGTCCGCCGCGAGCGTCACCTCCGCACCCTTGAACACCTTCGGCCGTGTCGTCCCGTTCGCCTTGACGAAGTGGACGCGGAGGTCGACGAGTACGCGTATCTCCTCATCGGAGCGGCTCACGAGTTCGACCTCGACGCGGACACGCTCCCCGATGGATACGCGCCGCGGCCGACACTTCACGGAGCGAACCTCCACGGCGACGTCCGCCGCGTAGCCGATCACGGAGAGGGCCCCCGAGTGACCCGCCTTGATCAAGGTCCTCAGGGCGTGTCGGATGAGCCGCTGTCTCTCCTTCGAGGCGCCCCGCCACCAGCGCCGGGCTACGCCGACGACTACTTCCGGATGGTCCTTCGAGATGTCGTTGAGATTGTTGGCCACCGAGCGGCGCACGTACTCCGCCGGGTCGTCCTTCAGGAGCTCGAGGAGGGCGAGCACCGGCGCCGGATCCTGCTGGAAGCTCCGCAGCCGCGGTGCCCACGGGAGGCGGGGCCGGGTGCCCTCGGAGACGAGGCGCCGCACGTGCACGTTCGGATCCACGGCCCACTCCCTGAGCCGCTCCAGCGTGCGCTCCGGCTCGTGCTCCAGGAATGCACGGATGCTGAACTCGGCGCTGAAGCGCTTCGTGAGCTCGTACTGTGCACGCATGGCCGTCTCGTAGCATCCGAGCCCGTGCTCGGCTACGAAGTACACGAAGGGCAGGTACAGGAACGCCTCCATGCCCGTCAGCTCGTCGGAGGCGATCTCAGGCCCTAGCGACTCGATGAGGAGCTCGATCGCGTGCCGACGGTCCACCGGGAGCACTTGGGCCAGAGCCTCCGCGATGTGCTTCGCGCGCTGAGTCAGCTCGAGATCCCCATAACCGTCCAGAGCGAGCGTGAGAAAGCGGCGACGGTCGAGCTCGGAGTGCACCGCTTCCACCATGTTGGCGATGCGGGCCGGCACGTCGAGGCCGAAAGAGTTCTTGAGAGGCTCTGCCATGATGGACCTGGGCGACGTCGCTTCCTGAGGGAACGGTGGCTCGTCAGGGCCCGACGCGGAGGCGCACACCACTTCGCACCCGAAGCACCACCGCGTCCACCCCGATCGAGACGCCCGACGCCAAGGTACGCGCGAACTCGAGCTCGCCGACGCGTAAGATGTCCGCGCCGACGTCGAGCGTCACACGCGGCGAGAGGTCCACCCCCAGCCCGCCGCCGCCGCCGAAGACGAGCGCCCTCGTCGTCTGCTCCGGGAGCGTCGATCTCGAGCGGCGCTGCTGATTGATCGCGAGGCCGACGAGGCCGCGGACGTATGCCGAAACCGACCCGACGCTCCCCCCGAGCTCCGGGCCGAGACCGACGACGAGGACACGGTTGTCGGCGGATTCCACGGGATCCGAGGATCCCTGGAAGGGCATGAGCATGAGATCGGACCGCAAGCCGATCGCGGGAGCGAGCCGTCGCCAGACGGTGAGGTCGACTCCGATCCCTCCGTCCAACGGGTCCCCTCCGCCGACCCAGAGCCCGCCGCTCGCCGCCGCACCGAGCGCCCACGCCCCCGTCGACTGTGCCTGCGCCGGGAGCGCCACCAGCATCGCGATCAGGACAAGCCGAACGGCACGCCCCCGCTCCGTGCGTCTCACGCGGGCTAACCGCGACCGGTCAGCCGCGCCACGAGCTCTTCGGCGACCGCGTCGGCGCGCGCGCGGATCTCCCCGGGGCTCTGGTCCTGGATCGGATGCGCCACCAGCACGGCCTCGAGGTCGGGCCGCCCGAGCCGGCTCGCCTGAACACGCGCCGCCGTCCGGAACTCCTCCGTAGCGACCGGCACCGAGGGGATCCCGCGACTCTCGAATCCTACGCTGTCGTGCAAACTGCACGTTGTGCACGACCCTCAATCGGCGAGGGCTTCGATCACCCCGTCGACGAAGGCGAGCTTCTCGACCAGCGAGCTGGGCGCGGGCTTCGTGTACGTCGGCTTCGTCACCCGCACCACCCGCGCGACGCCGTGCCGCTCCGTGAGGATCTCCTCGAGGCGATCGAGGAAGTGGCTCCCGCCCGGCTTGCTGATGTCGAGCAGCGCGAGCGTCTTGCCCCCGAGTGAGTCGAGCCTCGGGGCCGGCGGCCCCGCCGAGGCGCCTCGCTCGTCGAGAGGATTCACCAACGTGGTCATGCGCTCTCCTTGCCGATCGGGTACGTGACGGTCTGCGATCCCTTGGGGCCGGCCAGCCAACCGCCCAGCACCGCGGAGAACTTTCCGGCCGTGCCTCCGGCTACGATCAGTCGAATCTGTGAGGGGTCGTCGAACTTGCGGTAGTGCGGCTGCCCGTCGATCTCGACCTCGACGTACGTGCCGACGTTCTGGGTCCCCTCCGTACCCTCGTGCTCGAACGCCCAGACGGGCACACCGCTGTGCTCGAAGAGGAAGTCACGTGCGTCGCGCTTGGTGAACCCGTCCGCCGCCAGGGTCGCCGCATGCTCCGGGCACACCACGACGATCGCGTCCACACGCCCGCAACGGCGCCAGCTCCACACTACGGAGAGCGTCGCCGCGATCGTGCGCAGCACGCCCTCTCCCGTCCGCGCCGTGTGCTCGCTCACCTCCATCATCCCGGTCGCCGCAAAGAGCGTGACCGTGCTCTCGCCTACTCCGAAGCCGAGCTCGACGTGGTGCGGCTCCCAAGGGCTCTCGTCGTGGTTCTCGGCGATGCAGTACGAGAAGCGGCCTGGGTTGCCCAGCGTGGCCATGTCGATCTCCCCCGGCAGCGCGCCGCCGAGGTTCGCCATCACGAGCTGGAGCGCCCGCCCGACGGTGCTGTTGGCCCGCGCGACGTTGCCGAAGACCCCCGCCCCGCTCGCAAACCCGAGACGCGCAGCCGCGGGTCCGCTGAGGATGACGAGCGGCGTCGCGGAGTTCGTCGTCGCCTGCACGCCGTGCAGGTTGAAGCGCTCGTCGCAGGCGGCTCGCACGACGGGCACCAGAACCTGCATATACTCCGGCCTGCACCCGGCCATCACGGCGTTGGCGGCGATCTTCTCGATGGTCGCGGGGCCGTAACAGGGCGGCACGAGCCCTACCACCCGGTCGGGCGGCTGGCCCGTCGCATCCACGAACGCGTCGACCCGCTCCGCGGTCGGAGGCACCACGGGCAGGAAGGGAGAAAACCCCATCCGCATGCAGTACTCGTAGAGGTCCTCCCCCT
>JBFGFY010000114.1:0-10448 GCA_041579355.1 Longimicrobiales bacterium | reverse complement strand
TCGTCGCTGCGGTGAGCCCGAGCGCGCCGTGCGTGAGCACACCCGCGGCGAGGCCGAAGCGCAGACCCTGCCCGAGCCAGGGGCCGTCGCCGATACCCTGCGCGTAGATCCAGGTGAAGCCCCAACCAAAGAGCAGCGCGGCAGCCACGATCTTCGGCCACGGGCCGGCCAGGGGGGTGCGCAGCCCCGGTTCCATGGTGAGGGTGCCGCCCAAGAGCACCTGGAAGAGGAGGAGGTCGAGTACCAGGCCCAGACCCATCGCCGCCGCGGCGGCAACCCAGAAGTTCCCCTTCATGACGCCTCCTGATCAGCGGGGGGCGAACCTGCAAGGCGTCGGGCACGTTGCGGCTTAATCGCGAGGTTCGCAAGCAGCCGTCACGGCCGCTTGCACCGGGCTCAGGGCTGGACCACGACCTCCGCGACCATGAACGGATGGGGCTCGCAGTGATACGCGAACGTCCCGGCCTGGGTGAAGGTCCGGGAGTAGATTCCGCCAGTCGTGAGCTCCGGCGATCCCCACCCACCGGCGTCGGCGGTCGCCGTGTGCGCCGGATCTCCGGACGCGGAGCAGTTGATCCAAAGCACCGACTGTCCTCGCCGGACCGTGACGGTGGCCGGCACGAACGCGAAGTCGCGCACCACGACCACGGTGGCCCCCGCCGCCGAAGGTGGGAGGGAGACCTCGCAGTCACCAGCCACCTCCGGCGCGGTCACCGCACGCTCCGACACACAGGCCGAGGCGACAGCCGCGAGGCCGGCGAGCACGAGTCGCCGCCAGCGTGAGGCTCGAAGGCTCACGGGCCCGGCCTCACCACGACGGTGGTCCGCATGAACGTGTGCGGGCGGCAGTAGATCTCCACGGTCCCCACCGCGTCGAACGTGTAGGACCACGAGTCACCGGCCCGCAGCCTGCCCGAGTCGAAGCTCCCGTCCGCGGCGGTGACCGTGTGGGTCACCGCGTCCTCGTTCGTCCAGACGACGGTCGTGCCCGCGGTCACCTCGAGGCGCTCCTGTGCGAACGCCATGCTGCGGAGCACCGTGCGGGTCACGGCCCCGGTCGGAGCGGCGGACGGCGTGGGAGCGAGCGGCGGAGCCACCGTCGTGGGCGGAGGCGCGTCGTCGCCCCCTCGCCCGAAGAAGCGGGCGAGCGTGAGTGGCACGGTGAACTCGAAGCCGTACCGGAGCTGGTCGCCGCCCCGGGACGCTCCCTGGAGCGTGGCCGTGTTCGTGTTCGTCACGTGCAAGGAGAGCGAGTGCGGTGTCGAGGGGAGGGCAAGGTGGAGGCCGGCGCTCCATGCGTCGCGTTCCCCGAGCGACTCGTCCGGATCGGTGAGCATCGTGTAGTCTCCGGCGAGCGCGACGAAGCGGCCGAAGCGCAGAGTGGCGCCCCCGCCGACCGCGACGTCCACCTGACCGCGCTGCCTCGGGTCTGCGAGCACGCGTGCGACGCCCATGAGGCGCAGCGCCCCGAGACGCCGTGCGAGGCTGACTTCGCCGTCGAGGCCGTCCGAAGCGACGTTGTAGCCCACCTGGCCCCCGAGGTCCACCGGCGCGCCCCGGTCCTGCTGGAGCGGGAGCGCCCGCACGAAGAGCTCCCACTCGTTCGGGAACGCCGGCGCCAGCGTCGAGTTGGTGGCGTAGTGCGCGCCGACCATCGCACGGAGCGGCAGCCCCGTGCCGATGAGGAAAGTCGGGAAGTTGCTGACCTTCCGGACTGGGGCGTCGCTCGCCGTGAAGCGGTGCAGGAAGTTGAACTGAATCGTGCCGCGATTGGCGACCCAGTTGCCCGACAGGTTGGGCGGCCGGTCGAGCACGGACTGGGCGTGGACGACATCGGCACCGGTGCACGCGACGGCTGCGCACAGCGCCAGTGTCGGCGTCAGCGTGCGCGTCCGGGCGCCGAGGAGGCGCGTTCGGAGGGGCCTCATTCGACGCGCACCCGGCCCCGGTAGTCGTGAATCGTGCAGGTGTAGTCGTAGACGCCCGCCGCGGGGAAGGTGCGGGCGACGCTCGACCCCGGGGACGTATCGGGGACGTTGCCACCAGGCGGCAGGACGTCGTCGAAGGTCACGTTGTGCGTCTGGGTTCCCGAGAAGGACCACGCGATGGTCCCGCCCGGCGCGATATCGACCCTGTCCGGGGCGAATCCCACGTCGGTCGCAGCCACCGTGGTGACCGGCCCGGTCACAACCTGTACGGTCGCGGTCGCGCTGTGGACGGTGCCGCCCGCGGAGAGCGTCGCGGTAATCGTCGCCGAGCCGGCCGAGACGCCCGTGGCCACGCCCGAGGCCTCGACGCCCACCACGAGCCCGTCACTCGTGGTGAAGGTGGGCGCGGGCAGGCCCGGTATGGGAACGCCGTTCTGGTCCAACGGCTGCGCCACGAGCTGGACCGAGCCGCCCAGCCCGATGGTCACGGCCGAGGGCGTAAGCGACAGCGACGTATACGTCGGGGTGCCGCCCCCGGTGACGACCACGGTCCCGATCATGCCGCTGTGGCGCGTGCAGTCGTAGGAGTACGTGCCGGCGCTCGGGAAGCTCCGCGACACGGCGTTGCCCGGGTTCTGATCTCCGATGTCGCCGCCGGGCGGGGCTCCGCCACGGAAGGTCACGTTGTGGACGGACTCGACGAACTGCCACGTGACCGTGCCCCCCGCCGGGATCGTCACGCTCGCCGGCGTGAAGAGGCGGTTGGCCGTCCCGACCACGGCGGTGCCGGCCTGCGGCGTCATCACGGTCACCGAAGCGGTCGCCGAGCGCGTCACGCCCTGATGGGTGATCGAGCCCGTCACCGTGACGGTCCCGGCTGCCGTCCCCACGACGAGCCCGGTGGCGGAGACGTTCACGCGTGCGGGGTCGCTCGCCGAGAACGAAGCGGCGGGAAGGCCGCCGAGCGCCGTCCCGTTCTGGTCCAGGGGAACAGCCACGAGCTGCACCGAGTCGCCGACCATGATCGAGGGCGTCGCGGGACGGATCTCGACGGCGGAGAAGACCTGCTGCTCACCGGACTGGACGACGACCGAGCCCGTCATGCCCGTGTGTCGGGTGCACTCGTAGGAGTAGGTGCCCGGCGCATCGAAGACGCGGGACACCGAGGCGCCAGCCTGCTGGTCGGGGATGTCTCCGGCGGGGGGCGCCCTCGGCCCGAACGTCACGTTGTGCACGGCGCCCGAGAAGCTCCACACGACGGTGTCGCCAACCGACACGGTGAGCGTCGGCGGGTCGAAGCTCGTGCCGGGCGTTCCGACCACGTTCCCCGTGGTCGCCGCGGCGACGGTCACGATCGCGCTGGCGGTCTTCGACACGGCGCCAACGACCAGCGAAGCGGAGACGACCGTCGTGCCTTCTGCGACCGAGGTCAGGAGTCCGTCGGGGGACACCTCGGCCACCGAGGGCACGCTCGAGGTGAAGGTGGGTGCCGGGAGCCCTGCGAGCGGTGCGCCGGTCGCGTCCGTGGGCGTGGCGACGAGCTGGAAGGTCTGGCCGACGCGGAGCACGGACGAGGGAGCCGTGAGCTCCAGGGTCGAGAGGGCTTCCGCTTCGATCGTGGGCTCCAGGGGCGCCGCCCCGCCCCCCCCACACGCGGAGGCGGCGAGCGCGATCAGCGCGACCGTGTTGACTCGCCAGGGACTCTCGAGGAAGCGGACAGGGTGGAGGGTAGAGGGTCGGTAGTCGGGTGTCGTCATCTATATGGAAAGGGCGTCGGGTTCCGGGCGCTTCTCGAGTCACCGCCGGGAGGGCCGTGAGCCTGAGGAGGCAAGAAGGAAGCCCCCTCGCATGGGGCACGGAGGCCGGCGCTGGAGTCGAATCGACCTGGACTCAAGATCCTGGCGCCCATGGAGTTGCTGCTGGCGCTGCGGGGCAGGGGCCGTCCATCCAGACGAGCTCCCGCGATAGCGCTGCACCGGAACAGTGCATCGGTGCGGACGCCGCCTGCCTCGATACGGTGCAGTGGGTGACGCTGAAAGGGCACACGTCAAGCATCACGCCCCTCATCACGCCGCGCTGTCGGGAAACGGACGGCACGTCTGTGGGGACAAGACGCGCCGAGCCGGTGGCCCCGCCCCGGCCGAGCGGGGCGGGGGCTGGGCGTCGGTGGCTCAGACCCCTTGGCCTGGCTGCCCGACCTCCTGGAACCGGCAGACCAGGGTCGCCACCTCCCCGTTCCTCGCGATGACGAACTGGGAGTCGTTGGTCGTGGTGAAGCCGAAGAAGTTCAGGAAGCAGTTGAAGCCGCTCGCTCGGAAGGCGCGCTCGAACACGGTCGTGGTGGGCCACGGTGTCCACCGGCAGGTCAGGAGCCCGCCGCCGGTCGGTGTGCGTACCAACTGAACGTCCGTGGTGAAGCGGCCGGCCAGCTGGCAGGAGCCGGTGAAAGGCGCGCTGGCCTGCCCCCGATTGAGCACGATGGCGCCGACCAACGGACTGGCCCCGACGACGCTGAGGGAGGGATCCACGTCGGGACCGTGGGGCAGGTCCGTCGGCGCCTCGTCGCATGCCGCCAGGACGGCGACGAGCGACAGGATGACGAGTCTCTTCATTTCTTGCCTCCTCGAGTCACAGTGCGAAACGGTGTCGCCCTGCCAAATCGTAGGGGCGTGTCGCGCGCAGGCTATACGTTATCGGACGTACGCGCAGTACGTAGCGGCGTCGGGTGGATGACGGGGCCGCGGCGTGCGCCGGCCGTTCCCGCGCCCCATAATTCCCCCACCCTGGGAAGCCCGCACAGGAGGGGTGCCGGAATGACGCGTAACGCTCTGCTCTTGGCCTCGTCGACGCTCCTGGTCGTCGCCCTCTCCTCGGGCACGCCCGCGGCGGCCCAGGAAGGCACGAACATCTACACGACCGCCCGCGACGTCTCGATGGGTGAGCGCGCGTTCGACCGTCACTGCTCGCGCTGTCACGGGATCGGTGCGACGGGTGGGGAAAGGGGCCCGGATCTCACGGGCGGATTCCGCAGGGCGAGCACGGACGGGGGCCTCTTCGTCGTGATCCGTGACGGAGTGCCCGACACCGAGATGAGCGGGATCTCGGCGACCCAGAACGACCAGACCGTCTGGCAGATCATCTCGTACCTGCGGTCGCTGACGGGTGGCATGCGCGTCGACGTGCCGGGGAACGCGACGGCAGGGCGTGCCGTCTACGAGCGGGCGGGGTGTGCGGACTGTCACACGATCGGTGGGGCCGGCGGCCGCGACGGACCCGACCTCACGACGATCGGCAGCCGCCGCTCGCCGGACGAGCTGCGCTCCGACCTCACGAACCCCGACGCCCGCGTGCAGCCCGAGTGGTGGAGCGTGCGCGTCGTACACGACGACGGGACGCGGATCCAGGGCCGCCGCATGGGCGAGGGCACCTACACGGTGCGCGTCCTCGACGCGAACGGCCGCATGTGGTCCCTGAACAAGCGCGAGCTGGAGAGCTACGAGCGCGTCGAGCGATCGACGATGCCCTCCTACGCGAGCCGCCTGAGCCAGGCCGAGTTGCGAGACCTGGTCGCCTACCTGTACGGACTGACCCGAACGGGCCGGTAGGGCCGAACGGCCACGACTGCCGATCCCTTCGTCACGAGAAGGAGCCGAGAGATGAGACTAGCGATGATCGCCCTGATGGTGCTCGCCACCCCGGCGTGGGCCCAGCGTGACGGCTCCGTGGATCCGCCGAACCGGGCGAACCGCGCCACGCCGCAGTTCACCCCCGTGACTGCCGAGCGGCTCGTGAACTCGGACGCCGAGCCGCACAACTGGCTGCACTACTCGGGCAACTACTACGCGCAGCGCTACTCGCTCTTGAACCAGATCAACACGCAGAACGCGGGCGACCTCGAGATGCAGTGGGCGTTCCAGTTCACCGCGCTCGACCGTGCGGAGACCACGCCCCTCGTCGTCGACGGGGTGATGTTCATCACCGAGGCGCCGAGCAACGTGATCGCGGTCGACGCCGCCACGGGCGAGCAGTACTGGCGTTACGACTATCCGCTCGGCGAGACGCTCAACATCTGCTGCGGTCGCAACAACCGCGGCGTGGCGATCCTCGGGGACCGCCTCTTCATGAGCACGCTGGACGCGCACCTCGTGGCGATCGACGCGCGCACGGGCACGCTGCTCTGGGACGCGGAGGTTGCGGACGCCGAGCTCGGCTACTCCAAGACCGAGGCGCCGCTCGTCGTGGGCAACAAGGTGATCACCGGGATCGCGGGTGGTGAGTACGGCATCCGCGGGTTCATCGACGCCTACGACGCCGAGACGGGGGAGCGTGTGTGGCGCTTCTGGACGATCCCGGGCCCGGAGCACCCCGACAACGCCACGTGGGCCGGCGATTCGTGGATGACGGGTGGTGCGGGCACGTGGATGACGGGGGCCTACGACGCCGACCTGAACCTGGTGTACTGGGGCACCGGCAACCCCGGGCCCGACTGGAACGGCGACGTGCGCCTCGGCGACAACCTCTACTCGAGCGCCGTAGTGGCGCTCGACGCCGACACGGGTGAGCTCGCCTGGTACTTTCAGTTCACCCCGCACGACGTGCACGACTGGGATGCCACGCAGATCCCGATCCTCGCGGACATGGAGTTCGAGGGCCGGCAGCGCCGTCTCATGCTCTTCCCGAACCGCAACGCGTGGTTCTACGTGCTGGACCGCGAGACCGGGCGTTATCTGACCGCGCAGCCGTATGCGCGCCAGACGTGGGCCGAGCGCATGGACGAGAACGGACGCCCGGTCCGTGTGCCCGGAACGTCGCCCACCGTGGAAGGCGTGACCGTCTCGCCGTCCATCGGCGGCGGCTCGAACTGGTGGTCGCCGAGCTACAGCCCGCGCACGAACCTCACGTACGTGATGGCCTACGACGGCGAAACGACCTACTTCAAGCGCGACGAGGAGTACATCCCGGGGGAGCGCTTCACGGGAGGCGGCGGGCAGACGCCCTTGCCCCAGGACAACTACCACAGCGCGCTGCGTGCGATCATCTCGGGGTCGGCCACGGTCGCCTGGGAGTACCCGGTGCAGCCGCGCTCGACCGCCGGTGTTCTGACGACCGCCGGGGACGTGGTCTTCAGCGGCACGATCGACGGCTACCTCTTCGCGCTCGACGCACGCACGGGCCGTGAGCTCTTCCACAAGAACCTCGGCTCGCGCATCCACTCCGGGCCGATGACGTACGCCGTCAACGGCAAGCAGTACGTGGGCGTCGCAGCCGGCAACGTTTACTACACCTTCGCGCTGGACGACTAGCGGCACCAAACGGGGGCCGTTTCGGCCCGGCATCGAATCGATGCGAGCAGGCTCGCGGCATGCGAGGTGAGCATGAACCGGACAACCACGAGGCTTCTCACGCTGGCACTCTGCGTGCTCGCGCCGGGTTGCTCCGAGCCTGCCGGCGTCCAAGTAGAGGAAGAGCCGGAGAGCACGGCGCCTCGGCAGCTGCTCCTGAACGGGGACGTCGAGGGCGGGGCGAGCACGCCGGCGAGCTGGGAGTCCTACACCTCCGAGCCGGCCGCCTACGGTTTCGAGTGGTCCTCGGACGCCGCGAGCGGAGTCCGGTCGCTGTCGGTTCGCGCGGCCTCCACGGCTGCGCCTGGCGCCTACTGGCACCAGTCCCTGCCGATCTCGAACCCGTCCGGCGTCATGTTCCTGCTGACGGCCATGGTGAAGGTCAACGACGTGGCCGGCCGCGGCGTCTCGATCGCGGTACGTGGGGACGACACCTCGCTCAACAACGGCCGCGCCGAGGCCTTCGCCACCACTCAGTCGCTCCAGCTCATCACCGGGACCACCGGGTGGCGCCGCATTCGGGTGGGCCTGACGGGAGTGCCGCCCTCCGTCGACCAGCTGAGGGTGTTCCTGATTCACCTCCCTGGCACCAGCGGAGAGGTTCTCTTCGACGACATCTCCTTGGAGGTGCTGGAGCAGGAAGCCTCCGCTACGGCCCGTCAGTACATGGAGGCCGTCCTCGACATCATGGAGGTGAACTCGATCAACCGGTACGTGATCGACTGGCGCGACTTCCGGGCCCGGGCACGGAGTGACGTCGCCGGAGCCGAGACGACCGCGGACGTCTATCCCGCCATCGATCGCGCGATCGAGCGCCTCGAGGACAATCACAGCTTCCTGCGGCGGCCGCCTCTCGGCACGACGGCCCCCGCCCCCCTGCCGCCGCCCGCGCTGCCGGCTCCGCCCGCGAGAGCGGACCCGGGGGTCGCGCTGCTCGCGGCGGGGCTGGGCTACCTGGAAGTGCCCGCTTTCACCGGCTTGGGCGCCGAGGCGAACGCGCTGGCGACGCAATACCACCGCCTGATCGAGAGCGTCGACACGCTCGGGATCTGCGGCTGGGTGGTCGACCTGAGGGGCAACACGGGCGGCAACATGTGGCCAATGATCGCTGGCGTGGGACCCATCCTCGGGGAGGGGCTCGTAGGTCACTTCGTCGATCCCGACTCGGTGGTCTCGCCCTGGTACTACCGCGCGGGTGGCTCGTGGAACGGCAGCTTCGAGATCTCGACGGCCTCGAACCCCTACACGCTGCTCACGCCGACGCCGCCGGTGGCGGTGCTGACCGACGGCCTCACGGCGAGCTCGGGAGAAGCCACGACGATCGCGTTCCGGGGGCGCCCCGACGCCCGCTCCTTCGGCGAGCCGACTTGGGGGGTGTCGACCGCCAACCGCGGGTTCCCGCTGAGCGACGGCGCAATGTTGATCCTGACCGTGTCCACGATGGCGGACCGCACCGGCCAGCTCTACGGGCTCGAGGTGGTGCCGGACGAGACCGTAGCGGGTGCCAAGACCGGGGACCCCGCGACCGATGCCCCGCTCCGCACAGCGATGGACTGGCTGCGGGCGCACCCCGGCTGCTCGGCGCCCTGAGCGGGCGCGGAGCGCAGGGGCCTCAGGCGGCCGTCGCCCTCCACGCGAGCGCGCCGAAGATCACTCCGATCAGCTCGCCCGCGTGTAGCACGAGCCCGAGCGCCGACGGTAGCCCGACGGCCGCGTAGCTCACGAAGCGGGCGGCTGCGAGCCCCCCGTAGAGCGCCAGCAGCGTTACGAGGCCGGGACGGGTCCATTCCTCGCGCGTGGCCGCCGCCGCCAGCACGAAGGCGCAGCCGAGCTGGAGGCCGCCGTAGACCGCACGGAGGTCGGCGTCGGCGGTGGCGCTGCCGACTCCGATGCCGATGTGCTCCGCCATGGGCACCGGCCGGATCAGGAAGGCGAGCCCGATGCCGGCGAAGGGGACGGCCGCGAGCGCGAGCACCAGGCGTGCGAAGCTCACGAGGCGCCCCCGCGACGCCTCACCTCATCACGCCGCCGCCACGCAGTCGATCTCGACGCGGCTGTTCCCGCCGAGGCTGATGCCGACCGTCGTCCGCGCCGGCTTGTTGCCGGGGAAGAACTCGGCGTAGACCTCGTTCATGGCGCCCCACTCGGCCATGTCGACGAGATACACGTTGCATTGGAGGACGCGGTCCATGGAGGAGCCGAACCGCTCGAGCGCGTCCCGGATCGCGGTGAGGGCCCGGCGGGTCTCCGGCTGGACCCCCGGCTCCCCCTGGCCGCCGGTCTTGCCGGCCAGGAAGATCATCCCGTTGTAGCGGACTCCCTCGGAGTACGGCGCGCGCGGGTTGGGGTTCAGATACTCCGGCGCGGCGCGCTGCTGCGTCGTAGCCGCGTCGGCTTCGGGGGCGGGCGGCTGGCAGGCTACGGTCATGGCACATAGGACGAGGGCGAGTGCTCCCCGGATCATGCATTCCTCCTGGACGACGTGGACGGGTGGTTGAAGCTACGGTCCGGGGGCGGGCTACCGCACGGAGGGCACCTCCCGCTTGACCGACAACGGGGCGCGCGCCACCGTGGCCGACGGCCTGCCGGGAGTCCCGGCGCCAACTCACGGGAGGGATCGGTATGAAGAGAGCGATCTTGGCGTTGGTCATGAGCCTCGCGTTCGCCGCGACGGCCGAGGCGCAGCGGCCGCCAGAGGCGTGCGGCCCCGCCGGCCAACTGTCTTCGGAGTTTTCGCGCAACGTGGGCGCCGACGCGCGCTGCTTCGAGCTGCGCATGTACACGGCCACGAACGAGCGCGGCGACATCAACGCACTGCACCAGCGCTTCCGCGAGGAGGAGGTAGCGATCTTCGAGAGGCACGGTGCCGACGTGGTCGCCGTGTGGCAGCGCCTCGACGACCCCAACACCCTCGTCTGGATGCTCGCCTACCGCGACCGTGCACACCGCGACCAGGTGTGGGCGGCGTTCGCGGCCGATCCGGCCTGGGCCGCCCTGCGGCAGAAGTACGACGTCTCGCTCACGATCCAGGCGTACTGGATGAGCGCGACCGACTACTCGAACCTGCGGTAGCCCCCAAACAGACGACGTGACCGCGCCCCGCTGGAAGACCACGCTCGAGTGGGTCGAGCGGGGCGTGCTCGTCGTCCTGCTTGTCTTCGTCGCGTACCGCCTGGCC
>JBFGFY010000113.1:0-10728 GCA_041579355.1 Longimicrobiales bacterium | reverse complement strand
GGCTCTCTCCCCGGTCAGCTCCTGCACGGACCCGCAGCGGCCGCGCGCCTGCGCGCCGACGGCGTCACGGACGCGGAGCTGCTGCGCGCGGTGACCTACCACACGATCGGTGCCCAGGGCCTCGGCCGATTGGGACGGGCGCTCTACGCGGCCGACTTCCTCGAGCCGGGCCGCACGTTCCTCCCGGAGTGGCGAGCGGAGCGCCGCGCGAGGATGCCGGCCGACATGGACCGAGTGGTTCTCGAGATCGCTCGCGCCCGGATCGAGAACCTACTCGCGCGCGACCAGGGCGTGCTCCCGCACACGATCGCCTTCTGGAACGAGCTCGTGGCCGAGGCGTGACGGTGGGACGGCTGCTGCTCTTCCTGGCGCTCGCGGGTCTCATGGCCGGCGCGGCCCTATGGCTCCGTTACGAACCACCGGAGGGCGAGGCCCCAGGGCTCGAGCGCGAGGTGATCACGGCGCCCGCCGAGCGCGTCCGGGTGGAAGTGCTGAACGCGGGAGGCGTGAGCGGGCTCGCCCGAGGAGCGACGGACCAGCTTCGCGACATCGGCTTCGACGTCGTCCATTTCGGAAACGCACGCGCTTTCGACCGGGACTCGTCGGTCGTCATCGACCGTGTGAACCGGCCGGATTTCGCCCGGGCCGTTGCCAACGCACTCGGAATCGGTACCGTTGTGACCCAGCCCGACCCGAACCTATTCGTCGACGTCACCGTACTGTTGGGGAGGAGCTGGTCGGGTCCGGAGGGGGTGAGCGTTCCGCGCGAGCCTCCGCCCAGGGCCCCGTGGGACCCACGGGGCTGGATCGGACGATGACCCCTCGAGACGTCCATGGGCGGACGAGCGCATCGATGGCGAAGCAACCGAAGACGAAGAAGAGCGAAGGCGAAGCGTCCGAGTCTCCGAAGGGGACCCGCCGCGGAGCCGAGCAGCCGAACGGCGCGGTCGAATGGGCCAAGTCCATCGCGATCGCCGTGGTGCTGTTCCTGTTCCTGCGCACGTTCCTCGTCCAGACGTTCGTGATCACGTCGGGCTCCATGGAGAACACGTTGCTCGTCGGCGACATGCTGGTCGTGAACCGGGCGGCGATCGGCACGCGCGTTCCTGCGACGGGCCTCCGCATCCCCGGCTACTCCGAGCCCCATCGCCTCGACGTGCTGGTCTTCGATCCACCGCACGAGGAGACGCTGAAGCTCATCAAGCGACTCGTCGGGATGCCGGGCGACACGCTCGAGATGCGCAGCCGTACGCTGTACGTGAACGGCCAGCCTCAGGAGGAGCCCTACGTGCGGCACACGGCGGTGCCCGACCAGTCGGACCCGTGGATGGAATGGCAGCGGGACTATCTGCTGGAGGGGGTCGACCCCGCGGCGTACGCGCCGACGCGCGACAACTGGGGCCCGCTCGTCGTTCCCGAAGACCGCTACTTCATGCTCGGGGACAACCGCGAGCAAAGCCTGGACTCGCGTTACTGGGGGCTCCTCGAGGGCTGGCGACTCGAGGGACGCGCCGTGTTCAAGTACTTCTCCTACAACAAGGGGTCGTACAGGCCCTTCCCGTGGATCCGCGAGATCCGTTGGGGGAGGATCGGCCGCGGGATCAGGTAGTAGAGGGCGCCGCGGCCGGTCGGCGTCCCTCGAGCTGCACGAGCGTATGCGCGCGCAGCTGGCCGCAGGCGGCGTCGATGTCGCGGCCGCGGGTCTCCCGGACGGCGACCGCGATGCCCCGCCGCTCGAGCCGCGCGGCGAAGGACCGGATCCTCGCCGGATCGGACGGGCCCCACGGCTGGTCGGGGATCGGGTTGTAAGGGATCAGGTTCACGAACGCGGAGACCTCGGCCGCGAGATCACCGAGGGGGTCGATGAGACCGACGTCGTCGTTGACGCCCGAGATCATCGTGTACTCGAAGGTGATGCGCTTCCCGCCCGCTTCGTCGAATCGTCTCAGCGCGTCCATCACCTCGGGCAGCGGATAGCGCTTCTCCAGCGGAATCAGCTCGCTACGCAGCTCGCTCAGTGGTGCGTGCAGGGAAAGCGCCAAACGGAACTGCTCGTGCCGCTCTGCGAGCTCGAGGATGCCTGGCACGAGCCCGACCGTCGAGACGGTGATGCGACGCGCGCCCACCCGGTATCCGTGGTTGAGGAGGGTGAGCGAGCTCGCTACGGCCTCACGGTTGGCGAGCGGCTCGCCCATGCCCATGTACACGATGTTCGAGATCGCTCCGAGACCGTTCGCCTCTGCCCACCGCCGCGAGGCCCGGTACTGCGCGACGATCTCTCCGGCCGAGAGCTGACGGTCGAAGCCGCCCCACCCGGTCGCGCAGAAGGTGCACCCCATGGCACACCCCGCCTGGCTCGAGATGCAGAGCGTGAGCCGCTTCTCGGTGGGGATGAGCACGGACTCGATCAACTCGCCGTCGCCGAGTCGCCAAACGTGCTTGACCGTGCCGTCCTCACTGCGTGCCACCTTCTCCGCGTCGGGCTCGGCCACGGCGAAGCGCTCGGCCAGGGCCTCCCGCTCCGCTCGCGGCAGGTCGGTCATGGCCTCGACCGAGGGCGCGAGCGCCTCGAAAATCCACCTCTCGACCTGGCCAACCCGGTAGGACGGCTGGCCGCGCTGGCGGAAGTGCTCGGAGAGCGCGCGCCGCAGGTCGTCGGGCGTGAGCGACAGCAGATCGACGGGGGCGTCTTGGGCCATTTCGTTTCTTGAATCACCCTCGGGGCAGGCTTAACTTAGCCGCCGACGACGACCAACCGAAGCTTCTGCACGCGAGGAGGTTCGCCGCGAGCGAGCGATCCCAAGACGAGCGACTGTCGAATCGATGGAAGGCGTGGGGACCCGCGGCCACATGGGCGGCGGTCCTCTTTTTGTTGAGCGCCTGGTCGAGTCCGCCGATCCCTCGTGTCCTGCGGGGCATGGACAAGCTCGTGCACGCCGGCCTCTACTCGGTCCTGGGCGCGACCCTCGGCTGGGGCCGACGGCGGGACGTTTCGCCCCCTCCGCACTGGGTGCTTCTCGGGGTCGGGGCCCTCTACGGCGCCACGGACGAGTGGCACCAGGGGTTCGTACGAGGGCGAGTCCCGGACTGGGGTGACTGGTTCGCCGACGTCGCCGGGGTGACGTTGGGGTACTGGGGGATCGTCTGGGTGCTGGGCTGGTTGGCGCGTCGCAAGGAAGAAACACGAACGAAGGTGGTGGATGTCTCGCAATGAGCTCGAGCGCACGGCGCTGCGCGACCGCACGGTCGGAGGGCTGCGCGCCGAGGACTCCGGAAGCAGCCTTCGGCTGACGGGGTGGGTGCACCGGCGCCGGGACCTGGGCGGCCTCGTCTTCGTCGACCTGCGCGACAGGAGTGGGCTCGTGCAGGTCTCCTTCGGACCGGACTGGACGGGCGCCGAAGACCTGGAGCTGGCCCACGACCTTGGCCACGAGGACGTAGTGCTCGTGGAGGGCGTGGTCGAGCTGCGCCCCGAATCCGCGCGCAACGCCGAGCTCGGGACGGGGCAGATCGAGGTGCGCGCATCGAAGCTGCGCCGACTCTCCGCCGCCGACACTCCGGCGATCCCCGTGTACCGGGCGCCCGAGGACGAGCTTCCGGCCGAGGAGCTGCGGCTCCAGCACCGGGTGCTCGACCTGCGGCGCCAGGAGCTCCAGCACAACCTCTCGCTTCGTCACAAGCTCACGCTCGCGGCGCGCAACTACTTCGACGGGCTCGGCTTTCTGGAGATCGAGACCCCGATGCTCACGAAGGCCACGCCCGAGGGAGCGCGCGACTACGTCGTGCCGAGCCGGGTGCACAAGGGGGAGTTCTATGCACTCCCGCAGAGCCCGCAGCTCTACAAGCAGATCCTGATGGTGGCCGGCTACGACCGTTACTTCCAGATCGCCCGCTGCTTCCGAGACGAGGACCTGCGCGCGGACCGGCAGCCCGAGTTCACGCAGATCGACGTCGAGGCGTCGTTCGTCGAGCCCGAGGACATCCTGCGATGGATGGAGGGCCTCGTGGCAGCGCTCGCCGAGGTCGCCGGCATCGAGTCGGGGCGGCCTTTTCCGCGCCTCACGTGGGCGGAGGCGATGGAGCGGTACGGCTCCGACCGGCCCGACCTGCGTTATCCGCTCGAGATTCGAGACTGGACCGCGGACACGGCCGACCTCGACTTCGGCATCATCCGTTCGCAGGTGAAGGCCGGAGGGCGTGTGCGTGGCCTCCTCCTCGCGGGCGGCGCACGGCTGTCTCGCAAGGAGATCGAGCAGATCGAGGCCGCCGCCAAGGCCGCGGGTGCGCCGGGGCTCCTGTGGGCGAAGCGCACGGGGGAGGGCACGTCGGGCCCGCTGGGCAAGTTCCTCTCGGTCGAGCTGGCCGAGGCCATGGGGCTGGCCGAAGGCGACCTGGCGCTCGCGGCCGCGGGCCCCGACGCGGTCACGTCGCCGGCGCTCGCGGCTGCGCGGCCGGCGGCGATCGCGGCGCTCGGGCTCGAGAAGGAGAGCGAGCACTCCTGGCTATGGGTCACGAACTTCCCGGTCTTCCTCGAGGAGGACGGGGTGCTCATCCCGAGCCACCATCCGTTCGTGATGCCGCACCCTGACGACGTCGACCTGCTGGAGACGGATCCGGTCGCGGTACGGGGGACGGCCTACGACTTGGTCTACAACGGCACGGAGTTCGGGTCGGGAAGCATCCGGATCCACGTTCCCGAGCTGCAAAGGCGCGTTCTGCGCGTCCTGGGGCTCTCCGACGCCGACATCGACGAAAAGTTCGGCTTCCTGCTCGCGGCCCTTGCGGCCGGCGCGCCCCCGCATGGTGGCATCGCTTTGGGGCTCGACCGTATCGTTCAACGCTTCACGGGATCGGGTAGCCTGAGGGACGTGATCGCGTTTCCGAAGACGACGGCCGCTAGGGCGCTGTACGAGGGCGCTCCCGCGCCCATCGGCGACCCGGAGCTCGAGGCGCTCGGGCTCCAGGTCACCGCGACCCGCAAGCAGGGGGGCTGAGGGCCCTCCGGGAGTAGGCGTGGCGAACGGCGACACGATGGTCGAGCACCGGCTCGACACCGAGGGCGCGGATGCGCTCATGCTGGCTGGCGTGAACGACCGCAACATACAGGAGCTCAGCAGGATCTTCGGCGTTCGGGTGGTCCTGAGAGGCGACCACCTGGTGCTCTCCGGAGAGCTCTCGGCCGTCGAGCGCGCCGTGCCCGTGGTCCAGCACATGATCGAGCTGTCCCGGCTGCGGGCGCCCTTCGACACGCACGACATCGCCCGTTTCGCGGATGGCGCGGACGCGCTCGGTCCCGAGGGGATCGTCGACCCGAACGGGGAAGTGCGCATCGCGCTGCCGGGCTCCCGTCGTGTCATCGTGCCGAAGTCCGAGGGGCAGCGCGGCTACGTGGCCGCGATCGCGCAGAACGACATCGTGATCGGCATCGGCCCCGCGGGCACGGGGAAGACCTACCTGGGCGTGGCCTGTGCCGTCGACGCGCTCTACAAGAAGAGAGTGCGTCGCATCATATTGGCCCGCCCGGCGGTGGAGGCCGGCGAGAACCTCGGCTTCCTCCCGGGCGACATGCAGGAGAAGGTCGACCCGTATCTGCGGCCGCTCTACGACGCGCTCGAGGACATGATGCCCCACGAGCGCGTGCGGCGTGCCCTCGAGGACTCCACGATCGAGATCGCGCCTCTCGCGTACATGCGGGGGCGCACGCTCTCCGACGCCTTCGTAATCCTCGACGAGGCGCAGAACTCGACTCGGGCCCAGATGAAGATGTTCCTCACACGGTTGGGCCTGAACTCGCGTGTGGTGATCACGGGTGACAAGACACAGATCGACCTGCCGCGCCCGGAAGACTCCGGGCTTCTGGAAGTCGAGTCGATCCTGGGCGGCATTCCCGGGATCGCGCTCGTCTATCTAGACGAGAAGGACGTGATCCGGCATCGCCTCGTGAAGGACATCATTCGCGCCTACGCGAAGGACAGGAGCGAGGAGCGGCCGGAGTGAGCAGGCGCTCGGGTGGCGAAAGCGGATCGATGATCCACAGGCTGTCCGGCGACCCTGGCCGGTCGCTCGGCGAGCGGGTCCGGCACCACGGTGCTCGTATCCTGCTGCTCGTCGCACTGGCGATCTTCATCACCGCTCTGTTCCCGCCGACGAGCATGGTGACGGTGGAGATCCCCCCCGAGGGCGGCATCGCCTCCGAAGACGTGACGGCCGAGATCGCGTTCAGCGTGCCGAAGACCCCCGGCGAGCTGGAGCGAGACCGTCGGCTCGCGATGGAGGCGGTCCCACCCACGTTCGAGTACCGGCCCGCGGCGGCCGACTCCGTCGGCGCGCGCATGGGGCGCTTCTTCGACCAGCTCGACGCAGCGGCCGACCGGGGTGACACCCTCACGGCGGGAGAGATCCTCCGCCGCAATCGCATCGCGGCGACCCCGTCCCAGATGCGCCATGTCATCGATGACGACACGCGGGCCGCCTTCCGGCGAACAGCCCTCGGCGCCGCGAGCGGGATCCTCCCGCGAGGCGTCGTCGACCCGGCCCGGATGCTCGACCTCACGACCGAGACGGTGACGATCCGCGGCCCCGAGGGGGAGCGCTCCGTCTCTGCGGAGGACGTGCTCACCTCCTCCGACTACTACGCGGAAGCGGTGCTGCTCTTGCCTGGCCGTCTGCCGCCGGACGCGCAGGAGCTGTTCCGCCTCATGCTGATCTCCCACCTCGAGCAGAGCCTGGTGCTCGACGTGGTCGAGACGGAGCGCGACCGGAACGCGGCGCGCGAGTCGGTGCCGCTCACCAAGGCGGACGTCCTGGAGCGGCAGGTGATCGTCCGGGCCGGTGACCCCATCGGGCCCGAGACCAGGGAGCGGCTGGAGGCCTACTACGCGGCCCTGCAGGCCGAGGGAGACGGAGAGCTCGGCGCGCTCGACGTCGGCGCCCTAGCGGGCGCCGGCCTCCTGAACGCCATGCTTCTCTCGATCTTCGGCCTGCTCGTGTACTTCGCGCGCCCCGAGGTCTACACCAACTACCGCTGGCTCCTCCTCTTGGCGGTGCTCACGGCCACGTACTTCGGGGCCGCGGCGGTGCTCGAGCGTGGCGGGCTGCCCGCCGAGGCGCTGCCGATCGCGTTCGTCGCGCTCCCGGTGTCGGTCCTCTGGGACACGCGCATGGCCCTGCTGCTCGTGCTCATCCTCGCCGCGATCACGGGAACGCTCGCCCCGTTCTCGGACTACGGCACCGTGCTCGCCCTGATGGCGGGAGGGGCCGCGGCCGCGATGAGCGTGCGCGCCGTGCGCCGTCGCTCCGAGACATGGGTCTCCATCGCGATCATCGCCGGCGCCGCCGGGCTCGTGCTGCTGGCACATGGGCTCGTGACTTCCCGCCCCCTCGGGGAGGTCGCCCAGGGCGCGGCGGTCTTCGCGATGAACGCCACCGCATCGGCTCTGCTGGCGATGGGTTTCCTCTGGGTCTTCGAGCTGTTCACCGGGATCACGACCGACCAGACGCTGCTGGAGTGGGCCGATCCGACGCGCTCACTGCTCAGGAACCTCGCCATGGAGGCGCCGGGCACGTACGCGCACACGATCAGCGTCGCGAACCTCGCCGAATCGGCCGCGACGCGGATCGGGGCGAACGGTCTGCTCTCTCGGGTCGGAATGCTTTACCACGACGTCGGCAAGATGCTCAAGCCGCACTACTTCGTGGAGAACCAGCCGGACGGCCGCAATCCACACGACAAGCTCAAGCCCGAGACATCGGCGACGATCGTGCGGGAGCACGTGACGGAGGGGGTGCGGTTGGCGCGTGAGGCCAAGGTGCCCGAAGTCGTCGTCCAGTTCATCACCGAACACCACGGCACCCAGCGGATCGGCTTTTTCTACGAAAAGGCCCGCGAGGAGGCCGAGGACGAGGTCGACTCCGCCCGCTTCTCGTACCCGGGTCCGAGGCCGCGCTCGAAGGAGACGGCCATCGCGATGCTCGCGGACTCGTGCGAGTCGGCGGCCAGGGCGATGCAGGACCCCACGCCGGAGCGCGTGCGGGACCTCATCGACACGATCGTCGACGGCAAGATCGCAGACGGCCAGTTGGACGAGGCGCCGCTCACGCTGCGGGAGATCGCGCTCGTGAAGGACCAGTTCGTGAGCGTGCTTTCGGGCGTGGTGCATCGGCGGATCGAGTACCCGGAGACGAAACACCTGACGGACTCGGATCGCGAGCCCGAAGGAGCCTCCGCGGCGGCCGGACGAGCCGACCGCGCGTGAGCCCCGTCGACGTGGGCGGCTTCGACGAGGCGCCCGCGCGGCTGATCGAGGCGGCGGTGCGCAGGACCCTCGAGGCGGAGGGACGGGCGGACATGGAGATCTCCGTTGCGCTGCTCGCGGACGACGACATGCGCGAGCTCAACCGGCGCTACCTCGGGAAGGACGGCCCGACCGACGTGCTATCGTTCACCTTGGGGGACGCGAAAGAGACGGTCGGCGATGTCTATGTCGGCTTCGAGCAGGCGCGGCGACAGGCGAAGGACCTCGGCGTGCCCCTCCGCGAGGAGCTCGCGCGCCTCGCCATCCACGGCACGCTGCACGTGCTCGGCCACGACCACCCCGAGGGGCCGGAGCGCGAGCAGAGCGCCATGTTCACGCTCCAGGAGCGCCTCCTGCGCGACCTGATGGTCTCCGAGCGCGGAGAAACCCCGTGACGAGCCTCGCCCGATGAGCACCGCCGACGAGAGGGACCTGAAGCTCGAGAGCACGCGCGAGCTCATCGAGTCGCTCTTGCAGGTCGGGGATGTGCTCGCGGCCGAAGAGCTCGCGGTCCAGCTGCACGCGTCCGACCTCGCCGACCTCTTCGAGCACGTGCCTGAGGAGCTGGCTCTGCAGCTCGTGTCCGTCCTCCCGAGCGAGCTGGCCTCCGAGGCCCTCGCGGAGATGGAGGAGGGCGAGGAGCGCAACGACCTGCTCGGCGCGCTCTCCCCGGAGAAGACGGCCGAGCTGCTACACGAGCTCCCGGACGACGACGCCGCCGACCTGGTCGGGGACCTCGAGCCCGGGGAGCGGCGGCGGATCCTCGAGGTGCTGCCCGCCGAGGAAGCGGGTGAGCTGATCGGCCTGCTCCGTTTCGACGAGGAGTCGGCCGGCGGCCTCATGACGACGGAGCTCGTGGTCGTGCAGGCCTCCCTCACGGCCGGCGAGGCCATCGAGCAGGTGCGTGTGCAGGGCCGCGAGGTCGACGACTTCTACACGGTGTTCGTGGTGGACGAGATCGGGCGGCTCCGAGGGACCCTTCGCCTCGACGACCTCATCACGGCCGAGCCGAACGTCTCGGTCGCCGCGCTGGTCGAGGCGCCAATCGCGACCGTCGCGCCCGAGGTCGACCAGGAGGAGGTCGGCAGGCTCATCTCCCGGTACAACCTTGCCGCGATTCCCGTGGTGAGCGGCGAGGGTGTCCTGCTCGGACGTATCACCTTCGACGACGTCATCGACGTGATCGAGGCCGAGCAGACCGAAGACATCCTTCGCCTCGCGGGGCTCGGCGACGAGGAGGACCTGCGGTACTCATGGCAGGAGGCCGTGCGTGCCCGGCTCCCCTGGCTCTCGCTCAACCTCATCACCGCCTCGCTCGCGGCCTCGGTCATCCTCGTGTTCGAAGACACGATCGATCAGGTGATCACGCTCGCCTTCCTCGCGCCCATCATCGCCGCGATGGGAGGGAGCTCGGGCACGCAGTCCCTGGCCATCACCATTCGGCGTATCACGGTCGAGGGATCGAAGGGCTCGGGCGGTTGGGTGAGGGGGGAGATCCTCGTCGGACTGGTGAACGGCGCCGTGCTCGGTGGAGGCATCGCCCTCATCGCCCTCTTCGTGGACGGAGACCCGCGCCTCGGCCTCGTGGTGCTGCTGGCCATGTGGGGGAACCAGATCGTGGCCGGCTTCGCCGGTGCGTTCGTTCCGGCAACCCTGGACCGCCTCGGTGTAGATCCCTCGGTCGCCTCCTCCGTATTCGTCCACACCCTCACCGACCTGTGCGGTTTCTTCCTCCTACTCGGCCTCGCGTCGCGGATCCTCATCGGGTGAGGGAGGATCTGCTGCGCCGTGCGCGGCGTCCCGGCCGAGCTTCCCGCGTCCCATGAAGCGCCTGGCCCGCAGCCTCTCCGTCCTGGCCCGGCTGAGCCCCTTCGCGCTCGCGTTCCTGCGTGACCGGCGGCGGTGGGTGCTGTTCGGCCAGCCCGCGGAGCGAAGCGCCGGTCATCACGAGCGCCGTGCGGCGCGTCTGACGGCGCGTCTCGCCCGGCTGGGTCCGACCTTCATCAAGCTGGCGCAGCTGCTGAGCGCCCGCGCCGACATCCTCCCGGAACCGTACCTCTCCGAGATCAGCAAGCTCCAGGATCGTGTCCCGGCCGATCCGGCGGTCAAGATCCGTGAGGTCATCGAGAGCGAGCTCGGCGGGCCGGTCAGCGCGCTCTTCGAGTCCTTCGACGACGAGCCGGAGGCTGCGGCCAGCCTCGGGCAGGTGCACCGGGCGACGGTCGACGGCCGGGACGTGGTCGTGAAGGTCCTCCGGCCGCACGTCGAGGAGGCCGTGGCCCTCGACCTCGACATCTCGTTCCGCCTCCTCTTCTGGCTGAACATCCTCTTCCCGAACCATCACGTGCGCGCGCTGACCAACGTCGTGCGGGAGTTTTCCGTGCGCGTGAAGGACGAGATGGACTTCCGCCAGGAGGCCGAGAACATCGCGCGC
>JBFGFY010000112.1:0-10861 GCA_041579355.1 Longimicrobiales bacterium | reverse complement strand
TGAACGTGCTCAAGGGCGACATGAACATCGTCGGCCCGCGGCCGGAGCAGCCGGCCATCTTCGCCGACCTCAGCGAGGAGCTGGATCGTTACCGGCGCCGCCAGAGGGTGCTCCCCGGCATCACCGGCTTGGCTCAGATCACGCTCCCCTACGATCAGAGCATCAACGACGTGAGGCACAAGGTCGAGCTCGACCTGCAGTACATCCGCCGCCGCTCGGTCGCCCAGGACCTCCTCATCATGGCCAAGACCATGCCAGTGATGGTCCGCCGCAAGGGCTCGCTGTAGGACGACCTCTCGCGTCAGCCGGCAGGGTCACGTCGGGAGCGATAGATCCCCCACGAGATGGGCCACATCGTGCGCCTCAGCACGAGTCCCCCTTCGACGCGCTCGAGCCACTGATGGTCGGGCAGCGCCCGCGCGAGCGCCTCGTCGTTGAAGTAGACGATCGTGATCGGTCGGCGAGCGCGCTCGAAGGACGAGCGCAGGTTCTCGAAGACGCGCCGCAAGGTCGCCCCGCCGAAAGGGTTGAAGAGGTGGACGAAATCCACTTCGTCGGGCACGCAGAACTCGGCCGCGTCGCCGTGGTGGACCTCCGCGTGGTGGCACTTCAGGCCTCGAGCGCTGGCCAGGTTGAGGCGCGCCTGGGCCGCGAGCTCTTGAGACAGCTCCACGCCGATCACGCTGCGGAAGGGGAGTCTCGCGGCCGTCACGAGGACCCGGCCCCGCCCGGCCCCGTAGTCGAGGAAGCAGCTGCTCGGGGTCATGTGGCCCGCCACTCGCCGCAGCGCCGAGCGCAGGGCGAGGTACGGAATCGGGACGTAGTCGACGGACTCGGGGTTGTCGATGCCGAGACTCAACATGGAGGCCGGGCGTCGTGTATCGATACCCAGGCGCCAGTCGAACCATCGGTCGACCAGGAGGCTCGCTTCGTGCTGCGCGTAGCCGAGCGGCCCTACCGCGTCGACATGCCCACGCAGGTTGGCGAGGATGGCTCGGAGGTTCAAAGCTGTGTGTTGGCGTCCCGAAGCGGTGACATATTGGGTAGGCGTCGACGTTCATGGGCGTCCACTTGACCTTCAAGTTAGGTCCTTGCGAACTCCCTCGCCCGAGCACCGAGGAAACCTGAGCCCTTGAGCACATCGACAGTGAAGCCTCGCTACATCCTAGGGCTGTCGGCGTTCTACCACGACAGCGCGGCCGCGCTCCTCCGTGACGGCGAGGTCGTGGCGGCCGCCCAGGAAGAGCGCTTCACCCGGGTGAAGGGGGACGCCCGGTTCCCGGAGAACGCCGTGCGCTTCTGTCTCGGCCATGAAGGAATCGGCGTAGACAGCCTCGACTACGTGGGCTTCTACGACAAGCCGCTCCTCAAGTTCGAGCGAATCCTGGAGACCTACCTCTCGATCGCGCCCGAGGGGTTCCGCTCGTTCCTGAAGGCGGGGCCTCTGTGGATCAAGGAGAAGCTCTTCCAGAGCGACGACATTCGCTCCGAGATGGACTTCCAGGGTGAGCTACTGTTCGCGGAGCATCACGAGTCGCACGCCGCCAGCGCCTTCTTCCCGTCGCCCTTCGAGGAGGCCGCCATCCTGACGATGGACGGCGTCGGCGAGTGGGCCACCGCGTCGATCGGCGCCGGTAGGGGCAGCGACATCGAGCTCATCCGCGAGCTTCACTGGCCGGACTCCCTGGGCCTTCTGTACTCGGCCTTCACCTACTACACCGGCTTCAAGGTCAATTCGGGCGAATACAAGGTCATGGGGCTGGCCCCCTACGGGGAGCCGAAGTTCCTCGACCTGATTCTCGGGGAGCTCATGGAGCTTGGCGACGACGGCTCGTTCCGGCTCGACCAGAAGTACTTCAACTACCTCGGTGGCCTGACGATGACGAGCGAGGCCTTTCACGACCTTTTCGGCGGCCCGCCTCGCCCGCCGGAGTCGCTGCTCACGCAGCGCGACATGGACCTGGCGCGCTCGGTCCAGGAGGCGTGCGAAGAGGTCATGATGCGCATGGCGCGAACCGCGCACGAGGTCACGGGGCTGCCGAACCTGTGCCTGGCCGGGGGCGTCGCCCTCAACTGCGTCGGCAATGGCCGGATCCTGCGTGAGGGCCCGTTCGACAAGCTCTGGATCCAGCCGGCGGCGGGCGACGCCGGAGGCGCGCTCGGAGTGGCGCAGCTCATCTGGCACCGGCACCTGTCCCAGCCGCGACGCCCCTGCGGTCGCGACTCGATGCGCGGCTCTTACCTGGGTCCGGAGTTCACGCCCGACGAGATCGCGTCCTGTCTCGACGACTTCGGGGCCGTCTACGAGCGGCTGGATCGCGAGGAGCTCATCGATCGCACGGCGAGGTGCCTGGCAGACGGCAACGTGGTGGGCTGGTTCAACGGACGCATGGAGTTCGGGCCCCGGGCCCTCGGGAGTCGGAGCATCCTGGGAGACCCACGGAGCCCCGAGATGCAGGCGAAGATGAACCTCAAGATCAAGTTCCGTGAGAGCTTCCGGCCCTTCGCCCCGAGCATCCTGGAGCACCGATCGGCCGACTTCTTCGAGCTCGACGCCGAGTCCCCGTACATGCTCCTGGTCGCGCCAGTGCGCGAGGGGCGGCGCATCCATATGTCCGAGGACCAGAAGGCCCTCTTCGGAATCGAGAAGCTCAACGTTCCGCGGTCGGATGTGCCCGCGATCACGCACGTGGACTACTCGGCCAGAGTCCAGACCGTGAGTCGCGATCGCAGCCCCGACTATTTCGATCTCATCACCCGCTTCGAGGAGTACACGGGCTGTCCGCTGGTGGTGAACACCTCCTTCAACGTGCGGGGCGAGCCGATCGTGTGCACGCCTCGGGACGCGTACATTTGCTTCATGCGGACCGACATGGACCAGCTGGTGCTCGGTCCGTACCTCCTGCACAAGTCCCGGCAACCCGAATTCCACGAGGAGCAAGATTGGCGTGACGAGTTCGAGCTCGACTGAGTTCACGTCCTCGGAGGGTCGGCGCTTCGCTTTCCCCGTAGGGACGGCCTTCGTTGCCCTCGCGGCGATCCTGTGGTGGCGCGATCACGCGCTCCCAATGCGGATCACGGGCCTCTTGGGTATCACGCTGCTGGCGGCAGGTGTGATCGTCCCGGCCCGTCTCGGACCCGTGTACAGGGCTTGGATGGGGCTCGCCCACGCCATCTCGAAGGTGACAACGCCCATCTTCATGGGCATCGTCTACTTCGCGGTGTTCACGCCGGCCGGCCTCGTGATGCGGGCGGTCGGCAAGAAGCCGATCAAGCACCGGCCCAACGGCGGGAGTTATTGGCGTGAGCCGACGGACCGTAGCACCAGAGACCTGAGACGACAGTTTTGAGCCAGGGAGGCTGCTGAAGTGGGCTTGCTCAAAGAGCTATGGGCCTTCATGAAGGTCCGAAAGAAGTGGTGGCTGCTGCCGATCATCCTCGTGCTGCTCGCCGTCGGCTCCCTCCTGGTCTTCGCCCAGGGCTCGGCGCTCGCGCCCTTCATCTATACCATCTTCTGAGGGCCGCAGTCGTCGAAGCGACGACGAGTGCCTGCACATGGCGGAGTCCAAGACGCCCGACGGGGAAGCGAATCGGATCGAGCGCCTGAGCCGGGCATCGAGGTGGGTGCTGCTTGCGGCGGCGGCTCCGCCGGCTCTGCTGCTCCTGATGGCGCTCCGGCACCTGCACGCGGATGTGCGGACCGACCAGTTGGTGCTCTTCTACCTGTTACCGGCCGCCGCGCTACTCACCCTCGCCTGGCTGCTCCGGAGCGAACCTTCGACGCGGATCCAAGGAGCCCTGGCCATCGTAGCGATCGGCGCGGCTCTGTTGGTCTCCGAGGCCGCATTGTCGCTCACCGCTCTCGCCGAGAACGGCCGGGGTCGTGAGGCGTCGGGGCCCAGCATGTACGATCACGTCCAGGAGCTCAGGTCACGCGGCATCGAGGCTTACGCCAGGGCCCCGGGCAACGTTCTCGTCGATCTCGGCCCCGCGCTCGAAGCGGGCACCACGGTGGTGCACCCGATCACCCCCGGTCCGGGCAACACGACCATCGCGCTGTGCGCCCACCGTCAGGACCCTCGGTTCGTCTCGTACGAGGCCGATCGGTTCGGCTTCAGAAACTCCGACGGCGTCTGGGAGTCCGGTAGAGTCGACGTGGCCCTCATCGGGGACTCGTACACACACGGGGTCTGTGTCGACACCGAAGACGCCCTCTCCGCCCACCTCTCGCGCCGTTGGCGAGTCCTGAACCTGGGCGCCACCGGCGCCGGGCCCTTCCAGGAGCTGGCGATCCTTCGGGAGTACGCCGCCCCGCTCGAGCCTCCCCTGGTCGTCTGGATCTACTACGAGGGGAATGATCTCTGGGACGTCGTCCGGGAGGCCCCCAAGGATTGGCTGGCCGCGTACCTGGCCCCGGGCCACCGTCAGGGGCTCGCGGGTGTCCATGGGGAGGTGAGCCGTGCCTTTGGCGCTTGGTTGGACTCCCTGACCGCGGCGGAAGCGAACCGCAGAGCGCCGGACCGTCCGTCTCTCTCGAGCACTCTCGCCGAGATCCCCCGCTTCCGGCAGCTCCGCTCCCTGTTGCGTGTCGGCGTGTGGTTCCCCTCTCGCGAGGCACCGCTCCGTGCCGTGCCCGACGTACTCCTGCGAGCCCGCGCGGACGTGGCGGCATGGGGAGGCACATTGTTCCTGGTGTACCTGCCCGCCTACTCCCGCTATGCATCGTGGATCGGGGAGAGCCACGCCGGGCACAACGAGCTGATCGACTTCGCCCGCGCGTCCGGCATCCCCGTGATCGACCTGCACGAGGTCTTCCTGTCCCACGGGGATCCAGAGTCCCTTTGGACCGACCCCGGCGGGCACCTCACCCCGGACGGCTACCGCTTGGTGGCCCAGGCCATCGCCCGCGCGATCGGCCCGGACGTAGACCTCTAGGGTGTAGCCCGCCCCCAGGTCGCCAGCCGAGAGAGCACCTGCTCGATGACCTCTTCGCGGTGCGCCCTCTTGGAGAAAGTGTGGTCTGCCCCGTCGACCAAGTCGACGCTCAACGCACCACTGCGGCGCAGGGACCTCAGGGTCCGTCCCCCATCCTGCTGCAGGATGTCGTAGCCGGGGTCGCCCCGCGAGAAGAAGCACGCCACCCGACGATCGAGCGCCACGATCCGTCGGAGGTCCTCGGCGAGGTGCCGCGGGCGCCGGAGCCCGGACAGCTCCAGAGCGTCCCCGATCATGGCTCGCGCGCGCTCGAGTCCACGCCGCCCCATGACGCTCGCCGCGTAGCGTAGATCCGCACCGCCCCTCAGGGCCTTGAGCCACTTCTTCGGATCCCTCATCGAACGCCGATAGTGACGGGCGTCTCGGGCGGCGGTGTTGGGGGTGTCGAGCGACATCCCCTCGGACCAGTAGAAGGTCAGGGGGTTCATAAGCACGATGCCCACGACCCGCGCATCGAGGTGGCCGAACCCCGCGTGAAACGCATGATGGGCACCGGAGCAGAGGCCCGCGATGACGACGGGCAGGCGGAGCTCGTCGAGCACCCATTGAACCGCGGCGCCGACGTCGTCCTGAGCGGTTACGGGATACGGGTGATTCTCCTCCGGCCCCCCTAGGACGAAGCTCTCACCGACGTTGCGGAGGTCGATCCGGAGGCTCGGGTAACCGCCCAGCGCCAGCGCCCGCGCCAGCTCCGTATAGAGGCGGTTCGGGCCCACGTGGTGCACGGCGCCCGCGTTGATGAGCAGAACGAGCGGGCGTCCGTCCGTCGTGTCGCGGGTGGGCTCGGTGAGGCATCCGAAGAGGCGCGGGGAGCCGCCCACGTGCACGAACCGCTCCCGCACGCTGCCGCCGGCGCCCCAACAGTGTGTCCGTTCGGACTCGCCACCGGGCGCCGTCTCTCCACGCCCGATCGAGAGTGAGCCGGGCGGGGATGCGCGGTCCGACAGCCAGGCGACGATGCCCCGAATCGCCCCTGCCGGCACGACGGTATCTTGAGGCTCCGCCATCATGGCCGCGAAGCCGCCGGGGTTCAGCTCTTCGATCGACAGGCCTCGGGCGGTGAGGGACCGCGGCCACGACACGTCCGTCGGCACGTCCTCCCGGCGAACCAGCAACACGTCCGTCCCGGCCGGAATCGGGGCGCTCCTGAGATCCAGCTGCTGGATGTGTCGGAGCGTCTCCGCGGAAACGACGACGCCGCCGCTGTCGATGTACGCGGCCCGTGGCTTCTCCTCACCGGACGCCGCGACCGCAGCCGCCGCTCTCATCGTGCGCGCATATCGGCTTCCATCCACCACCGGTGCCCACAGGACGAGGTGGGTGGCTGCGACGGCCTCGCTGACGAGGGCGGCGAGGGAGGCTCCCAGCCTCAGGCCGACGATCGCGACCTCCCGCGATTCATCGGGGCCTTTGGCCCATCGGGTCACCGCGCGAACGTCCTCGAGCCACTGCTCGAAGAGGGCGGGGTCGGTGGCGTCCCCCGAAGAATCGCCCGTACCCCGGTAGTCGAAGCGGACCGTCCGGAAGCCCGCACCGGACAGCGAGATGGCCAGGTGCCGCAGGGACCGGTGCGAGTGTGCGTACTCGAACCCCACGGGGGGGCAGATGATCGCAACGTAGGACCGGGCCCCCGCGGGGCTCGGCTCATGGAGCCAGCATGCGAGAGCCCCGGAGCCGGACTCCAGCCAGAACGCGCGGATCATCCGGTTGCGGCCTCGCCCGCACCGTCGTGGGTCATGGCCGAAAGTGACGCCGTGGCAGCGCTCGGGGAATAGGCGCGTGAGGTCGGACGGCGCGGCGCCGCACGAAGCTTCTCGCCGAATGCGAAATTGCCTACTCTCGATAGAGAGCCTTCCCTGCCACCCGGGAGCCCGCGTTTGGCGCGTCCGACCATCACGATCTCCATCGATACCGAAGAGGACGACTGGGGATCCTACGCCGAGTCGGGTGCCCAGACGAAGAACATCTCGCTCCTGCCGCGTCTCCAAGACGTCTTCGACCGCTGGGGCGCTCGGCCCACCTACCTCGTGAATCGTCCGCCACTGGTGTGCTCCGAGGCGGCGAAGGTCCTCGGCGCGCTCGCGTCGCGCGAAAGCGTCGAGATCGGGGCGCACTGCCATCCGTGGAACACCCCACCGACCTCGGAGCGGGCCGAGTCGATGTTGCACAATCTCCCCCAAGATCTGGTACGCGAGAAAATCCGTGAGATACAGGGGCGATTGAGAGCCGAACTCGGCGTGGCGGCCACGACGTTCCGGGCCGGACGGTGGGGCTACGGCCCGGTCGTCTCACAGGCGCTTGCCCACGAGGGGTTCGAAACCGACGCCTCGGTCACCCCTTTCATCGACTGGTCGTCCATGGGCGGGCCGGACTTTTCCGGGGCCCCGAATCACCCCTACCGATTCCACCCCGAGCGCCCCTTCGTGCCGGCCCCCGACGGGCCCATGGTCGAGCTGCCGACGACCATCGGCTTCTTGCGGGGAGACTCGCGGGGTGCCGCCCGCCTGCGGACGCGCCTCGAGCGCACGCTCGCCGGGCCGCTCAAGCTCGTCGCCGTGCTCGACCGAGCGGGATTGTTGGCCCGTCGCTGGCTGTCGCCGGAAACGAGCTCTCTCGAGGAGATGATCCAGCTCGCGACGTCCGAGACCCGTCACGGACGTATGGTCCTCGACGTCACCCTACACTCGTGCACGTTGCTACCGGGCGCGACCCCGTTCGTCCGTGACCGGCACGATCAAGAGGCCTTCCTCGCGCGGATCGACGGCTTCCTCCGTCACTGTGTCGAGGAAGGGTACGACTTCCGCACCTTGGGCGCGGTGGCGCGTGGCGTCCGAGGACGCGACGAGTCGACCGGACGCGGGCCGGCCGTACGCTCACGCCGCAGGGCACTTCTCGTGTCGTACTACTTTCCGCCTGCGCGAGCCGTCGGCGCCCAACGCCCGGCCCGCCTCGCGCGGCTCCTCCCCGAGCTCGGGTACGACGTGGACGTCGTCTGCGCGACCGTGGACGACGACGGATCCATGGGTTCGTCCTCGACGCCCTTCTCCTCGTCGGACCGCCGCATATGGAGGGTGCGCACACCGTTCCTTTTCGGGCGTGACCCCAACCGGGCACCGCCCGAGGGGGACTACTGGGAGAAGCTGTACTGGAAGGGCAGGGCTTATGCCGAGTGGCTGTTGTTCACCCGTGACTGGTCCGTCCGCTGGGCGGACGCCGCGCTGCGAGCCGTCGAGCCCGGCATCGGCCGCGCCGGCTACGATGTCGTCATTGCCGACGCTCCGCCGCGACCGGCCGTAGTGCCGTTCGTCCGGTGGGCGAAGGGTCGCGGCATACCTGTCGTCATCGACCTCAGAGACGTCTGGACCGACCCCTTCGAGGCAGGTCGTTGGCCCATCGGGTGGGTGCTCCACCCCAGTCAGCGTCGCTCGGTGTGGAATCTACGCTTGCGCGCCGAGGCCATCCGGTTGGCGCACCATTTGGTCGTCACCTCGCCCGAGATGGCGGAGCTCATGGCTTCCGAGCTCCCGGACGTTTCGCGCGCACGCTTCACCGTCATCCCCAATGCCTACGAGCACGTCGATGCCCCTCCCACACCCCGGGGGGGCCCCCGGTCACGTCTGCGACTCGTCTACACGGGCTCGCTCGCCTACGGCCGGGACGAGCAGGCGGAAAGCCTCGTGCGGGCGATCGCATCTGTTCGCCGACAGGGGGGCCCGGAGGTCGAGTTCACGGTCGCCGGACCCGTGGAAAGCGGTCTCCAGGGGGTTGCGCTCGAGGAGGGGGTGACCGATCTGGTGGACGTGCGGGGCTTCCTAAGCCGCGACGAGGCGCTGGAGCTCCAGCGGCGCGCCGACGCGCTCGTGCTCCTCCAGCCCGACGACAAGGTGGGAACTCGAGTGGCCATTCCTGCGAAGCTCTTCGAGTACATGGGCCGGCGCCGGCCGATCTTGGCGCTCGTCGGGCCCGGGCCGGCGGCTCGCATCGTCCAGGAGCACGAGCTGGGCATCGTAGCGTCGTCCCTCGACATCGAGGACCTCGGGCGGGCACTTCGAGAGCTCGCGCTCTGCGTTCAGGCGGAGCCATTCCTCAGACCACCGCCGACCGGGTACTCGGAGCGGGCGACGGCAGAGCGTTTCGCCTCCGTGCTGGACACCGTCGTCGCCGCGCGGGGATGACGCTTGAAGGTCGGGCTCGCCATCGAAACGACCGGCCCAGGCGGGGCGGAGACGATGCTCCTCGCGCTCGCCTCCGAGCTCCGGGACCAGGGGCACGAAGTACTCGGCATACTGCCGGCCGCGGGTGAGCGTTGGCTTTGGAGCGAATTTCAGTCGCGCGGCATACCCTTGGAGGAGCTCCGCATCCGCGGGCCGGCGGACCTTCCGGCCGGCCGCCGCCTCTTTGAGATCTGTCGATCGGCCCGACTGGACATTTTGCACAGTCACGAGTTCGCCATGGCCGTGTTCGGATCCGTAGCCGCCAAGGCGGCAGGCTGCCCCCACCTCATCACCATGCACGGTGGGCTGTACTTCGCGGAGCACATCCGCCGCCGCCTCGCCCTCAGAGTCGCGGCCGGGCTGAGCGGCGCGACCGTAACGGTCTCGGACATGAGCCGCTCGATTCTGGCCAGGTACCTGGGACTCGGCCCGGACGACGTCACGACCGTCTACAACGGAGCGGTGCGCGCGACTGCGTCGGACGCACGGCTCGAGCTCGGTGCGCAAGCGGGTGACTTGCTCGTGGTGGCGATCGGAAACCTCTACCCGGTCAAGGGCCACCAGTACCTCCTCGAGGCCGTCGCCGCGCTGGACGCACCGGCGGGCGACGTCCTGGTCGCCATCGCCGGAAGAGGAGACCTCCAGACCGAGCTGCAGGCTCTCGCCCGCCACCTGGGTCTCGGCACGCGTGTGCGCTTCCTCGGCTTTCGCACAGACGTGCCCGCCATCCTGGCTTCGGCGGACGTCTTCGTCATGCCCTCCTTGTCGGAAGGCCTCCCCATGGCTCTCATCGAGGCCATGCTCGCTGGAACGGCCGTCGTCGCCTCTTCCGTGGGGGGGATACCCGAGCTCGTCCGAGACGGGGTGCACGGCTTGCTCGTGCCTCCCGGGGACTCCGCCGCGCTCGCGTCGGCCCTCCGGCTTGTCACCGAGGACTCAGCCCTACGGAAACGCCTCGGTGCGGCGGCACGGGAGCGGGCGGAGCGAGAGTTCACCGTCGAGGCGATGACGCGGAGATACCTCGCGATCTATCGGGGTCTCGCGCGATGACGTCGCCACCGGACGCCTCACGAACGGCGAAGGCCCGACAGGCGGAGGCGGAGTCCGTCGACTCTCAGTCCCCTCGGGATGTTGATGCGCGGCGTCTGGAAGAGGTCGTGCAGCGGGCGACCTCGCCGAACTGCATGTCCGCCCTCGACGAGTACCGCTCCGTCGAAGACTCGCCGCGCCTCCTCGATCGCGACTGGGCCGTGCAGCCCATATGGGTATGCCAGCCAGCTCGAGGGCCGCGGCGCTCGAGCGTTCACCCACTCGAGCGATCGCCGACACTCGTCCACACACGCCGCGCGGTCGAGCGCCGCGAGGTTGGGGTGACTCCACGTGTGGGCACCGACCGACATGCCTGGCGCGCTCGCTCTAGCGACCAACTCGTCCGGAGTCGTGGGACGCGCGTGTTCGGGAGGAGCCACCGTGCCGAGGCCCTCCCGCGTCGCCCAGTCGAGGACCGCCGCCTGGCGTCCCTCGAGCCCCTGCAGCGCGTGGCGGCGCACGGGGCCGGGGAGCGGCTGCCCGGGCTCGCCCGCGAGAAGGTCCCACCAGAAGGCCTCGGTCCCAAGCGTACCTGGAGCGACGAAGAACGTGGCCGGTAGAGC
>JBFGFY010000111.1:0-11068 GCA_041579355.1 Longimicrobiales bacterium | reverse complement strand
GTGTCGGTCCGTCCGTCGCCGCGCTCCTCGGGCGCTGAGCCGGGCAGGAGCGAGCGGAGGGCTCCCTTCACGTCGAACTCGCCCCTCAAGACCTTTCCGACGTTCTTCCAGCGATACGAGGACGACAGCGCCACACGACGGTAATGCACGCGCATGGCCCGTGCCTCGAGCTCGTCTTGCTCCTCTTTGTCTTCGCTCCCCAGGTGCCCGCGGACGTTCAGGAGCGCGAGGCCGACGACGCGCTCGTCCCGGCAGCCGGCGCGGAACGCGAAGTACCCTCCGCTGCACAGCCCTGCGAGGATGAAGCGGGATGCACCGCGGCCCGCGGCCAAATGGTCCATTGCCTCCGAGGTCTCCGCGACGCCGCTCTCGACGAAGGGAAGCGAGTCCGTGCGCACCGAGCTATCACCGATCCCGGAGAAGTCGAAGCGCAGGCAGTCGAAACCCGCGCGCGCCACCTCCCTCGCCATCTGCACGTACAGGCGGTTGGGGCCGACGCGGTGGATCAGGCCGGAGTTGAGCAGGATCACCGTGGGCCGGCCCTCCGCTCCCGCCGACCGCGGCCCGGAAGCCTCCGTGAGGACGCCCACGAGGCGGGCGGCGGAGCCGAAGCGCTGGACGGTCTCGATCACCTGGTATCCTCGGTCGCAATCCACTTGGCGATCGTGCTGACGGCGGCGTGCGGAAGGTGGACCCTGGCGACATCCTCCTCCCAGCGCCAGGGATGCTCCCCCTGCTGGGCGCGAGTCTCGACCGCGCGAGCGGTGGCTCGAAGGCGCTCCGCGAGCCACGAGTCGGGAGAGGCGCCGCTGTCGAAAAGCAGGAAGCGCCGAGCCGCGGGCACCGGGGCCTGCTCCAGGTCGAGCCGCTCCAGGTCCTGGCGGAGGGCGGCAGGCAGCCGAAAGCCCAGCAGCTCCTCCTCACCCGACTCTAGCGGGCGTGGCCGGACGTGTGCGACGCGCAGCATGCGCCGATGATCCTTCCGGAGCTCGGTCAGGTAGTCGCTGCCCCGCAGCACCGGGTCCCACAACGCGAGACGGTCGACGTCCTTGCGCCCGGCGGCCGCGAGGTACGCCAGCGACGCCCCGAGCCTGATGCCGATCAGGCTCACCTCGGGGACGGACGTTCGGCGCCGTAGCTCGTCGACCGCGGCGCCGACCTCGTGCGTCCAGCCCTCGAGCCCGACGTCCTGAAGGTCGCCGGCCGAGTCCCCTGTTCCGGAGTAGTCGAAGCGGAGCGTGGGGAGTCCGGCGCGCGCAACGCGCGAGGCCAGCTGCCTGGCCGCGCGGTGTATGGCGATGTACTCGCTCCCGCACGGGTGGCAGATGACGACCCCGCGCTGGACGCCTGCAGCCTCGTGCAGGCAGCCGTAGAGTCGCGCCTCACCGAAGTAGAACGGCGCGACCGGGTCGGGTGGCGCCACCCTGCGCGAGGGCTCAGGCACTTCGCGCTTCGCAGCTGGCCGCGATCTGGGCGAGGGTTTGCGTGAAGAGCTCGGCCGGGACCAATCGGACTCCGAGCGACTCCTCGACCCGCTCGATGACCTGCATGGCCAGGAGGGAGTCGCCTCCGATATCGAGGAAGTTGTCCCATGGACTGACGTCAGGCACGTCCAGTAGCTCGCGCCAGAGCTCCGTCAGGAAGCGCTCGGTCGTCGTCAGGTCACCTGCCGCGTCTTCCTCCCCGGAGGCCGGCTCACGCACCGATGCGGGGGACCCCGCACGGACGGCGGGCTCGGGTGGCGCCAGGACGGTGGTCACACGCACGTCGCCGAGCGCCGCGCCGGGATCGCTCGTGACCTGATCGAGCACGGACTCCAGGTCGGCGAGCAAGCTTTCGGCAGCATCGGGCTCGAGGGTGCCTATCCGGTAGCGGAGGCTAGCCGCCAGTCGCTCCCCGTCGTAGTGCGTCGAGACGGCGAGCACGTGATGGCTGGTGCCGAGGTCGATGGGCTGCGGATCGAAGCTTGCGCCGCCGGCGACGCGCGGCGCCACGGCCCCGGCATCGTGTTGGAAGAACAGCGTTAGCAGCTTGGCCGGACGGAGGCCGGCGGCCTGTGCGATCCGGTGCAGCGGCAGCTGCTGGTGCCGATGTGCGCTCAGGACCGTGCGTCGTACGGTCGGGACCCATGTCTCCAGAGATTCTTCCGCGCCCGGTCGGATCCTGAGCGGCAAAAGATTCACGAAGTTCCCGATGAGGCTCTCCCAGGCTTCGTCCTCCCGGTTGGCGGTGGGGGTAGCCACGATCAGATCCTCACCTGCCCCGACGCGGCGCAGCAGCAGGCCCAGGGCAGCCACCAGGACCATGAACGGGGTGGCCCGCAGGCTGGCCGCCCGCTCGATCACTCGCCGGCTCACCTCGGTGGAGAAGGTCGTGGAGCGCACGTCGCAGGCCGTGGAAGGCGCGCCGCCGCCCGCGGCTTCGAACCAGTTCGTCGCGTCCCCGGCGTACCCATGGAGCTCCTCACGCCAGAACTCGCTCATCGCGGCGCCCGCCGAGCCCTCGAGGGCCTCGGCCTGGCCGCGGGCGAAGTCCTGGTAGCTCCGCTCGATCTCGGGGAGATGGACGGACCGACCGGCGACTCCGGCGTCGTACAGGTCGCACAGCTCGTGCAGCAGGATGTCCATCGACCGTCGGTCGAAGACGATGTGATGCACGCTGAGCACCGCGACGCGCTCCTCGTCGCCGGCGACGAACAACGCGATCCGCAGGGGCGGCCCTACGGCGAGCTCGAAGGGTTTCGAAGCCTCGGCCCGAATGAGGTCCTCGAGTCCACGGTTGCCTTCGTCTCCCACGTGCACCGGGGCGCTCCGGAGGTCCACGACCTCGATCGGCAGCGACGCGACGGGGGCGATGTCGACGTGGGGCCGGCCGTCCTGGGCCCGGAACCGCGCGCGAAGCTGCGCGTGACGGGACACGAGCCGGTTCACGGAGTCCTCGAAGACGCCGAGGTCGAACGGCCCTCGGATCCAGATCGCGGTGCGGATGTTTTGGCTCGGATCCCCCGGGTCCCTCTGGTTCGAGACCCACAACCGCTCCTGCTCCACGGAGAGGCCGCTACTCTCGGCCGCCGCCTTCCGCTCGAGCAGCCGGCGCAGCAGCGCGCGCCGACCCTGGGCGTCCCCCTCGCCGCCGCCGCTAGGTCGCAGCACCGGTCAACCTTCCTCCCCGGCCTCGCCCAGCAGGCCTTCGAGCGCGGCCGAGACCTCGTCGTCGCTCAGCTCGTCGAGGCGCGCCAAGAGATCTTCCGCGGCGTCGGCGCTCAGCGGCGGACCTGCAGCGTCTTGGCCGTCACCTCCGGCTTCCTCGATCAGGCTCGCGAGCGACGCGATCGTGGAACGCTCGAAGAGCGTCGCGAGGGTGAGATCGACACCCGGATAGCGCTTGCGCAGGCGGTTGAGTAGCTCGGTTCCCAGCAGGGAGTGTCCTCCGAGCTCGAGGAAGTCGTCCTCGACGCCGACCTTCTCGAGGCCCAAGAGCTGCTGCCAGTGCTCGGCGATCTCTCGCTCGGTCTCACTCCGCGGCTCCAGGTAGTCGCTGGAGATCTCGGGCCTGGGACTCGAGAGCTCGGCGGCCACCTGTTCGCGGGACCGAGACGGACGCGCACCCGCGGCCGTCTCGAGCCGTGGCGCCAAAGGAGTGGTCGATACGAGGACCCTCCTCTCTTCACTTCCGAGCAGATCGAGGAAGACGGCTTTCGCCTCGGCCGTCCGCAGGCCGTCGCGGAGAGCCGAGTCCCGCTCGGCTCTCAGCTCCTCGGGCACCTCGGTGTGGAGGGCCATGCCCGTCTCCGACCAGGTGTCCCAGTCGATGGCCAGCACCCTCGTGCCGTCCAGGCCCGCGTGGCCGGCGAAGGCGTCCTGGAACGCGTTGGCCGCGCAGTAGTCCACCTGGCCGTAGCCGCCGAGCTCCGTGGCGAGCGAGGAGCAGAGCACGAAGTGCGCCGGCTCGTCGTCGCGTGTCAGGCTCCACAGGTTGAGCGTGCCGTCGACCTTGGGCGCGAGGACGGCGTGCGCATCCGCCAGCGACTTGAGCCCGATCGCGCGTCCTCCCGCGAGGCCCGCGGCGTGCACGATCAGGTCGAGACCGCCGAGCTCGCTCCGGGCGACGCCGAGCGCAGCTTCCAGCGAGGCCCGGTCGGACACGTCGGCCACGAGCGGGAGCACGCGAGCGCCCAGCGACTCCAAGCGCGCCACGGTCGCGAGCCCCTCACGGACCTTGGCCGGCTGCGAGGCGCCGGACCCGGCGTCTCGTGGAAGGGGTGTGCGCGAGAGCAGCGCGATGTGCGCCGCGCATCGCTCGGCGATGGCCTCGGCGAGCGCGGCCCCGACCCCCTGGAGCCCTCCGGTGACCAGGCAGCGGAGGCCGTCGACCAAGGGGCTCGGCAGCGAGCGCGTGCCGTCCCTTCCGAGTGCGCTGAGCGCGGGCACCCACCGGTGACGCCCACGGTAGGCCACGGTGCTCACCGGCGCGTCCAGATCCAGCTCGCGCAGGACCGCGTCGATCCACGGTCCCACGGAAGCACTTTCCCTCGGGAAGCTCACGTCGAGGTTGCGGCAGCGATGGCCCTCGTACTCGGACGGGATGACTCGGCAGGGCCCGAGCGCGGTTGCCTGTAGCGGCTCATGCGACTCCCCCCCGGTCACCTCGTGGACCGAGTCGGTCACGATCAACCAGTCGCAGCGGTCCAGGCGGTCCCCGAAAGCGCGAGCCGCGAGGAGCAGGCTGTCGAAGCCACGGAGTCCCGGGGAGGCGCCCGCGGCCCACGTGTGTACGACCGTGAGCCGCTTGGGGTGACCCACTTCGGCGAGCAGCCGCCGGTAGTCGTCTTCCTTCCCCGGATCGAGCCGATAGCGTCCGTCTCCGTCGTCGGCGAACTCGTCGCCCGCCCGGACCTCGATCACACGGCCCCCGCGTCGCCAAGCCTCCCGCAGCCCGGTCGCGAGCGCACCGTCCGTGTCGAAGAGTATGACGGGCCATTCGGGGGCCGCCTCCGCCAGCGGCGGCCGGGCCACCCTCCGCCACGAGGGCACCGAGCACCAGGCCTCAGGGGGAAGACGCCCGCCCGCCCCCACCCCGCCGGCGAAGCCGTCGGCCGAGACACCCGCGGGTGCGCGGTCGACCCAGAACCGCTGCCTCTCGAAGGGATACGTGGGCAGCGGGACCCGCCGCGGTGGGGGCTCGGACCGGAGCCGCTCCCAGCCGATCTCCACGCCGACGGTCCAGAGGGTCGCCACGGCCTCGGCGAACGACCGGTCGCCGTCCCCGCCCGCCTTGGGGTGCGGCAGGCTCGAGACGATCGTGCCGAAGTCGCGGCGTCGCGGGTGCCGCCGCGCGAGCGATGCGAGCGTGGTGCCGGGCCCGACCTCGACGAGGGCGCGCACGCGCCCCTCCGCCAGCGCCGAGACGCCGTCCAAGAAGCGCACCGGCCGCAGCAGGTGCTCCGCCCAGTACGAAGGGTCCGTGGCCTGGGCGTCGGTGATCCAGGTGCCGGTGACGTTGGAGACGAACGGGATCGCGGGTGGCTCGAGGGCGGACCGTGCGACCGCCTCCCGCAGGGCGTCTGCGGCCGGCTCCATCATCGACGAATGGAAGGCGTGGGACGTATGGAGCGCATGCGATGTCACGCCGTCCGACTCCAGGTCGCGTGCGAGTTGGTCAATCGCTTCGCTCGGCCCCGATACCACGGTCGTCGCGGGGTCGTTGACCGCGGCGACCGCGATGCCGTCACGGAGCCGCGGGGCGAGCTCGCCCTCGGGTATCGGGACGGCGAGCATGGACCCGGCGGGGAGTGCCTGGACCAGCCGTCCCCGGGTCGTGACGAGCGCCAACGCGTCTTCGAGGGTGAAGACACCAGAGATCGCGGCCGCAGTGTATTCGCCGATGCTGTGGCCGATGAGCGCACCGGGGCGGACGCCGAGCGAGCGCCAGAGCTCTGCCAGCGCGAACTGGACGGTGAAGAGCGCCGGTTGGGCGATCCGGGTCTCGGTGAGACTCACAGCCTTCTCGTCGTCGGGCTCGTCCGCGAGGATCAGCCCGCCGAGGTCCACGGGGAGCTCGTCCCGAAGGAGCTCCAGGCACCGGTCGACGGCCATGCGGAAGACGGTCTGGCTGCGGTAGAGGTCGCGGGCCATGCCCGGGTGCTGGGCTCCCTGGCCGGGGAAGAGGAAGGCGACCTTGGGCGACGCGTCCGCGACGGTCCCGCCGAGGATGGAGCGCCCTTCCGCGAGGCGCTGAGCGGCTTCCTGGGTGGTCCGACACACCACCGCCGCCCTTTTGTCGAAGGCCTTGCGCCCGGCCTGGAGCGTGAACGCCACGTCACGGACGTCGAGTCCCGACTCGTCGGCGAGCGCCGCCGAGAGCCGCTGCTTCGAAGCCTCGAGCGCGCCTGACGTGCGGGCCGAGAGGACGAGGATCTGCGGCCGGCCATCGTCTGCGGGCTGCGGCGTGCTACTCGGCTCCCGCGCGGGCGCCTGCTCGACCACGACGTGCGCGTTCGTTCCTCCCATGCCGAACGAGCTGACTCCGGCCCGGCGGGGACGTCCCGACGTGGGCCACGGCATGAGCTCACGGTTGACGAAGAAGGGACTTTCGTCGAGACGGAGGTGCGGGTTCGGGGTCTCGAAGTGGAGCGTCGGCGGGATCTCCCCCTCCCGGACGGTCAGGATCGCCTTGATCAGACCGGTGACGCCCGCGGCGGCGTTCAGGTGTCCGAGACTGGACTTCACGGCCCCGAGCGCACGGCCGCCTCGCTTCGCGTCGCCGAAGGCCTGCGTCAGCGCCGTCACCTCGATCGGGTCGCCGAGGTGGGTGCCCGTGCCGTGGGCTTCGACGTAACCGATCGATTCCGGGTCCACACCCGCCGACCGGTGGGCCGCGGCGATGACATCCGCCTGAGCGCTTACGCTGGGGGCGGAGTACCCGACCTTGTCGGCGCCGTCGTTGTTGACGGCGGAGCCGAGGATCACGGCGTGGATGTTGTCGCGGTCCCGGATCGCGTCATCCAGGCGCTTCAACACCACGACTCCGGCACCGCTCCCACCGACCATGCCGTCGGCCTTGGCGTCGAAAGGCCGACAGTGGCCATCGGAGGAGTAGATGCCTTCCTGTCGGTAGAGGTAGCCGGCCTTCTGCGGCACGTCGATCGAGGCCCCGCCCGCGAGGGCGAGCTCGCAGTCACCGGCCTGGAGGGCTCGGCAGGCCAGGTGGACGGCGACCAGGGAGGACGAGCACGCCGTCTGGATCGCCACGGCCGGTCCGTGCACGTCGAGCTTGAACGCAACGCGACTCGCGAGGAAGTCCTTGTCCGTGCCGATCGTCGTCTCGAGCGCGGTGGGGCCTCCAGTGAGGATGTCCGGCCGCCAGACCAATCGGTTCAACAGATAGGTGCTGACGCTCACGGCCCCGAAGATGCCGGTCGACGGTGGGGGCGCCCCGTATCCCGCGTTCTCGAGCGCCTCCCACGAGCACTCGAGGAAGTGGCGCTGCTGAGGGTCGAGGGTGAGGGCCTCGCGGGCGCTGTAGCCGAAGAAGGAGGCCGCGAACATCTCGGCCCCGTCGAGGGCACCGCCGACGGGGACGTAGGCCGGGTCCCTCGCGAGGTCGGGGTCGACGCCGGCCTCGATGAGATCGTCGTACTCGAAGGTAGAGAGCCCCTCCACGCCGTCGCGGAGGTTCTGCCAGAGTCGCTCGATGCTCTCCGCACCGGGGAAACGGCCTGCCATCCCGATCACGGCGACGGGCTCCGAGCGTGCGCCGCGGCCCCCCCCGCTCATCCGGCGCCCCCGGCCGGGCTCCGGCCGTGTGTCACCCGCTCCTCGGACGCCAGGCTCTGGAGGTGGGCCGCGAGAGTGCGGACCGTCGGATACCGGAAGAGGTCGACGAGGGGGATCTCCAGGTCCAGGGCCTTGCCGAGCCTGGAGTGCACCTCCACGAGCATGAGGGAGTGCCCGCCGAGCTCGAAGAACCGGTCATCGCGGCTTACCCGCTCCACACCGAGCGCGGTCTGCCACAGGCCGGCGATCGTCGACTCCATTCCCTCGACCGGCGCCTCGTAGGGTTGATCCGACTCCGGACGGCCCGAGGGCGCGGGCAACGCACCCCGATCGATCTTCCCACTGGGCACGAGTGGCAGCTCGTCGAGGGGCACGAACAAGGAGGGAAGCATGTAATCGGGGAGGTCCTCGCGTAGGCGCTCCCGAAGGAGCTCGGGCTTCGCCAGATGCGGCTGCGCCGGAACGTAGTAGGCCACGAGCCGCTTCCCCTCTCCGCCGTCCTCTCTCGCCACGACCACCGCCTCGCGCACCTCCGGCATCTCAGACAGCGCGGTCTCGATCTCACCGAGCTCGATGCGGAAGCCTCGCACCTTCACCTGGAAGTCCTCTCGACCGAGGAACTCGACGTGTCCGCCGGCGCGTAGCCTCACCCGGTCTCCGGTGCGGTACAGGCGGCCCCCCGGCTCGGCGGAGAAGGGGTCGGGGACGAACTTGGAGGCCGTCAGGCCCGGGCGTCCCAGATACCCTCGTGCCAGGCCGTCACCCGCGACGTAGAGCTCCCCCGGTACCCCCACGGGAACCGGTTGCATGTGACGATCGAGCACGTAGACCCTGGTGTTTCGGATCGCGCGGCCGATCGGAACGGTTCCTTCGAGGTCGTCGCCCGGGGCCATCGGGTGGCAGCAGGTGAAGGTCGTGTTCTCCGTGGGTCCGTAGCCGTTGATGAGCCTGCCGCCCGGCATGTGCCCAAGGGCCGTGCGTACCCGGGCAGGGTCGAGGACGTCCCCGCCGGCGAGGAGCTGACGGAGCCCGCCGAGCGCCTCGGGGCGGTGATCCACCACTTTGTGGAAGAGCGGTGCGGTCAACCAGACCGTGGTCACGGCGCCGCTCTCGAAGAGGGCCGACAGGCCGTCGAGGGATGGCATGCCCGGCGGATGTATGTACAGCCGCGCGCCGTTCAGGAGCGCGCCCCAGATCTCGAGCGTCGACGCGTCGAAGGCGATCGGCGCGAGCTGCAGGAAGACTTCGTCCGCGCCGAAGCTCGCGTAGTCGGTCTCGCGTACGAGGCGCACGATGCTCCGGTGGCGTACCTCGATGCCTTTGGGTCGGCCCGTCGAGCCGGAGGTGTACATGACGTACGCCAGCCGATCGGGATGCACCGGGAGCGCGAGCGGCTCGGCGCTCTCGTCCTGCCACGGCTCCCGGTCCATGCGGACGACCCGCGCGGTGTTCGTGGGCACCGTAGCCATGAGGCTCGCATCGGTGAGCACCACCTCTGCGTCCGCGTCGTCGACCATGAGCGCCAGCCGGGACGGTGGGTACTCCGGGTCCAGCGGCAGGTACGCTGCGCCCGCCTTGAGGACGGCGAGCAGACAGACGATCAGCTCCGGGCATCTCTCGAGGCACACGCCCACCCGGCTCTCGGCCGATACGCCCTGACCGCGTAGGAAGCGGGCGAGCCGGTTGGCGCGCTGATCGAGCTCGGCGTACGTGAGGCTCACCCCGTCGGCTGCGACCGCCACGGTCTCGGGGCTCCGGGCCGCCTGGTCCTCGAAGAGCTCGTGCACGGACTGCCGAGGGTACGGTGTCCCGGTGTCGTTCCACTCCTCGACGATCCGGTGCCGCTCGTCGGCCGTAAGGAGCAGCAGCCGTGAAAGACGCGTGCCGGGTGAGCGCACCGCCCCGGCCAGCAGGGTCTCGTAGTGGCCGAGGAGGCTGTCGATCGTCCCGGGCTCGAACAGGTCCGAGGAGTACTCGCACCCGACGTAAACGCCTTCGGCGCGCTGCTCCACGAAGAGAGCCAGGTCCACCTTCGTGGTGCCGTTGTGCACGTCGGCGGGCCCGAGCATCCGACCAGGCGCCAATCCCGCCAGGTGGAGCGTCGGAAGCGGCGTGTTCTGCATGGCGAAGAGGACCTGGAAGACGGGCGTGTGCTCCAGGTGGCGGGCCGGGTCGACCGCTTCGACGACGCGCTCGAACGGGATCTCCTGGTGCGAGAAGGCACCCACGGCCGTCTCGCGAACGCGCTCCAGGAGTTGGTCGAACGTCGGGTCCCCCGACAGGTCCGTCCGCATCACGAGTGTGTTGATGAAGACCCCGATCAGCTGCTCGGCCTCCGCCCGGTTGCGCCCCGCGATGGGGGAGCCGACCAGGATGTCCTCCTCGCCCGTGTAGCGCGCCAGCAGCGCCTGATACGCGGCCAGCATGACCATGAAGAGGGTCGCGCCGGAGGAACGGGCGAGCTCGACGGCCGCCTTCTCGAGTCCCGGCGCGAGCGAGCGCTCCCGCCACCCGCCACCGAATCCCTGAACGGGGGGGCGCCCCCGGTCCGCGGGCAGCTCGAGAATCGGCAGGTCACCGCCCAGGCGCTCACGCCAGTAGTCCAGCTCCCTCTGGAAGGCTCCCTTCTCGACCAGGTCGCGCTGCCAGCGGGCGTAGTCGCCGTACTGCAGCGGCAGGGGCTCGAGCTCGAGGAACTCGTCCGCGAGGAGCGCCCCGTACAGGACCTCGAGCTCACTGAAGAGCAGCGCGATCGACCAGCCCTCCGCGACGATGTGATGCAGCGTGAGGACGAGGAGGTGATCCTCGGCGCCGAGTCGGAGCAGAAGAGCCCGCAAGAGGGGCGGATGCTCCAGATCGAAAGGTCGCCGGGCCTCTTCGTTGGCTCGCGCCAGCGCCATGTCCTCGCGACGGTCGGCCGGCGCATCGCCGACGTCTTCGTGAGCGAGGCCCCACTCGACCTGCGGGTGAATCACCGGAACCGGGCCGGTTCCGCTCCTCTCGAAGCCGGTGCGCAGCACCTCGTGTCGGGCGATGATCTCGCGGAGGCCCCGTTCCAGCGCATCCGCGCGGAGCGGTCCCGACAGGCGGACGACGGCCGGAACGTTGTAGACCGGCTGACCCGGCACGAGCCGGTCCAGCAACCAGAGCCTCTCCTGGGAAAAGGAGATGCTCGCCCGTCGCGCTCGCTCGCTGAGGAGCCGCGCGAGGAGCTCACGCCGCTGCGAGGCCGTGGCGGGCCGAGTGCTGCCGGGTCCCTTCTCGCTCAACCGCCGAGCTCCTCCTCCCCGAGC
>JBFGFY010000110.1:0-11153 GCA_041579355.1 Longimicrobiales bacterium | reverse complement strand
TTCCGGATCGAGTCCCTCACGCCGGGCCAGCGTGAGCGCGGCCACGAGCGGCGCACGGTCGCCGTACAGGCGACCCAGTCGCTCCACCAGCGCGTCGCGCCAAAGAACCGAGCGCCAGCGCCACTCCCGCTCCCCGGCCGCGCCCGGCGCTACCTCGGTCGCGTGGAACCAGGGGCGCACCCTCCCTTCCCGCCAGCTCCCCACGACGCGCACCGGACGGCCGGCGCGCACCTCCGGGTCCGCCGACACCACCGTGACGTCGCCACACCCTTCGGAGCGGCGGAAGGGGGCCGAGCCGGCACGCGGCGACGCGAGGAAGCGGCCCTCGAGCGTGGCCTGGTGGCCGGTCGCCCCAGGCGGTGCGCAGGCGGCTGGAGGTGCCGTGAGCTCCGCGCCGACCCAGCCGACGACCAGGGCGACCATCCACACGATTCCCGTCGCGGGACGGAGAGATGCTCCCTGGGGCGCCACGAGGAACACCGCGAGCGCGAGCGGCGCGATCCACCACGGCGCGCCGACGAGCCCGGAGGCCACACCCGCCGCGTAAGCGAGCGCCAGCCGCACGACCGGGGGCGCGTGCGCCAATTTAGCGCGTCGCCTCCCGGGCGGAGGTTTGCGTCAGCTCTGCTCCTTCTCCACGAAGAGGTCCTGCTGGTCGCGGTCCACGAAGCGGCTCCGCTCCTCGATATCCTCGGCCTCCAGGCGCGCCCGGAGGATACGCCGCACCTTCAGGTCCGACCGTATGCCCGCGACCAGCATGACGATCATGCCCAAGAGTAGGCTCGCGAAAGCCACGACCGTGAGCGGCACCCCATACAAGGTCACGAGCCCGAGGCGGAGCGTGACCCGCTGACCCGAGTTCGCCGACGCGAAGCCCATGGCCAGCGCCAGCGCGACCAACATCGAGGCGACTGTGAGCAGTCGGCTCACACGCTCACCGGAACGGATCGTGCGCTCGCCTCGGAGCCCGCGAACGTCGCGCCAGTCGTCCGTTCGAGCTCGACCGCCGTGTACTCGCCCACCCGCTCGGTGTCGCCGTCGAAGACGACGACTTTGTTGCGGCGCGTCCTGCCCAGGATCTGGCCCTCGTGGCGCGCCGCCTTCTCGATGAGGACCTCTTCCACCCGGCCCACCTCGGCCTCGTTGATCTCGGCCTGAATGGTGCGGCTCACCTCGATGAGCTCCTCGAGACGCACCTGGGCCTCGTCCGGTGGCACGAAATCGGTCTCGGGAAGTCGCGCCGCAGGTGTGCCGTCGCGCAGGGAGTACTTGTACGTGTACGCTTCGTCGAAGCGAACCGTCCGCATGAGCTCGAGCGTGTCGCGGAACTCCGCCTCGGTCTCCCCCGGAAACGCCACGATGATGTCCGTGGAGAGAGCGATGTCGGGGATCGCTGCGCGAACCATCTCGACCTTATCCAGGAAGGTCCCCACGGTGTAGCGACGCAGCATGCGCTTGAGCGTACGGTCGTTGCCGGACTGGGCCGGCAGGTGCAGGTGCTCGCATATGGCGGGCTCCTCCGCCATGACCTCGACGAGCTCGGGTGTCACGTCGTTGGGGTGGGGCGACGTGAACCGGACGCGCCGCACACCGGGCACGCGAGCGACGCTCCTCAGCAGCTCGGCGAAGGAGACGCCCTGCCAAGAATAGGAGTTGACGGTCTGGCCGAGCAGGGTCACCTCGCTCACCCCGCGCTCGACGATCGCCTGGACCTCCGCGAGGACCTCCGCTGAGCTCCGGTTCTTCTCGGGACCACGCACGTAGGGCACGATGCAGAACGTGCAGCGGTGATCGCACCCGCGCTGGATCGGGACCCACGCGCTCGGCCCGGCCGTGCGGCGCTGCTCGAGCCCTTCGTAGTTCTCGGACGGATGAAAGTCGAGAACGGTGAGCTGGGCCCCGCGGCGACGCCCTGGCCGCCTACCCGCGCCCGACCCGAGCCGCTCGGTGGCGTATCCGCTCCGAACCCGCTCCAACGCGTCGGGGAGCGAGCGATAGCCGTCGGGCCCCATCACCAGGTCGACGTACGGCGCCTCGCGGACGAGGGTTTCCCCCATGCGCTGGGCCATGCACCCGGTCACGCCGATCACCAGGTCGGGTCGCTCGGACTTGAGGCCGTTGAGCTGCGCGACGCGGCCGAGCACGCGCTGCTCGGCGTGCTCGCGGATCGCGCACGTGTTCACGAGCACGACATCCGCGTCCTCCGGACGGCGCACGATGGAGTAGCCGCGCTCGGCGAGGATCCCTTCCATCAGCTCGCCGTCGCTGATGTTCATCTGGCAGCCGTACGTCTCGACGTAGGCGCGCTTGGGTGCGGAAGAACGGGACATGCCTCAATTCGGACACATTTGGCAGGGCGCGTCAATACGCGGATGGCCCCTGCGCGGCCGCTTCCCGGCCGCCGGGGCGGTCAGAATCCGGCGAGGCGGAGGGACACCGTCCCCCGCCAGAAGTCCTCCGTGAAGGTCCCGCCCGACCGCTTCCCGTTCTCCACACCCAGGTCGACCGTAGCGAGCACCACTCCGTTCGACTGGTTGAGGATCAGCGCGAGCCCGCCCGCGAAGACCCGCTCGTGTGCGTCCTCCGTGCCGATGGCGAAGGGGAGGCCCACACGTCGGTAGCCGAAGCGCAGTGGCGCCTCCCGGCCGAGCAGGCGGGCCCGGGAGAGCTCGATTCCCGCTCCGAAGCCCAGCACCGTGCCGGCGCTCGAGCCCGCCCCGATGTTCGCCCCGGTGCTCGACCAGTCGGCGCGCACGGCGCTCGCGCTCACGGTGAGCCCAGGCGTCAGCACCGAGCTCGCGCCGAGCCGCAGCTGCAGCGGCACCGAGTAGGTCCGGTCCGACCCCTCCGTGCCCGACGTGGCGTCGGCCCGGAGGTCGCTGGACCACGTGGCGCTCGCCGCGATGCGGACCGAGCCGAAGAGATCCGTGGCCGCGCCGCCCGTGATCGCCTCTCCCGAGTACCGCCAGGAGCCGGCCGAGACGTACGGCTCGACGCGTCCGATGCCCGTGCTCGTGCCGTAGTCCCGGGTGAGGTTGCGGTCCACCCTTCCCGAATATCGGGCGAGTGAGATCCCGACCGCCGTGCGCGCGTCGAGCCGACGTGCATAGCCGACGGCGAGCTGCGAGACCGATCCGTCCTGCGTGAAGCGGTCCGTGGCGGGGACGGTCACGCCCCCGAGCACCACGTTGACCGGCCGCTCTCCGTCGAAGCCCTGGTCGAACACCGAGGTGAGATACACGGTGACGACCCCCTGGAACGCGGGGTAGGCGAGGCCCAGGAGCGGGAAGCGGGTCCCCTGGAAGTAGCGGTGGTCGGGGGAGCCCTGCTCGGTCAGATCGACCCAGCTGGGCTGCGCAACGATCACGCCGGAGGGAAGTGGGAAGCGCGCCGAGGCGGCCGGGTCGGTCGGGGAGAGCATGGGACCCTGTAGTCCGATCCCGAAGCTGCCGAGCGCGCGGGCACGCCCGTCGAGGCCCTCCACCGGGAGCCCGATGCCCGCGGAGCTGAAGATGGATTGGGCCCCGAGCGGTCCAGCGCCGAGGAGGAGACAAACGAGCGGCACGATCGCGGCGCGCTTGGTCATTGCAGCTCCATGGGCGGGCTCACGGTGAGCACGAGCTTGAGCACCGGCTCGTTCGGCCCCCCGGGCCCGAAGAACTCGGCGAAGGTGAAGGAGCTGGGCTCGTTGGACGACAGGATCGCGATCGTCGTCGGCGGCGGCCGGCCGGCCGGGTCGGGGCCGCTGAGGATGGCGCGGACGTAGTTCGTGATCGGGACCTCGACGAGCGAGCCCGCCTGCGCCCCGAAGAGCGCGGGCCCGACCAACAGCCCCGCCGGGTCGGGCACGAGCGACGTGCCGAGCGGGGACTTGGGCAGCGCCGAGCGCGCCAGGACCGGTCGGACGTCGAGCCGGACGGAGTCCGTGGGCTGGAAGGCGACCTCGGGTTGTCGCGTCCTGAGCCCCAGAGCGGCGTAGCTCACGTGGCGCGGCTGCAGCGTGAACGGACATCCGACCGCCGCGCACAATGCCGGCGGTCCGGTGAGCTGTGCCGGCACCGCCACGTCGAGCACGGTTCGCCAGGCCGGCGCCCCGCCGACCCGCATCCCGTCCGCGGGAGGCGCGGCGGTCACGTCGTAGATGAAGGTGACCTGCTGCGCCTGAGCCGTCAGGATGGGCACCGTGTCGGGGTTGATGCTCGAGCGGGTGTTCAGGCGGAGCGCTCCGCCCACCACCCGCAGGCGCGCTCCGTCCGTGAGGAGCTCGAGGCGCGCGCCGGTCGTGGGGTCGGTGGGGTCGCTCCAGGTGGCGACCTGTGCCGAATCCAGGAAGAACTGCACCGAATCGGCCACGGTCGGGTTCCAGTCGATGGTCACCATCGGCGTGATGGGACCACCGCCGGGCTCCGGCCACGCGCGTCGGTCGCCCACGGTGTCGATCGCCGACGTCCAGGTGGCGGAGGGCGGATGCCAGGCCGTCTGCACGGCCCCGAATTGGAGCGTCACGGGCCCGGTGTTCGTGCTCGCCAGGGTGTCGAAGAACGCGACGAAGTACCCGCCGAAGAAGCTGATGTCGGTATCGGTGCGCAGCGTCCCGTCCGAGTCACGCACCGATGCGCTCGCCGGATAGGAGGCGAAGCGCACCAGCGTGTTGGCGTTCAGAGTGTCGGCGTAGGCCTTGGCCACCACACCCTCACGCATCCGGGACGGCCTCGAGTACCCGCCGAAGACGGCCAGGTTGGAGCCGAACTGCGACCAGGGTAGCTCGAGCTCGATCGTGAGCGGTTGGGGCGGCAGCAGGTCGGCGCCGAGGGAGGTCGGCGTTTCGTCCTGGCAGGCGGCCAGTGTGATGGCTGTGGCCGCGATCAGCGCGGCGCGCGTGCTCCTCATCAGGTGCGCGTCACTTCCTTTCGCCCAACGGGCCGGGCTCGAAGGGTTCAGGCAGGAGCTCGCGGAGCGTCCAGCGGCGTCGGTCGCTCCCAGTGGCGGACACCACCTCGAGGTCGGGTGAGAACTCGGCCAAGACCTGGCGGCAGGCGCCGCACGGCGGCACGGCCTCCGGGCCGCTGCTCACGATCGCCACGCTCCGGAACTCCCGCACACCGCTCGCGACCGCACTCGCGAGCGCGGTTCGTTCGGCGCAGATCGTGAGGCCGTAGGAGGCGTTTTCGACATTACATCCCGTGTGGACAGAGCCGTCTTGACCGAGCAGGGCCGCCCCGACTCGAAAGCCGGAGTAGGGAGCGTACGCCCGCTCCATGGCCGCTCGGGCCCTCGTGATCAACTCGTCATGATCCATCGAGGCCCGTCCAGACCCGAGGTAGACGCCGTGTGAAGCCCGTCAGGATCTCGTAGCTGATCGTCCCGGCGAGCCCCGCCACCTCGTCCACCGTGATCTCTTCGCGACCGTCCGCGCCCACGAGGGTCGCGACGTCTCCGACGCCGACCCCGGGCGCGTCGGTGATGTCTACCACCGTCATGTCCATGGAGATCCGTCCGACGATCGGGACCCGCCGCCCCCCAAGGAGGGCGCTCCCGCGGTTTCCGAGCGCCCGGGGGAGGCCGTCGGCGTACCCGATGGGGAGCGTCGCCCAGCGCTCCGGCCGCCCGGCACGGTGGGTAGCGCCGTAGCCGACGGTCGTGCCGGGCGCGGCTTCTCGCACGTGGGCCACGCGGGCGTGCAGCGACACGACCGGCTCTGGGAGGGGCTGACCGGGGCCGACGCGCCCCCCGTAGAGGAAGATTCCGGGCCGGACGGCGCCCGCGGCGCAGTCGGGGGCCCGGAACGCCCCCGCGCTGTTGAGCGCGTGCACGAGGAGGTCCTCCGGCTGCCCGGGCAGACCCGCGAGCGCTTCCTGAAACCGCCCCCACTGCTCGTGCACGCTCTCGGCCGACTCGTCCGCCGAGTGCAGGTGGGTGAAGACGCCGACCCAGCGCACCCCGGCTTCGCCGGCGAGCTCGGCGACCGCCGGGCCCCAAGCCGACGTCTCCCGCCAGTCGAAGCCCGCGCGTCCCATGCCGGAGTCGACGTCCACGTGCACGGAGACCGTGACGCCCAGGCGCCGTGCTGCGTCGGCGGCCGCGCGCAGGGCCGGGAGGCTGGACACGCACACCTGTAGGTCCGCCTCCACCGCAGCCGGCATCAATTCGGGCACCAGCGGGGGGAAGACGATCACGGGCTCACGCACCCCGAGGCCCCTCAGCTCGACCCCCTCCTCGACCGTGGCCACCCCCCACGCCCACGGCCGCTCGGGCGCGAGCGCGAGAACGGTCTCGGCTACACCGAGTCCATACGCGTCGGCCTTCACCATGGGGACGAGTCGGGGCGCCGGCCCGATGGCCGAGCGCACCGCCGCGAGGTTGCGCCGCAACGCGTCGGCCCGCACGTGGAGCCACGCGCGGGCCCGGGGGTTCGTTGACATGTGCGGGCAAAGATGCCAGAAACACAGCTTGGAAACGACCCCTTCCCGCGACCCCGCCGGGCCCGAAGCCCGCGGGGGGGCGCACCGCTTTTCGGGGCCCGGCGCCCTGGACCGGGCCCTCGCCCTCGTACGCTTCCTCAGGGCCGAGTGCCCCTGGGACCGGGAGCAGACCGCGGAGTCCCTGGTTCCCCACCTGCTCGAGGAGACCCACGAGGTGGTGGATGCCATCCACGCGGGTGACACCCCGGCCCTGGAGGGGGAGCTCGGCGATCTCCTCCTCAACCTCGCCTTCCAGATCGTGGTGGCGGAGGAGGGTGGCGGGCTCGACGCCGACTCGGTCTATGGGCGCCTCGAGGCGAAGATGGTCGCCCGCCACCCCGACCTCTTCGGCGACGGCGATCGCCGGGACTGGGAGGCGCTCAAGGCGGCGGAGCGCCAGGCGGACGAGGGGGTGCTCAGCGGGCTGGCCGGTGGGCTCGATCCGCTCACGAAGGCGCACCGGATCCAGGAACGCGTCGCGGGGGTGGGCTTCGACTGGGAGGATCACCGCGGCGCGCTGGCCAAGGCCCGCGAGGAGCTCGGCGAAGTCGAGGAGTCGCTCGCGCACCGGGAGGGGACGGCGGGAGAAGAGCGAGTCGTCGAGGAGCTCGGCGACCTCCTCTTCGCGGTGGTCAACGTGGCGCGGCTGGTCGGCGTGCATCCGACGACCGCCCTCGCGAAGGCGAATCGGAAGTTCCAAGACCGCTTCGAGCAGTTGGAGCGCCTTGCCCGGGAGCGGGGCATGACCCTCTCCGACTCGACGCTGGCGGAGCTCGACGCCCTCTGGGACGAGGTGAAGCGGGGCTGACGGGCGAGCGCCGCCAGGCGGCCTCTCGCGGTCAGTATCCGGCGGACTTGTCTACCACGTTCTCCCACTCCCCGGGGGGCGCTCCCTTCAGGAAGCGGGCCAGGTTGCGCAGGATGAGATCGGTCTCGCGGCGCCAGAAGCCGCGTGTGACGCCCGACACGTGTGGGGTCAAGACGACGTTGGGAAGCGCCCAGAGCGGGCTCTCCTCCGGGAGTGGCTCCTTGGCGAAGACGTCGAGCCCGGCGCCCCGGAGCCTTCCCGCCGACAGCGCACGGACGAGCGCCTCCTCGTCGACGAGCTTTCCGCGCGAGACGTTGATCAGGAGCGCCCCGTCGCGCATGAGGGACAGCGCGCCGGCGTTGATCATTCCGCGAGTGTCCCGAGTCTCCGGTGCGGTTACGACTACGACGTCACTCGACTGCAGCATGTCCGCCAAACCGTCGGCTCCGTGAAGGACACGCACGCGGCTCGCCAGGCTCCCTCCCCCGCCGACGGGTTCGAGCGCCCCCGCCCCCGGCCGGGGGGGTGTGCGCTTGACGGCCACGACCTCCGCTCCGAGGCTCGCGACGCGCCTCGCGACCTCCTGCGCGATCCCGCCGAAGCCGACGAGACCCACCGTGGAGCTCGACAGCTCGCGCATCGGGGAGTCTTCGGCCCAGAAACTGTCGGCGCTCCATCGTCCGCGGCGGTGCCCCTCGACGGCCAGATCGAGCCCGCGCCAGAAGAAGAGGATCATCGCGAGCACGGTCTCCGCGATCGGGGGGCCGTGCACCTTGGCCGAGTTGGTGAAGACGACCGGCCTCTCGACCATGGTGGGCGTGAGGGACTTGCCCACGCCCGCTGCGCCCGAGTGCACCCAGCGTAGGCGGGGGCCGGCTTTTAGGAGCTCCTCGGGAATGCCGAAGCCGAGGTAGGCCTCGGCCTCGGCCACGGCCCGGAGCACACCGGGAGCCACGCGTGTCGCGCCGTCACCGGTGCCCTCCGTGGACTCCTCGTTCACGACGAGCTCCCAGCCGGCGGGGAGCGCCGCGCTCAGCTCCGCCGGCACCCATTCAGGCATCGCCCAAACGGGTCGCAGGTCGGCCATGTCGAGTATGACGCGCGCCACGGCCACGATCCTCTACGGGTAGAGGCGGTTCATGAGACGCGGGAAGGGAATCAGCTCGCGGATGTGATGCCGGCCGGTGATCCACGCGACGGTCCGCTCGATGCCGAGCCCGAATCCCGAGTGCGGGAAGGTTCCGTAACGGCGCAAGTCCAGGTACCACCGGTAGGCGTCCTCCGGCAGCCCCTGCTCGTGGATGCGCGCGCGCAGGCGCTCGAGATCGTCTTCCCGCTGGCTCCCGCCGATGATCTCCCCGTATCCCTCCGGGACGAGCAGGTCGTCGCACAGCACCGTCCTGGGGTCGGCAGGGTTTTCCTTCATGTAGAAGGCCTTCGCCTGCTTGGGGTAGTCGTGCACGAAGAGGGGCAGCTCCCGCTTTTCGGTCAGCGCCGCCTCGTCCACCGCCCCGAGGTCCTGTCCCCACTCGATCTGACTTCCGCCGGCGCGCAGCTCCTCCACCGCGTCGGAGTAGCTGATGCGCGGAAAGGGTGGCTGCACGCGCTCCAGCCTCGTCGTGTCGCGCTCGAGCACCTTCAGCTCCTCCGCACAGCGCTCGAGCGCCCGCTCCACCAGATACGAGACGAGCTCTTCCTGGAGCCGCATGTTCTCGTTCGAGTCGGCGAACGCGACCTCGGGCTCCACCATCCAGAACTCGGTCAGGTGGCGACGCGTCTTCGACTTCTCCGCCCGGAACGTCGGACCGAAGCAATAGACGCGCCGGAAGGCCGGGCACGCGGCCTCGACGTAGAGCTGCCCGGTCTGCGCGAGGAAGGCCGTGTCGCCGAAGTAGTCCGTCTCGAAGAGCGTGCCGGCGTGCTCCCCGATCGCGCCCGTCAGGATCGGGGTGTCTATGCGCACGAAGCCGCGCTCATAGAAGAAGTCGTGGATCGACTGCTCGACCTCCGCCCGCACCCGCAGCCCGGCTCGCTGCAGCGAGGAGCGCAGCCAGAGGTGACGGTGATCGAGCAAGAAGTCGACGCCGTGCTCCTTGGGCTGGATCGGGTACTCCTCGGCGGCGGAGAGCACCAGGAGCTCGCGCACGCCCAGCTCGTAGCCGCCCGGCGCGCGCGGCTCCTCCTTGACCTCTCCGGTCACGCTCACGAGCGACTCGTAGGTGAGCCCCGCGTGCGTCGCCCACGTCGCCTCGTCGACCGCGCTCTTCACGAGCACGCCCTGCACGACGCCGGTCCCGTCCCGCACCGTGAGGAAAGCGACTTTCCCGTGCCCGCGCGTCGCCTCCACCCATCCCTGGACCGTGGCGGGTTTTCCGACGTGATCGGCGAGGTGTCTGATCTCGACCATGGCCTTCCCGGCGTACCGCGTTGATGAGCTGCGATCGGCGCGAAGGTTAACGGCCGCGCCGCACGCCGTACATCCACCGCCCTACCCGACCGTGTACATCTCGAGACGTTCGCGGTAGCGCCCGTGCAGCTGCGCACGCACGCGCGCGTTCTCGGGCGCGTCGAGCTCGGGGTCTGCCGCCGTGAGCTCCCGCGCCTCCTGCTGCGCCACGAGCAGAAGCTCCTCGTCCCGCATCAGGTCGGCGAACCGCAGCACAGGGTCGCGCCCGTGCTGCTGACTCCCGAAGAGGTCTCCCTGGCCCCGAATGCGCAGGTCCGCACGTGCGATCTCGAAGCCGTCCTGTGTGCCACGGAAGATCTCCAGACGCTCGCGGGCATCCCCCCCGGCCTCGGCGACGAGAACGCAGTGGCTCGCGTCCGATCCCCGCCCCACCCGCCCCCGCAGCTGGTGCAGCTGCGAGAGGCCGAAGCGCTCCGCGTGCTCCACGACCATCACGGTCGCGTTGGGCACGTCGATGCCGACCTCGATCACCGTCGTGGCCACGAGCACGTCGATGTCGCCCGCCAGGAAGGAGCGCATCACCGCATCCTTCTCCGCGGACGGGAGCTGTCCGTGCATGAGCCCCACCCGGTGGGCCGGGAAGACCTCGTCCCGGAGGCGCTCGTATTCGTCGCTCGCCGCCAGCAGGTCGACCTTCTCCGACTCCGCCACGAGCGGATACACGACGTACGCCTGCCGGCCCGCGCCGAGCTCCCGCTCCACCAGGCGGTAGACGTCGCCGCGCTCGTCGGGTGAGCGCACGGAGGTCGCCACCGGGGTCCGGCCAGGCGGCACCTCGTCGAGCACGCTCAGGTCCACGTCGCCGTAGAGCGCCATGGCCAGCGACCGGGGGATGGGGGTCGCCGACATGACCAGCACGTCGGGGCGGACGTCCTCCCGCTCCAGGAGCGCCATTCGCTGCCGCACGCCGAAGCGGTGCTGCTCGTCTACGACCACGAGACCCAGCGAGCGGAACGAGACACCTTCCTGGATGAGAGCGTGCGTGCCCACGACGATCGGCGACGAGCCGTCCGCCAGCGCGGCCAGCCTCTCGCGTCGCTCCCCGACGCCGAGGCTACCGATGAGCAGGGCCACGTCGATGCCGAGCGGCTCGAGCAGCTGCGACATGGTGCGGGCGTGCTGCTCCGCCAGGATCTCGGTCGGCGCCATGAGCGCGGCCTGATGCCCGCCCTCGACGGCCAGGAGCATCGCGAAGAGCGCGACGACGGTCTTTCCGGATCCCACGTCCCCCTGCAGGAGCCGGCTCATCCTCCGCTCCGATTGCATGTCCGCGAAGATCTCGCGGAGGACCCGAGCCTGCGCCTCCGTGAGCGTGAACGGGAGCGCCTCGTGAAGCGGACGTACGAGCGTGTTCGTCCGTGAGTGCGCGATCCCCGGCTGGAGCTCGGTGGCGGCTCGCCGGGCCCGCGCCTGGACC
>JBFGFY010000109.1:0-11184 GCA_041579355.1 Longimicrobiales bacterium | reverse complement strand
CTCTTCCGCAAGTGGCTGCCCGAGCTGCTCGGTACGATCGTCCTGTCCGCCTTCCTCGCGCACACGGGGTGGCACTGGATGACCGAACGGGGCGGCGAGCTCCTCCAGTACGACTTCGCGATGCCCGCGCTCAACTACGCCTTCTACGCCACGGTGCTGCGGTGGGTGATGCTGCTGTTGATCGTGATGGGCGCGGCGTGGATCCTGAAGGGCGTATTCGGGCTCCTTCCGGGCCGTGCCGAGGCGAACGAGCGCGCCGCGAGCGTCGGGTCGGAGGAGGGGAGCGTGGAGCCGGAGGCCGCGGGGGCCTGAGGCGCTGCTAGAACTCGCGCCAGTCGCGCTCGAGCACCTTCCTGTAGACGCCGCTCTTCACAAAGAGCTGGACGATGTCCCCGTCGAGCATTCCGTCCTTTGCCTCCCACTCGAGGATCTGGAGGGCCTTCTCGACCGGCAACGCCTTCTTATAGGGGCGATCCGAGGCCGTCAGCGCGTCGAAGATGTCGCACACGGTCATGATGCGCGTCTCGAGGGCGAGCTTGTCGCCGGTCACGCCATCGGGGTAACCGGAGCCGTCGAGCTTCTCGTGGTGCCCTCGCACGATCTCCGCGATGCGGGCGAGCTCCTCGGTCCACGGGATGTTGAGGAGGAAGTCGTACGAGTGGACAACGTGCGACTGGATCTGACTCCGCTCGTCCTCGTCGAGGCTCCCCTTCCGGATCTGCAGGAAGTGCAGCTCTCGGGCGGTGATGTAGGGTTGCTCGTGCCCATCCGGGTCGAGGAACGTCTGTTGCGCGATCTCCGTGAGCACCTCGGCCGTGTCTTCTTCGAGAACGCGGGGGACATTGGCGTCGGCGACCGCCTTCCAGTACTTGGCCAGGCGCTCGAGGTCGGTGGCGAGTTGGCGGTCGATCGCCTCCAGCGCCGCGGCCGCTCCTTCTCGCCCCTTTTCGGCGATCGCGTCGGCGCGCGCACGCGCTGCGTCGGCCTCGAGGGTCATGCGGATGAGCTGGAAACGAGCCTCGACCTGCGCCTCCATGACGGGCGGCAGCTTGTTCTTCTTTACGAGCGTCTCCTCGCTCACGCCCACCTTGCCGAAGTCGTGGAGCAGGCCCGCGTAGCGGAGCTGCTTCATCTCCTCCTCGGTGAAGTGCACCTCCGCGAAGGGACCCTCCGTCTGCTCCGAGATCAACGCGGCCACGTCGCAGGTGAGCTCGGTCACGCGCACCGAGTGACCCGACGTGGTCGGGTCCCTTCGGTCGATCGCGGTCACGGCGGCCTTGATGAATCCGGCGAAGAGGTTCTCGATCGCTTGGTAGAGCTGACCGTTTTCGATGGAAACGGCGGCCTGGCCGGCGAGCGACGAAACGATCGCCACCTCGCGCTCGGTGTATGGGAGGACCCATGCGTCGGAGTCCTCGTCCGTGCGGATCTTGGCCGCGCGATTGCTCTTCCGGTTGAGGAGCTGGAGGACGCCCACCACGCGGTCCTTGTGGTCGATCATCGGCACCACGAGCATCGACTTCGCTCGGTATCCGTGCTTCTGGTCGAACGCGCGGTTGTGCGAGAACGGCATGTCCGCGGGCAGCTCGTAGACGTCCTCCAGCACGAGCGGCATTCCGGTCGTGGCGGCGTAACCCGCGATGGAGTGCTCGTCGAGGGGCAGCTTGAAGTCCGGCGACGGAAGGTCGGGCAGAGTGTCGTTCTGGCTGCGGAGGAAGTGCAGGACCCGCCGGCCCTCGTCGGTCTCTACCAGATACAGGCTGCCCGCGTCGGACGTGGTGAGCTCACGCGCCTGTGTGAGGATCAGGTCGAACAGCTGCGTCGGGTCGCGCTCGCTCATGAGCGCCATGCCGACCTTCGAAAGCTCACGGAGCGCCGAGCGTGCCTCGGCCAGCTCTTGCCTGGCTTCCGCCAGCTCGCCCTCGATGTGGTGACGCGTCCCGGCGCCGTCCGTCATCGGCGCAGCTCGTCCGCCCGGTCGAACGCGGCGCGCGCTTCGGCCTCGTGGCCCAGCTCGGCCAGGATCTCGCCCTTCAGCTTGTACAGCTCCCACGTGAGGCCGCCTTCGGACTCGACCGCCTCGAGCGCCTGCCGCGCCTCGTAGAACAAGCCGGTGTCGCGGTACGCGACCACGGTCAGGAAGAGCCCGTCCGTCTTGGGATCGAGCCCGAAGACGGCGATCTCGTCGAGGTAATCCGCGAGGTCCACCGACTCCTCGAGGCCGATCACGCGGAAGGTCTGTGCCGGGATGGCTCGGCCGCCGCGCCGCCCTCCCACGAACACGGTCCACTGATAGGTCCCGCCGTTCTCCAGCTCCGGCGCGTCCGTCGGCAGCGTCCACGTCGTGTCCCGGCCGACCTCGAACACCATCGGGCGGGCGCTCTCTCCGTCGACCCTGCGCAGCATGAGATCGTAGGTCTGCCCGGGCGTCGCGGTCCAACGGAAGGTGGGCCGGGGTGAGGCGACGGTGAGCGCGTTGCGCGGCCCGACCAGGGACGTCTGACCCGGAATGGGCCGAATCATGCCCTGGCGTCCGCCGGTGGTCGCGTCGGCCGCGGCCGCTTGCGCGAGGGTCGCCACGGCGCGGGCGAAGATGTCGGGGTTACCGCCCGCCCTCGGCTCCTCGATGGTCGTGCGCTCGGTCACCACCTGCTGCGCGCCGGCCCGAGTGATCAGGATCGCGCGCGCGCCCGAGGCTGGCAGCACGCCATCGCCAACGAAGAGGCGCTCGCCGACCGAGGCAGGGGCGGGGGCGCCTCCGCTGCGGGTCACGTCGACGGCACCCTGCAGCCGGACCACCAACGCGGCCGGGTCCCCCTGTGCGGCGGCCGACGGCGGGGCCCCGAGGACCGACGCCGCGAAGGCGAGCCCGATGATTCCTCTCATGCTGCTCCTCCGACGGTGTGCGCCGTAGCGGCGCATCCGGCCCATCTACCGCAATCTCTTACTTTTCGGTCCGCCGCACCACGAAATCCCAATCGGGCGGCGGCGGATCGGCGATGTGCTGTGCGCACCGCGTAGAATACACCCGGCTGGGCCCGTCGGACGGGCAGACCGTCAGCGCCGCGTCGAAGTGCGTCTTGGCCTCGGCCCACTCGCGGCGCTTGTACGCTTCCATGCCCCTTTCATAGGCGCGGAGGGCCTCCTCCTTGTCGGGCGCAAGCTCGGTGCCGGCCATCTCCAGGAGCTCATACACCTTGACCGGCTCCTCCTTGCCCTTCACGGCGATGAAATCCAGCTCCCTCACCCGGTACCACTCGGGGTGGCCTGCCTCGAGCGTGATCTGCGAGACCATGTTGAGCGTGTCGTAGCTCTTGTTCGCCGGCTCGAGGCGGGCGGCGAGGTTGACCGCATCGCCAATGGCCGAGTAGTCGAACCGCTCGCGGCCACCGAGGTTGCCGACGACCACCTCTCCGGTGTTGATGCCGATGCGGACCATCAGCTCCTGGTGGTCGGGATCGACCTCGCGCCAGCTGCGGTTCATCTCCGTCATGTGACGCTGCATCGTGACCGCGGTACGCATGGCACGGTCGGCGTGGTCGGCCGTAGCCCGAGGCGCGTTCCAAAAGGCCATGATCGCGTCGCCGATGTACTTGTCGAGCGTGCCTCCCTCGCGCAGCACGATCTCGGTCATCTCGTCCAGATACTCGTTGAGGAGCTGAAGGAGCTCCTCGGGATCCATGTTCTCCGACAGGGTCGTGAAGCCCGAGAGGTCGGAGAAGAGGATCGTGAGCAGCCGCTTCTGGCCGCCGAGCTTGAGCGCGGCCGGGTCGGCCGAGATCTCGCTCACGATGTCGGGGGAGACGTACATGCCGAAGGCGCCCTTGATGAAGCGCTTCTCACGCCCCTCGACGATGGCCACGTACGCCACCGAGCCGACGTAGGACAGGATGCCGGACAGGAGCGTCGCGCCCACCGGGACCCACGTGAAGCGCGCCTCGAGGTCGAAGAGCGCTCCTCCGGGCACGTACGCGACACCCGCCCAAGCCCACCAAGCGTAGACCCACGTGCCGGCGCCCGCGAGCAAAGCGGCGACGGCCCCCCACCCCGCGCCGGCGAGGTACGCGACGCCCCCCGACACGAGCGCCACCACGAAGAGCAGCAGGAGGCGGGTACGGGTCGCCAGCGGTTTCACGTAGTCGCCGTCGAGGATGTTCTGCAGGGCGTTGGCGTGGATCTCCACGCCGTACATCCAGCCGTAGGGCTCCCCTTCCACGAGCCCCGTGGAGTCGCCCGCCTCGAGCTGCGGCCTGTACGAGAAGAACGGCGTGCGGAAACGGTCCTCGGCATGGAAGCCCGTTCCGAGTAGCACGATCTTGTCGCGGAAGAGCTCGGGCAGGAATAAGGCCAGATCGGGAACCGTGCCGGACCCGGAGGCCTGGAAGGTGCCCGGTGGACCGTCGGCGTCGACGCTGGAGGGAGGACCGACGTAGCGGATCCGGAACGGGACGATCGAGCCGACAGTGCCGGCGGTGCTGTCGAACCACTCGTCGGGAAGGTGACCCACCGTCTCGGGAAGGCCGGGCAGGGCGATGCGCCGCGCGTCCACCGCCTCGCGCAGGATCGAGTCGAGGTCGAGCCCGCGCGCGTGCGCGTACGTCGCGAGCGCGAACGACGGCTCGATTCCCGACCCCGAGCGGACCAGGAGAGTGCCGTCCCGGAAGGTCTCGAAGGAAGAAGGGAGCTCGGCCGAGCCGACACCTGCCGCGACCTCCGCGAAGTGCGGATGCACGGGGGTCATGACCGGCCCCGAGTCGGTCTGCTCCACGGGTGTGACGAGGATCACGTTGCCCGCCCGCTCGATCGCCGAGCGGAGAAGGTCGTCGCCTCCGTCGATCTCGTTCAGCCCGGGAAAGAGGCGGTCGAGGAAGACGTCGACCCCGATCGTGCGAGCGCCTGCGGCGGAGAGGGCGTCGATGAGCCCGGCGAGGTGGGCGCGTGGAAAGGGCGAGATCCAGTCCCAACCGAGCTCAGGGTCCATGACCGAGAACTCGTCGAAGAGGACGAGCGCGATCTCGCTCTCTCGCTCGCCGCGTCCCGCCTGGAACGACTCGGGAGTCGTCTGCTGGCGGAGGTCGAGCGTGTAGTCCTCGAACTGACGCACGCCGGTGAGGCCTCCCGCGGCTTCCATCAGCGTCGCGAGCGCCACCGCGCCCGTGACGATGAGCGTGACGGCTACGGCCCGCCGGAGCTTCCTCAAGGCGCGGCGGGGCTCAGGCCGGGTGGAACCACCGCGGCCGCGGCATCAATCGTGGATTTCGTAGACGATCGAGGCCGATCCCCACGAGTCGAGCCGCACCGCGCCGTCCATCTGGCCCGCCGCGGTGGCCAGGGCCGCCGCGATCTGCCCGGCCAGCTCTTCACCTCCGAAGGCGTACTCCTCTCCCGCGGGGATCGGGATGCCGAGCGGAGCCGGCGTCACGAAGGCACGCACGAGGCCCGTACCGACGGGCTCGAGCGCCGTGAACATCAGATCGCCCCCGGGCTCTGGATACGAGACCCGCTGACCCGCGCGCACCCGCACGGTCGGTGTCTCCCGGTTGGGCAGGAGCATGGCGACCGTGCCGTCGGTACCGAGGTCGACCAGCGTGAGGTAGCCGTCCCGCTCGGACTGGATCGAGAAGCCGATCTCCTCGCCGAGCCCGAAGGAGGTTCTGCCGCCCAAGAGCCGTAGATCCACCGCGAACCCCTGGGCGGGATTGTCGGTGTCGGCGAGCCGCTTCGAGGCGGCCTCCTTGCGGAGGACGTTCGCCAGGCCGGTGATCCCCTGCGTGGTCGTCCCGATCCCGGCATGCCGCACGAAGCCGTCCGACCCCACCACGCGGAGCTCCTCGCCGCCACGCCGGACGATGAGGTGCGCGAAGGCGCTCTCGGTCTCGACCAGCCGCACTCCCTCGGCCCCGCGGAGCGCGCCGCGGAGCTGCTCGACGAGCCTCGTGTCGACCGCGGCGACGTTCACCAGCAAGGGGCTCGGCTCGTAGCGGTGTGCTACCAGGCGGGCTCGGTCGCCCTGCCGGACGCTGCCGGAGGCGACGCGAGCCGTCGTGCTGCGCTGCGCCACCGACTCGACTACGAGACGTGCGCCGGCCGCGGTCTCGAAGATCGATCCGGGGGTGATGCCGAGGCCGAGCCCTGCGCCGAGCTGCGCACGTCCGTTCGCCACGCCCGTGACGGGCAGCGCGACCTCCGAGCTGCCCCGGGCCGCGCCCTCGACGAAGAACAGCGGCTGGTCCTTGAGCCCGACCTCCCGCGACAGGTACGGGTCCTGTTGGAAGCGATTCCGCTTGAGCGCTTCGTAGGCCTGCTCGAAGACCTGCTCGTAGGTGGCGCGAGCGGGCGCCTTCCAGAGCTGCTGCACGAGGTACGTCGTGAAAGCGCCGCCGTGGAAGGCCTCGGAGCCGCCGGTCGCCGGGAAGAAGGCGTCGACGGCCACCTGGTGCGGCTGCGCGGCCGCCAGCTCGAGCACCCGTGTCTGAGAGGCGTCGAAGCCCGTGTCGTCGACCCGGTCGCCGAGGGCCCGGCGGGCGGCCGCCGCCGGCCGCTCGATGCGGTTCATGTCGCGCGCGAGCAGGCGCCCGCGGCTGAACGGAGTTACGTCGCGTGTCCCCGTGCCGGAGTTACAGTTGTCGAGGATCACGACCACGTTGTCGGTCGGGAGGCGCGAGAGCCACTCGTTGAACGTGTCGTCGCTGATGTCGTACTCCGTGCTCGCCGCCAAGACGTCTGCGGGTGCGATCGTCTCGTCGAGGCCGTCCTCCTCGTCGCCGCTCTCGTCCCACATCTGAGAGCCGTGCCCGGCGAAGAAGATCGTCACGTTGTCGCCGGGACGGGCGTTGCTGGCGAGCCATCCGGTCACCGCCTCTTCGATCGCGGCCCGTGTCGCGTCGCGATTGAGCAGCAAGCGGATGTTCTCCTCGGGGACGAACTGCTTCATCACGAGCACGTCCCGGACTCGCCGGGCATCGTGCTCCGCGCCGGGCAGATCGCCGCCCTCCACGTCCTCGAAATGGATGTAGTCGCTGATGCCGATCAGCAGGGCCCAGTGTGTGAGCGCCGTGCGCTCCTGCGGCCCGAAAGCCATCAACGGCAGAACGGCCAGAACGGCCGCGACCGATGCGTATCGTCTCACGTCCCGCCCTCCAGCTTGATATCGACACCCTCGGCGGCCGCCTCGAGCTCGAGGTCCGATCCACGCGCGAGCGATTCGTCGCGCAGGCGGCTCACGATGGTCTCCAGCTCGTCGTCCGACCGCATCGGGTCGTGGTGGAAGAGGAGGAGGTGCTTCACGCCACCCTCCTCCGCCAACCGCACCGACTGCTCGAACGTCGAGTGACCCCATCCGACGCGCGAGCGATACTCCTCCTCCGTATACATCGAGTCGTGGATGAGAAGGTCCGCATCCCTCACGAAGTCGACGATCCTCCGCTCCCACTTCTCGCCCACCTCGTACCCCTTGCCCTCCATCTCGTTGTCGGGGATGAAGCAGATCGTCCGACCTGCGATCCGGACTCGGTACCCGAGCACGTAGGACGGGTGTTTGACCCGGATCACCTCGATTCCGGCGTCGCCGACCTCGTAACCACCGTTGTTGAGGTGCTCGAATTCCATTTCCGCGGCCACCACGCTGAAAGGGACCGGGAAGTAGATGGGTCCCATCTGACCCGCGAAGAGGTTCTGGACGTCGATGTCGCGCTGCTTCGGCCCCACGACCTTGATGCGGTCCTCGGGGTCGTAGAGCGGCGCGAAAAAGGGGAAGCCCTGGATGTGGTCCCAGTGGAAGTGCGTCAGGAAGATGTGGATCGCGTTGGGCCCCTTCTCGACGAGGTCGTTTCCGAGTGGCCGGATTCCCGAGCCCGCGTCGAAGATGAGCCTGTGCTTGCGGTGCCGGACCTCGAAGCACGTGGTGTTGCCGCCGTAGCGAACCGTTCGCGGCCCCGGAGACGGAATCGAGCCCCTGGTGCCCCAACAGCGGACGGTGACTCCGACGCCGAAGTCCACGGACGTGGCGGTGACGGGCTCGACTCGGCTGACCGGATCCAAGAATGAAGCTCCCGGGCGGTTGTCGGAGGGGGGTCGCGCGAGGCGCGGTCAGTCCAATGTACACGGGCCGACGTGCGGGTCGCGAGCACCGCGAAACGGCTCCCCTTCGGGGCACTCGGCCGCGCCGAGATTCTCGCGGCCCTACCTCGTGGAGCATAGCTTTTTCATACCCCCCTGAAGCGCCGCCACGTGCGGCGGTTCGCCCCGCACACAGTCCCGACTCCCTGATGGAGCCACAGACCAGCGCAAACGTCCGCGAGCGTAGGAGCGATTCCCTGTCGACCGAGCAGGTCAGGGAGAAGCTCCAGGGTGTCGCCCTCTTCCAGGGCCTGGGCAACTCGGACTTCGATCGGATCCTCTCGATCTCCGAGTCGGTGCTGGTGGAAAAGGGTGAAGCGGTCTTCGAGGAGGGTGAGCGGGGAGACCACTTCTTCATCGTGGTCGGGGGCGAGATCGAGCTCCGGAAGAAGTCCGGAGGCGACGAGAAGAAGCTCGCCGTCCTGCGAGCCGGCCAGGCCTTTGGCGAGATGGCGCTGCTCAATCAGACCCCACGCTCCGCGTCCGCCTACGCGCTGGTAGACACTTACCTGCTGTCGATCTCGAGGGCATCCTTCGCCGAGATCCTCGGCGGCGAGACGCTGGCGGTGAGGCTCCTCCGCAACCTCTCGCGGGCTCTTTGGGCAACCTCCGTCCGGCTGGCTGCCACGCAGGCACCGAAGCCCCCCACGGAGCACTCCCGTGACACGCTCGCTCACTTCAACAGGCTTCTCCGCTCTCGCCTCCTCCCGCGGATCACGCCGCGGGTGAGCGGCTACGATCTGACCGGGTCCACGCTCGCCCCGCGCCACGGCGTCGGCGCCTCCTCGTGGGACTGGTTCCTGCTCGCAGACGGGCGTCCGGTCTTCATCGTGTTGCGGGCCCTGCAGGCGGACGTGTTCTCGGCGCAGCGGCTGGCGACCGTGCGAGTGCTCCTGCGTGGGCTCGGCGAGAGGCCCCAGGAGTCGCTCGGGGCCCTTCTTCAGGAGGCGGGAGCGGCGCTGCGGAACGGCTGGATCGACGGGCTCTCGGGCCCGGTGGCGTGCTCTGTCGTGGCACTCGACGACGGCTCCGCCGAGCTGGCCAGCGCGGGGGACGTATCGACGTTCGTGGTGCGCGCCGGGGGGGGCATGAAGGAGCTCGGCGTGGGCGCCCCCGCGCTCGGAGAGCGCGCGGACCACGAGTTCGAATCGATTCCGGTCGAGCTGGGTAACCGGGACAAGGTGATCCAACTTTCGGAGCGGCCCGAGAACCTCATGGGACTCGTGTCCGCGGTCGTGACCGAGGGTTACACGTCCAGCTCGCGAGACGCGCTGAACAAGCTCTTTGCCCGACTCGGAGAGGAGCAGCCGGGGCGCCGCGGGGGCGACCTCACCGGAGCCGTGATCACGCGCACGACACCGCCGGCCGGCTGACCGGCTCGGCGTCGAGGGAAATCAAGGGGGAAGAGGGCAATGACCGTTACGGAAAAGCAGGTGCTCGGAGCGCTTCGCGGGGTGAAGGACCCCGAGCTCGGGATCGATCTGGTGGTGCTCGGACTCGTCTACGACGTCGAGGTGAGGGACTCCGACGTCAAGGCGATCATCTCGCTCACCTCTCCGATGTGCCCGGTGGCCGGCCAGATCGTCGAGGATGCCAAGAAGGCGATCGAGGGCGTCGAGGGCGTCACGAGCGCGGAGGTGGAGCTCACCTTCGATCCACCGTGGACTCCGGAGCGGATCAGCCCGCTCGTGCGCTCTTCGCTCGGCCTGTGAGGTCCGACCCCCGTCGTGGGCGGCTAGCTCTCGACCAGCTCCACGTCCTCGAGGAAATCCCGTAGCGGGTTGGCGACCGCGACGGCGCGCTCCCGGATCGCGTCGACCAGCCCGGCTCGCGTGGCGTCGCCGACGAGGTGGCGCGACACGGCCTCACCCAGGCGCGCGTCGGATTCCGCGGCGGCCTGGTGGTACTCGGCGTAGCGGGCGCTCACGCGCTGCTCGAAGAGCGGAAGCTGGCCCGAGGGGGTCCCGTGCTCGACCATGTCCTCGAAGACGGCCCGGTGCAGAGCATCGAGCCCCTGCCGGATGAGCGCATCGGGAGCGCGGCCCATGAACGCGAGCTGGGCTCCCCGGGTGTGCGCCCAGAGGAAGAAGATCAGGGCCTCCTCCGCTGTGCGCCGCTTCGTGCGCTCGTCGTCATACAGAGTGTCCACCTCGGGCAGGGGAGTCTCGACGTCCTCCTGGGCGAGGAAGTCGGAGAAGCTCTCCCACACGAGTCGGGCGAGGCTGTCGCCGAGCTCCGCAGGCGTCATCGTCTGCGGCGCCCGGAACTCTCTGGCATCGTCCAGCAGCGTGGTTTGCACGACGGATTCCCCAAGGTCTTTGGTTGATGTAACATCAATTCGGATCATGGACTACACAGTGTCAAGCTTGATGATCGGCCCCGTCCAAGGGGCCCTGCGGCGGTTTCCCGGCCTAACTGCCTATCCGAAGCGCTATGTATTGGTCCGACTTGGACTTATGGCGCTCCTACTGCTACCCGCGGCGTGCAGCACCGGTCCGCGCTCGGTTCCCACGCCGCGACCGATGGTCATCCCCTCGGGTGCCCGGCTCCGTGTCGACCAGGACCGAGCCAACGAGATCAACGCCTGGGTGACCGCCGAGCAACGGAATATCCAACAGGATCCGTCCTTCTGGGTCATCTCGCAGCCTGCCGAGGGCGAGCCGTACCCCTGGGAAGGGATGCGCATGAGCAACGACACCGTTTGGGTGCCGGTGCCCCGGCGCTCCAACGATCCGCAGCTCGTCTTCCAGATCTATGGCCACCAGCACCTGATGGCGCGGATGGGCAGGCAGGAGGAATGGCTGCCCGAGGCGCCCGACGCGACAGGGTTCGAGCTCGAGCGTGCGATCTTGGCGCGGGCCGCGGATGCGTGGATCCTGGGCCGGGCGGTGTACAACACCGTACCCTACGCGCCGCTCGACGAGCTCGCCTACGCGAAGGAGAGCGGCTTCCTCGAGCCCTTCATCTTCACCGCCCGGCCGGACGAGTTCGCCGCGGCGCGTGCTGACTGGGCGCGAGCGAATCCTCAGGGAATGGAGCGCTACCGGGACTGGTTCCTGGAGACCT
>JBFGFY010000108.1:0-11323 GCA_041579355.1 Longimicrobiales bacterium | reverse complement strand
GGGGCCTAACGATCTACTCGCTCGGGCTGTCCATAGAAAGCCCAAGCGGCCACGAAATCGAGCAATACGTGCAATGAAGAGGACCTGACGATGAGGATGAGCGTGAAGCGGATCGCGACGTGCGTGATGGCGGCGGCCCTCGTGGGCCAGCCGGGATTACAGGCGCAGCAGCGACCCCCGACCGGTGAGGAAGCCGTGGACCGGTACCAGGTCGGAACGGCGCTGCCACCGCAGGACCCCGGGCAGCAGCTCGTATCCCTGACCCTCGAGGATGCCGTAGGCCGCGCCCTCGAGATGAACCTCGACATTCAGAGCGCGCGCCTCGCACCACGCATGCAGCAGTTCTCGCTGCAGGCCGCTCACGCTGCGTTCTCGCCGACGCTGACGGGCTCCTACGGCTACAACAACTCCACGAATCAGTCGACCAGCCAGCTCGACGGCGGCGCGCGGACGACCACCCAGAGGCACTCCTTCAACACGGGGATCGAGCAGGTCGTGCCGTGGTACGGAGGCCGCGCCGGGCTCAACTTCCAGAACAGCCGCACGTCCACGGACAACCGCTTCACCACACTGAACCCGAGCTACCGCTCCACGGTCAGCCTCGACTACACACAGCCGCTCCTCGCCGGGCTGCGCACCGACAACCAGAGGGCGGCGCTGCAGACCCAGGAGATCCAGGGCCAGATCACGCAGATCCAGCTCGAGCAGCGGGTGGATAACATCACCGAGAGCGTGCGGCAGGCGTACTGGGGACTCCGCGCGGCGATCGAGCAGATCGAGATCCAGAGGCGCAACCTCGCTCAGGCTCAGCAGCTCCTGGCCGACAACCAGGTCCGAGTCCGTCTCGGCACGATGGCGCAGATTCAGGTGATCCAGGCCGAGGCGCAGGTCGCTTCCGCGGAGCAGGCCCTGCTCAACGCCGAGGTCCAGTGGCGCAACCAGGAGCTCCTCTTCAAGAGCTTGCTCATCTCCGGCGCCGACGATCCACTCCTCTACCAGACCATCAACCCGGTCGACATGCCCACCGCTCAAGACCCGGTCGTGGATCTACAGGGCGCGATCCAGCGGGCGCTCGGCGAGCGGACGGACATCCGCCAGACGCGCCAGGAGAGGCGGATCGCCGAGATCGACCTCGAAGTGACCCGCGAAAACCGCCTACCCGACCTGAGCCTGACCGCGTCCTATGCCCTGCTCGGAGTGGGTGGCACGGAGTTCGACCGCTCGGGCCTCGGTGGCACACCCGTGTTGGTACGCGAGGGCGGCTACCTGGACGGCATCAACTCGATCGCGGGCCTGGACGCCCCGACCTGGAACCTGTCGCTCAGCTTCTCCATGCCGATCGGCACGAACGCGGGGAAGGCGAACCTCGAGCGTGCCCGGCTCGCGATGGAGCAGCGCGACCTGGCCATACGCGGCCAGGAGCTCGCCATCGTCACGGAGGTCACGAATGCGGGTCTCGCGGTGCGCGATACCCGTCTTCAGCTGGATGCGGCCACGCGGAGCCGCGAGCTGGCCGAGGAGAGCGCCGCTGCGGAGACCATACGCTTCAACGCCGGCGTCGCAACGAACTTCGAGGTGGTCGCCGCTCAGGACGCGCTCACGTCCGCGCGCCTTTCCGAGCTGCGTGCCCTCATCAACCACGTGAACGCCATCGCGGAGTTCGAGCGCGTGCAGAGGGTCGGCCGCTAGGAAGCGCCAGCGCTCGGGTCGCAGACCGATCCGCCTTTCCCCCCGCGCGGGGCGGGCTCTACCTTCCTCGCCCGAGGAACGGTAAACCTGCTTCATCGAAGGGAGGCGGAAGATGCGCCACCAGCTGCGTCCACTCTACGCGCCGCGCACCGGCTCACGGCTGGCCGCGGTGGTCCTCGCGGTCGCTCTGGCGCTCGGCGCGTGTGCGTCCGAGCCCAGCACGTTCGAGGAGCTGGCGGCCTCGCGCCTCCCCCAAATCGACGGCGCGATCGACGTCCCGGGCTTAGGGACGGACGTCGAGGTGATCCGCGACCCGTGGGGCGTACCGCACATCTACGCGTCGAATCTGGACGACCTCTTCTTCGCGCAGGGGTTCGTGCAGGCCCAGGACCGCCTCTGGCAGATGGACATGTACCGTCGCGCGGGCGAGGGGAGGCTCGCGGAGATCCTCGGGCCGGAGGCGCTCACGCACGACCGCGCGGCCCGCCTCTTCAAGTACCGAGGCCCGTGGTCCGACGCCGAGTTCACGAGCTATCACCCGGAGGGGCGCCGCATCCTGGAGGCATTCGCCGCCGGTGTGAACGCCTATATCGATCACGCGACCGCCGCGGGTGAGCTTCCGGTGGAGTTCGAGCTCACGGGCCTCGCGCCGCTGCGCTGGTCCGCCGAGACGCCGCTCCTCCGGATCGCGACTGCCATGCCGACCGGCGACGCGCGCAACGAGCTCCGGCTCGCGCGCAACGTGGTTCAGTACGGGGCGGCAGAGGCGAACCGGAGGGCCAACCCGACGCCGTACAGGGACCTGCGGGTCCCGAGGGGCGTCGACTACTCGATCATTCCCCAAGAGGCGATCGACGCGCTCGGCGAGTTCGAAGGCACGATCGTGCGCCCGCCCCTCGTCGAGCCCTATACGTCCTGGTCGAACGCCCAGGTCTCGGTGAATCTCGGGGTCCGGGAAACGTCACCCGGTAGCAACAACTGGGCGATCAGCGGCAGCCGGACCGCGAGCGGGCAGGTTCTCGTCGCCAACGACCCACACCGTAACGTGGCGAACCCGTCGCTCCGGTACGTCGTTCACCTCGACGCACCGGGATGGACCGCGATCGGCAGCACCGAGCCGGTGCTTCCCGGCGTCGCGATCGGACACAACGGGCGCGTCGCCTGGGGCCTCACGATCGTCGGCACCGACCAGTCGGACGTCTACGTCGAAACCGTCAATCCGCAGAACCGCAACGAGGTGCGGTTCAACGGCCAGTGGGAGCCGCTGCGCATCGAGTACGACACCGTGCGGGTGCGCGGCGGAGACTCGAGGGTGCTGGAGCTGAAGTTCTCGCGGCACGGTCCGATCTTCTACGAGGACACCGTCAACAACCGCGCGTACTCGATGCGCTCGACGATGCACGAGCCCGGCACCACAGGATACCTGGGCGGGCTGCGCCTGAACGTCGTGGCCAACTGTATGGAGTTCATCGAGCAATTGGCCTACTGGAAGGCACCCACCGAGAACATGGTGTGCGGCGATTCGTCCGGGAACATCTCGTGGCAGGCGTCGGCGCTTTCGCCGAGGCGGCAGGGGTGGCACGGCCGGCTACCGGTGCCGGGCACGGGCGAGTACGAGTGGACCGGCTTCCGCAGCGACCTCCCCACGGAGCTCAACCCGGAGCGCGGCTGGGTGGCCACGGCCAATCACGACATCCACATCCACGCACCCCGCAACTACGACCCGCCGCTCTTCTTCAAGGAAGCAGGTGGATTTTCACGTTGGGACCGGCTCGCGAGCCTGATGCCGAACCTGCGCAACGTGACCCTCGAGGACATGAAGCGGCTGCAGCACGACGCGCATTCGGCCTCGGCCGTGCAGGCGCTGGACCACTTCCGCGGCTGGACGTCGGCCGATCCGGAAGTCGAGCGCTATCGCCAGGAGCTGGTGGCGTGGGACGGAGTGTACGCGCGTGAGTCGAGGGCGGCGGCGATCTTCGGCGAGCTGCGCAACGTCGTGCCCGAGGAGCCCGCCGACGAAGGTGCCGCGGTCGCGTTCGACGCGGAGGGTGCGCTGCGCACCGCGATCGCGGGTCTCCGACAGAAGCAGGGAGACGATCCCGCCCAGTGGCGCTGGGGCCGCACGAACAGGAGCGAGTTCCCACACGACCTGGTGTCGGCGTACGACCTCCCCGCGGCCGAGCGGCTGGGCGGCGCCAACACGGTCGCGGCCGTCGGCGCCACGTACCGGGAGATCATCGACTTCGCGAACCTGGACGGCTCCGTGGCCACGAACGCACCGGGCCAGTCCGGTCGCCCCGGCAGCCCGTTCTACGGCAACCTGATCGACAACTGGGCCGACCAGGAGTACTTCCCGCTCTCCTTCAGCCGACAGGCGGTCGACGCGAACGCGCGTCACCGGCTGCTGCTGCGCCCGGGGCGGTGACCGTGGGAACAGGGAGCGCGGCTTGAAGGACCGCACGCAGGACCGGCGGGCGTTCCTTCGTAGGCTCGCCGCACCCGCGCTGCTCCCCTGGCTGGGCTGCGTCCCCGAGCCGAGCGAGTCCGCGCGGGAGCGTGCCCTCCGGGCCCCCTCGGGCCGCGCGTCGTCCGGCGCCCCCTTGAGCCCGGTCACACGTCCCGTGCTCCTGCCCTGGGGCACGGACGCGGTCCATATCGCTGCGCCACCTAGGGAGCAGCCGGTGGCCTACGTCTCGATGGCCACGCGGCAGCTCTTCGTCGACCACGAGTATCGTGACCAGGTCTACTGGGACCTGCACGCCCACATCTCGGTCAGCACGGGCGTGTGGAGACTGCCCCTCATCGGGGACGAACCGGGCATTCCGGTGCAGCCCGGCGACCAGCTCCGCGAGTTCGAGGAGCTTTCCATTCGCGACTGGGACCCGATGGCCGCCGCTGCCGACGGCGACATCCGGATCCTGCGGGGGCGCCCGACCCCCCGGGTGATCGACTTCGACTGCGCTCCCCTCCCCGGCGGACGGGCGTTCTACCGGGCCGGACCCTGGCGGATCCAGCAGTGCGGGGAGGCGCCGGGGGCGCTCTGCCGGGAGGACCTGGCGTCCGTCGGCACGGGCGAGCGCTTCGCGGATCGCGAGTGCACGCGGCTCCTGGGGCGGGTCCGCGTCGTCACGTGGGCGTGCCTCGAAGGCCTCAATCCCGCGTAGGGGTGATCGGCGGTCTCGGTGTCCGTGCCGCGATGAGGCCGCGGTCGAGGGCGAGGCCGAACCACACCCAGTTGTGGTCGTAGTATCGGCGATCGCTCCTCAGGAGATCGCGGACCGGAGCGCCGCGGAGGCGAGGCTCGAGGATCGGCGCGACGAGCTCCGGTGCGTGACGACGAAAGCTCGGTAGCAGGGCCGCGTAGAAGGTCAGGGACTCGTCATCGGCGAGCACCGTCCCGTCTCGCGCGTACCGGGTGAGGATCCGACCGTCCCTAACGAGGACCTCCGCCGCCGATCGGGTGCGTAGGGGGTCTCCGCAAGCGGCTGGTCGATTCGTCAATGCGCAGTCGGCCTCCACCCGCCAGAAGAGTCGGACGGCGTCGAACGAGAAGTCGGACTCGAGCCCGGCATCTTCCGGGGGGTCAGACAGACTTCCGTCCGTCCCGAGCTCCAAGAAGGCGGGCGGAAGCACGTGTTCCGCCAAGGCGCGCTCGAGAAGCTCGTAACCAGTCCGCGAGACACCCTCCCAGCCGCCGTCGGGGTCGAGGGCTGCGAACCAAGGATGGGCGTAGGGCACGAAGTACGAGAGGTTGATGATCCGCGGCCCGACGGCCCAGTTCCCGGCGGCGGGGAACCAGTCGGACCCCAAGGAGACGGCCGCGTGGGCTCTGACGGCTCGCAGGATCGCCGCAGCCTGCCGGGCATATGCGGGTTCGGCGAACACCTCGGCCGCCAGGGCGTGGGCCCAGGCGATCTCGAGGTCCCCGTCGGTGGCCGAGTTGGGGTCCACGACGCGCTGCTCCGAGGAGCTCCAGAGCCATGAATGCAAGCCGTCGTCACGGAGCAGGTGCTCCCGAGTCCATGCGCTCACGGTCCGGAACGTGTCCGGATCGTCCTCCCATACGGCCCGTAGGAGCGCGTATCCCTGACCCTCCGAGGTCACGGCGCCGCCGGTATCGCGCCAGACATCGACGACGTACCCCGCGGGGTCGAGGTACCGAGCCCGGTACGTGTCCCAGGCGACGGCCATGAAATCACCCGTCGAGGGAGAGCGACACGCGAGCACGAGGGGGATACAGACGACGAGACCCTGCCGAATGGTCATTCGGCGCCCAACGGCACTCGGATCCCGAGGTTCATCCGAAACAGCTCGTGTGTGCTCCGCTGATGGAGATAGTACGCGCCCACGAGCAACGACTGTCGTCCCAGGCCGATGGTGAGGTTGACGGTCGTGTCGAAGCCGACACCGGTGCGACCGGGGTAGCGGAACACATGTGGATTCACCCAGCCGCTGACGCTCCCCCAGGACGTTGCCGACGCGCCTTGGCCACGGACACCGAGGCTCAGGTAATGACCGGGACTGATGTAGGCGGCCGCGTTCGACGAGAAGCTCTCGGCGTAGAGGTTCGGTGCGACGACGATCCAGCTACGGCGTGTCACTCGCAGCGGGCGTTGGAGATGTCCGTACACGAGGAGACGGACATTGCCGTCGGTGTAGCGCGACGCCCCCACTTCGACGCGCGCGTGCTCCATGATGCCCAGGGCGAGGGTGGACCCGAAGCGGACGCCGCTCTCCGCGAGCCCTAGATCCAGGCCACCGAGGTCACGCACCCGTAGGTGACGAAGGGGGTCGGGGCCCTCAGTTCCCGCCCAAATGGGCTCGTGAGAGGCGACCAGATCGATGGATGAGCCGTTCTCGAAGTCACGCCGGCCACCGAGGAGTCCGGCGAGGGTCGTCGGCCCTCCGTCGGAGGCGTGCAGGGTCACGGACGAACGAACCTGGTCGGCGTCGCTCGTGAAGATCGAGTCGGCGGAGAACCTGACCGATGTCGTCTCACGGCTCGTCCCCGTCTGGGCCAGCGTGGAACGCCGAACTTCGGCGTTGGCTCGAAGTGCGCCGCTCGCCGGACTCAGGTCGACTCCGACCCAAGCGGACCGAACGTCCAGCTCGGCTCGATCCGACCCCGCCTCGCCACCGCCCTCGATGCGCGGACGCAGACGGGCCCGCAGATCCCGGTCGAGCTCACTCAACTGCTCGGTCGCCCCGGCTGCCGCGGCCTGTTCGATGACGCGGTGGGCCCGACCGAGGTCGCCGCGATCGACCGCCAGCTCGGCGAGCAGGAGCCAATGCTCCGGCCCGGCCCGGTCGGCTTCCGGCCCGGAAACGGCCGCAGCGAGAACACGCTGGCCGTACAGAGGGCGCTGCCTGAGGCGAGCGATCCGTGCCCTCCAGCTCGCTCCGGCCAACCCCTCGATCTCCCGCTCTGCGAGGAGGTCCAGCATATCCTGCGCCTCGCCCAGCTTGCCCTGGAACAAGACCGCCTGGGCGAGCGCGAGCCGGGCGCCCCAATCGTTCGACTCGGCGACGGCCGTTCGCGCCCACGGCTCGGCGCCGGAGAAGTCCTCGACCGAAAGGAGCAGCTGGGCCACCTCGAGCGCGACGGCATCGTCTCCCGTGTCACGGACATACCGCGCGTACTCTGACGCGGCGACGGGGTCGTTCTCCGAGGCGAGTAGGCGCGCGAGGGAGAGCCGCGCGTCGTGGTCTTCAGGCGCGAGGTCGAGATATTCGCGATAGACGCGGACGGCCTCCTCCGAGCGCCCCTGCCGCGCGATCGCGAGGGCGAGTCGTGGCCGCGTGGGATCGGCGGGGGCGAGTCCGGCTTGGCGGTACGCCTGCTCGGCGCCCTGGTAGTCACCCGTCGCCAACCGGATGTCCGCGGCACCGAGATGGGCTTCCCGGTCGGACGCGTCGGCGGCGCGAATCCGATCGTATTGCACCAGGGCGGCGGCCAGCTCACCTGCCTGCCGCTGGAGCCCGGCGAGCCAGTGCGCCTCCGAGGTGGTCAGCGGACGCAACCCGCCGAGCGTGGTCAGGTGTCGCCTGGTTGCAGCTGGTCGTTCCGCGGCCTGCGCCGAGCGCGCGGCCAAGAGCACGACGCGCGCATCCGCGGGCGACGTTTCCGTGAGCCGCTCCGAGCGGGAGAGGGCCTCGCCGCTCCTCTCCGTGGCCAGGAGGGCCTCGATCAGCAGGATCTCTTCGCTGAAGGGAAGGCCTGCGGGCCGGCGGAGCTCCTGCGCGCGCTCCAGTGACGCGATCGTCACCGCCGGCCGATTCGCCCACCACGCCAGCCTGGCGGCACGGATCGCCTGGTCCTCTCCCAACGTCGCCGGCTCTCCGCGTGCGAGGACGAGCTCCAGGGCTTCCTCGAAGCGCTGCATGCTCTCGTACAGCGCCAACGCCTCTCGGAGCGCCACGGAGTCGCTCGGCTGGCTGCGGAGGCGCTCCAGCCAGAACGACAGCGCCCGGGCCGGATCGTCCGGAGGGCGGCTCGCCGCTGCGAGCGCGGCTTCACGGGCCGCGGATTCCGAGGCCAGCCGCTCTTCCTCGACCAATCGCGCCATGATATCCCGGGCCCGCGGGTCATCGGGGGGGAGGGAGGAGGCTTCCGCCCGCGCCAGGGCCAGCCGTCCCGCCCACAGCGCCGACTGGGCTCGCACGAAGGCACCTTCCGGGCCCAGGCTCCGCCCCTCGAGCACCGCGAGCGCCTCGTCATGTCGCCTCTGCTCGTTGAGCAGCCATGCGTACCGGATCACCGCCTCTTCGTCGAGATCCCCCAGCTCGGCCAGTCTCCTGTACTGGGCTTCGGCATCACGGACCCGCCCCGAGCGCTCGAGTGCGAAAGCGTAGGCCCTCCGGGCGGCCGGCGTCGGGGCTTCCGAGAGATCTTCCTCGAGCAGCGAGGCCGCTCTCTCCCACGCACCGGTTGCCATCGCCAGTCGGATCCGCGCGCGCCGGTTCCCCGGGGTCGGGATCCGTTCCAGGCTGAGAAGCGCCAGCTCGTGGTCGCCCGCCGCCTCCGCGAGTCCGGCCTTGCGTGTCAGCCGCGCGGTGTCGCCCGCCCCTACGGCCGCGCCCGACAGCGCTCCCAGGGCCGAGGTGGTGTCCCCTTGGCCCAAGAGCACCTCCGCGAGTCCCAGAGCGGCCTCGACGTCCGAGGGCTCCGAGCCGAGGGCCGCCCGGAACGATGCTTCCGCCTCGTCGGGGCGGCCCACGCGCTGGAAGGCGTAGCCTTCGAACGTTCGCAGACCGGCGGACTCGGGTGATTGCTCGATCGCCCGCTGGAGGTGCGACAGCGCCAGGCTCCACTCGCCCCGGGCCGCCGCGCCCTGAGCCCGCTCGACCCAATCGAGCGCCGTGCGCCAGAAGGGACCCTCCGCCCAGAAGAGCGTGGCGCATGCCACGACGAGCCAGCCGCCGATGGCGAAGAAGCGAGCCCAACGGAACCGGGGCCGTTGGCGGCGCTCACCCTCAGGAGCCATCTGGAGCCAACCCGGCCAGCTGGAGGGAGTCCGTGCGGTGCGTCAGCCCCGCCACGATGACCGGCCACAGGGTCCACAGCACGAAGCTGGACACGAAGATGTTGGCCAACAGCACCCAAGGCGTGGCCACGTCGTTGAAGAGGGCCCAGAACGGCAACACCGCGTTCGCGCCGAAGACGAGAATCTGAGGGGCCAGCACGATCCACAACGGGCGGCTGGGGCGTCGCTCGCCGTTGGAGGTCCGGTACGACGGCTTGCGGCCGCGAGGGTGGAACAAGGCGGTGAGCGTGCCCAGGACGTACACAGGGAACAGCCCGGCAAGGAACTGGAACTGCTTCCCGAAGCTGCGGCCGCGGAAGAGGTATCGCCCCGCGAGCGCGAAGAGCACGAAATACACGAGGCGGGTGACGACGATCAGCGCCTCGTTCTCGACGATGAGGGGTCGGCCCGTGAGGTAGGTCCAGATCGGGATGAGGAAGAAGATCGGGATCAGGAAGCCCGACCAGATGTAGCTCAGGCCGATCATCAAGTGATCGAGGCGTTGTCTCCAGTTGAGCCCCTTCTTGAGCAAGGGGTTGTCCCAGAAGAACAATCGCATGGTGTCGACTGCCCACTGGCCCCGCTGCTGGTACACCTCCTGGATGTTCGCGGGCGCGAGCCCCTTCGTGACCGAGAACGGGTAGTAGAGCGTCTTCCAGCCCCTGCTGTGGAGCTCATAAGACGTCGTGAGGTCTTCGACGAGATTCCAGGAGGCGAAGCCACCGATGTCCTCGAGGGCCGCCCGACGATAGAGGACCCCTGAGCCACACGAGATCACCGTATCGCTCTGGTCGAACGCCAATTGGACCCCGTCGTAGAACACCGGGTCCTGAGCGTTGAAGGGGTCGTCCTGCCCCACGATGAAGCGTTGCTTTGATTGCACGAAGGCGACGCGCGGGAACTTCATGTACCCGGCCATGGGCCTCAACGCGTCCCGCTGGATCTCGTGGTCGGCGTCGAGCGTCAGGACGAACTCGGCGGAGCTGCGGTCGAGGCCGTAGTTCAGGTTGCCGGCCTTTCGGTCCCGCAGTGGCAGGCCGGCCTTGGGCCGGGACAGGTACTCGAACCCGAGTTCTCGTGCCCGCTGTTCGACCTCGGCCCGACCGCCGTCGTCGAGCACGTACACGGTGAGGGGGCCATCCCATCGGAGCTCGGCCGCCGTGCGAAGAGATCTTTCGACGACCGGCATGGGCTCGTCGCACACGGTGATCAACACGTCGATGGTCGAGGGGTATTCGGCCGGAAGGCCCTCCGGTGGCTTGAAGCGGAGCGTCCAGACGTTGGTCGTCGCGAGAATCAGGAGAAAAAGGCAGGACAGCTCGGCCACGACGAACGCGGCGCTCACGACGGGTGCGTCCTGGTTGAGGCTCCCGGGAAGCAAGACGAAGTAGACCACGCCACTTGCGATCGCCAGGATGCTGGTGATCTGCGCGCGTATCTTGCGAGGACGGTCCTCGGCCTCGCCGTATCGTCGGAAAGTGGCGGCCTTCTTGGGTACCGCGGTCGACTGCGTCACCAGCTACGGCGAGGTCGGAGCATCGGGGGGCCGCCCGGATAGCGACCCCTCAGGTCCGTGAGCGGTTGAACGAAGGTAACGCGGCTCCGACAGAACGGAAGGAACGTCCGTTCCATCACCGACTGCCACGCCGATTGTGTGCGTACCTGGTGACTGGGTCGTGGTATGGGCTTCGAGCACCGCATCGCGCCGTTGTCGTTGGGGGGCTAGAGCGAGGGGCACGCGCGTCCATCAGAGGAAGCAAGATGGGTGCCAGCGGCGGGAGGCCCGGAGCGAAAAAAGGGGGTGCGGCTTGCGCCGCACCCCCTACGCGGCCCGGCTTCGACGCTCCCCCCGGAGCTACTGCAACATCGTGAAGCGGACCGCGAGCCACCCCGCCCGGGTGGCTTGAGACTGTGCTACTGATTTCCGAAGACGCCGGGCGCCAGCAGCGCCCAGATGAGGAGACCGATCCCCAAGGCCAACGCCAGCCTCACACCCACCGTCATCTTCGCCATCGATCTCCCAGCGCCCCCCTCCGTCGGTTCGGGTGTGGAGCCTGTCGAGGCAGGGGATCGGCCCCCCCGACCCTGCGAGCTCGGCTGCCCTGGGGGGC
>JBFGFY010000107.1:0-11392 GCA_041579355.1 Longimicrobiales bacterium | reverse complement strand
AGTCGGGGGCTCGGGCGCCGATCGCTGCGTCGATGCCTCGTCCACCGAGCCGGGATCCAATGTCTTCTACGACGGGGGCGACGCAACCGAGTTGAGCCGGGGGCCGGGCACGCGCTTCGAGGCGCGAGCGGCGGAGCGACCCTTCTCCTGGTTCGACGCGGAACGCACGCTGGACTGGGGGCACACCTGGATTCCCGAGCCGCGGGCCTCCTACGACGCCGACCGGGGCGTGACGCTCACCGCGGGTCTCAGCTTCGATCGCCACGGCTTCCTCAGGCAGCCGTACTTCGCCCGCGTTCGTCTCCGCGTCGGTTGGTCGTTCGGGCTCCAGGAGCCTTTCGTCGACTACCGACATCACTTCCGCGACGTGGTGGCGGGCCAGGATCTCCGCATGGAGGCACGCTGGTCCGGCGTCGAGATCATCGACTACTACGGTTTTGGGAACGAGACCACACCGGCTGGACCCATCAGCTTCCACCGTGTGCCGCACAAGCAGGTCACACTCGCGGCCTCGATGAGCTTCGGCGATGGCGAGCGCCGTCAGGTCAGTGTGGGGCCGGTGCTCCAGTACCTCTCGACCGATACCGTCGGAGCCGGGACCCACCTCGCCGCTACGGACCCTTACGGCTCCGGACGCTTCGGGCAGCTCGGGCTCCGTGCCACCTTCGACTTCGACGGACGCGACGCCGCGGGCACGCCGTCGGAGGGGTACATGATCCAGGGAGGCGCGACTTTCTTCCCCGAGTACATGGACGTCGACGAGGGAGAATTCGGAGAGGTGCACGGCCAAGCCGCGTTCTACGTGTCGCCTTGGGGGCGCAACCCGGTGCTCGCGCTCCGCGGGTACGGCAAGAAGGTCTTCGGAACCTACCCCTTCGCCGAGGCGGCCTACCTGGGAGGGGGCACCACGTTGAGGGGCCTGCACGAGCAGCGACTTGCGGGTGACGCCGCTGTGCTCGGCAGCGCCGAGCTCCGCATCTTCTTGGCGCGCCTGCTCTTCATCGTGCCCACGGACGTCGGCGTCTTCGCTCTCACGGACACGGGGCGCGTCTTCCTCGGCGGCCAGCGCTCGACCGAGTGGTACACGTCGTACGGCGGCGGTATATGGCTGGCACCGCTCCGGCGCTCGAGCACGCTCCAGCTCTCCCTGGCGCGATCCGGGACGCGCACCGCCTTCTACGCGGGCATCGGCTTCGCGTTCTAGCCGGTCACGGAGGCCGCCGGAACCAGGCCCGCGAGGTACTCCCGGAAGGCCTCCTGCGCCCGCACTCGCGGAGCCCCGGGCGGACCCTGGACGTACTCGTTCTGCCCCGCCCCGTCGAGGAGCCTGGCCTTCGTGTTGTCCGCGAGCTGGATCTCGAGCATGCGCTCGAGCTGCGCCCGGATCTCAGCGTCGTAGACCGGGATCGCGACCTCCACGCGGCGAGAGAGGTTCCGCGTCATCCAGTCGGCCGAGGCGATGTAGAGCCTCTTCTCCCCGTCGTGGTGGAAGCGATAGATGCGGCCGTGCTCGAGGTAGCGGTCCAGGATGCTGCGCGCCCGGATCGTCTCGCTCTGGCCCCGGACGCCGGGGACCAGGCGGCAGATTCCGCGGACGATGACATCGATGGGGACGCCCGCCATGGACGCGTCGTACAGACGAGCGATGATCTTCGTGTCCTCGAGCGAGTTCATCTTCAGCGTCATGCCCGAGGGGCGCCCGGCCGCGGCCCGCTCCGCCTCGTGGTCGATGAGCCGGCCGAAACCTTTGCGTAGGCCGAAGGGCGCCACGAGGAGGTGCTCGACGCGCGGCTCGTCGATGTCCCCCGCGAGAAAGTGGAAGACCTGCTCGACGTCGCGCGTGATACGCTCGTCGCACGTGAAGATCCCGTGGTCGGTGTACACGCGCGACGTCTTCTCGTTGAAGTTGCCGGTCCCCACGTAGGCGTAGCGGACCGGACCTTCGGGCGAGCGCTGCACGACGAGGGCGATCTTCGCGTGCACCTTGAGGCCCTTCATCGAATACAGCGTGCGCACGCCAGCGGCCTCGAGCCGGTCCGCCCAATAGAGGTTCGACTCCTCGTCGAAGCGGGCCTGCACCTCCATGAAGACAGTGACGCGCTTCCCGCTTTCGGCGGCCCGGATGAGCGCGTTGAGGACGGCGGAGTCCTTGGCGACCCGGTAGACGGTGAGCCAGAGCTCCTCGACCGCGGGATCGGCGGCGGCTTCCTCGAGCAGGCGCACGAAGTGCTCGAACGTATGATACGGAGTGTGCACCACCTGATCGCGCTCGCGGACCGCCGCCATCACCGAAGGAGCACGGTCGAGCACGGGATGCGGGAGCGGCGGCCACGGCGGATACGAGAGGTCGTCGCGCTCGAAGCGCGGGAACCCCATGTAGTCGCTCAGATTGTGGTAGCGCGCCCCCAGCACGAGGTCTTCCTCGGCGAGCCCGAGCCCGTGCTGGAGCCGGTGGATGAGCACGTACGGCATGCGCATGTCGTACAGGAAGCGGCTCGGCACCCCCGTCTCGCGCTTCTTCAGGCTGTTCCGGATCGCCTCGACCAGGTCACCCTCGAACTCGTCGTCGAGGTACAGCTCGGCGTCGCGCGTGAGCTTGACGGCGTAGGACCTGCCGACCTCGTGGTCGCGAAAGACCGTATCGAGGTTGAAGCGGATGAGGTCGTCGAGGAACATCACCTCGTGCACGCCCTCTCGCGGAGGAAGCGTCACGAAGCGGCCGACGGCTCGCGCGGGTACCTCGATGAGCACATACCTCGGCGTCCACGTGCGAAGCTCCCGGCCACCGGCCTCCCAGAGCTCGACGACCAAGTAGATCGCGTTGTTCTTGAGGAAGGGCCGCTCGCCTCCCTCCAGCGCGATCGGGACGATGTGGGGGGCTACGCGCTCCTCGAAGGTGCGGCGCAGAAAGCCGTGGTGCGCCGGGTCGACGGAAAGGTCGTCGACGCGTCGGACGCCGGCGGCCTCGAGCTCCTGGAAGAGCCGGCCGAGGATGCCGCCGTATCGCTCTTGCTGGTCGAGCACGATCCGGTGGATCTCGTGCAGGAGCCGGTTCGGATCGATGCCGAGCTTGGCCTTGGCGCCCTTCCCCATGCGGAGCAGGGTCCGAAGCGACGCGACGCGGACGCGAAAATACTCGTCCAGGTTGGAGGAGAAGATCCCGCAGAAGAAGAGACGCTCGAAGAGTGGAACGCTGGGATCAGCGGCTTCCTGAAGCACACGCGCGCCGAAGCGGAGCCAGCTCGTCTCGCGATCGAGGTATTGGTAGGCGCGCGGCGTCTCGGACATGGGGGACGTAAGGTACGCGCAGCCGGTGGAGCGGTCACGCTCGGATCCAGCGCCCTCCCGCCGCCGGAGCGGCTCCCTATACTTCGGGCCATGCGATTTCCGTGCTTTCTCGTCGCCCCCGCCCTAGCCGGCCTCGCCGCCTGCACCGCCGAGCAGGTCCGCTACGAGCCGTTGGCGTCGCTGCCGCCCCTCGAGGCGCCTGTGGACGCCACACTCTACCTGGTCGGCGACGGAGGCGAGGTGAACGACGATCGGGCCGCGGTGCTCGAGCACCTCAGCGCGGACGTCGAATCGGTGGCACGGCACGGGGCCGGGCCTCCGGTGGTCGTAGCCTTCCTCGGAGACAACATCTACGACGAGGGCGCGCCGGAGGTGAGCACCGAGGAGGACGTCGAAAAGCTCGCCGGCCAGGTGCTCGCCCTCAGCCGCGCGCCCAACGTGCAAGGTGTCTTCGTGCCGGGGAACCACGACTGGGCCGACGGCGCCTCGCTCGAGGACGGACGCGAGGCGATCGCGCGCCAACGCGAATGGGTTGAGCGCATGGCCGAGGGCCGCGACGTGCGCTTCCTGCCGGACGACGGCTGCCCGGGCCCGGCCACCGAAGACATCGGTGACGTCGTGCACCTGGTGTTCATCGACACCGAGTGGCTCCTCCGGGCGCCAGACGCCCGCTGCGGGACGGCCGCCGAGTTCTACGAGCGGCTCGCTGACGACCTCCGGGCGAATCGGGACCGGCCCGTGGTCATGCTCTCGCATCACCCGCTCGTCAGCGGCGGTCCCCACGGCGGCCACGTGGCGCCCCTGGATCGTGGGCCACTCGTCTACTACCTGGCCGTGAAGAGCGGCGTCCTACGTCAGGACTTGGGCTCGCGCGCCTATACAGCCATGCGCCGAGGGATCCACGACGCGATCGCTGCGAGCGGCGCTCCGCCCCTCGTCCATGCCGCGGGGCACGATCACACTCTTCAAATCATCCGCATGGGCGGGGCGGGAGATCCGCGTTATCAGCTCGTGAGCGGAGCGCTCGCCAAGACGGAGAACGCGAAGAGGGTCAGGGGCACGCGCTTCGCGAGCAATGGCTTCGGGTACATGCGCCTCGACTTCGTCGGCACGGAAGTGCGCGTCTCCGTGCTCGCGCGCGCCCCCGAGGGCGGCCCCGTGCGCACCGTCTTCGCGTGCACGATCACACCGGCGAGTCCGTCCACGGAGTGTCCCGAGGCCCCTCTGGTGGAGCGCCGTCGCTGATGAGGAGCTCCCGTCCACTCGGGTCGCTGGTGGTCTCGCTCTGCCTCCTCGGCGTAACCCCACTCGGCGCCTCGGCTCAGCTGACGTCGCCCTGTGAGCTCGGCTGCGCCGCGGTTCTCGGCGCCACCGGATTCACGGCAGCCACAGGCGCGCTGGTGGCCCGCGGTCGCTCGACGGGAGGCGTGTCGAGCGTGAACGAGGTGATCGGCATCTGGGGCGGGAGCTTCCTGGTGTTCGTGGGGAGCGGGGTGGCGCTCAGCGGGAATGGCGAGCGGCAAGAGCGCGCGGTCTACTCGGCGGGCCTCGGCGCCCTCGCGGGGTCTGCGCTCTGGCTGGGCATCGAGTCGGTACTGCCCGCGAGCAACAGCTCGCGCAAGGTCGCGGCGTCGATCATGGGCGCCGCGGCAGGGGCAGTGGTCGGAGGGATCTACGGCGCAGTGACCTACGAGCGCCCCGAGAGCAGAGGCGGCGCCACGTTCGCCGTTCAGATCCCCTTCTGAGAGGGAGCCGGCGTCGGTGCCGGCGGCTCCGCCCCTAGCTGGCGGAACTGGCTGATGGTCTTGTTCAGCTCGGGCACGGCCCCGAGGCGCAAGAACGTTTCGTGCACGCGCCGCAGCTCGGCGAGCGCCCCCTCGCTGTCGCCGATTTCCGCCAGGCGTCCTGCGAGTTGGCGACGCAGCCGGTTCGCCTCGTAGATGAGCGGGATGCCCTCCAACGCCTCGGCTCCCTTCCGGAGCGCCACGGCACCCTGGTGCGCGTCGCCTTCGAGCCACGACAAGACGGCGTCGCAAGTGTCGGCCCATGCCAGGCCTAGCGGGTGTCCGACCGCCTCCGCTTCCGTGCGCATGCGGGCTCCGATCGCATGCGCCCGAGTGAGGTCGCGAGCGTGGATCGAGGCCTCGCCGATGATCGGCAGCAGGTGGTGGATGGCCCAGACGACGTAGCCCGTGCGGTCGGCAATGGCGAGACCCGCTTCGCCGACCCGCACCGCGTCGCTCCACTCCCCGCGGGTGAGGTGGTAGGCTGCCCGCCCGATGTGCGCCGGCACCACGGTGTGCACGTCGAGGAAGCCGGCACCGCCCATCGCGGCCTCGGCGTCCGAGACCTCCCAGGCCTCGCGGGTGAGCTGGTCGGCCGCCTCGAGGCGGCCGCGCCCCAGGTGGATCTGAGAGACCCAGACGAGGAGGCGCGGCAGGATCGTGCGGGCATCGAGGGAGCGGGCAAGCTCGATCGCGGGCTCGCCCACCTCCAGTCCCTGATCCCACTCGCCCCGAGCGTACAGCAGCTCGACTTCCAGCTCGGCGATCTCGAGACGCTGGAGCGGGGAGCCGATGCGGTCGGCCAGCTTGCGCGCCCTCTCGATCCGTCGAGCCATCTCGTGCGTGTGCCCGATGAGCCCTTCCATCGCGCCCATGGCCCACTCCCCCCAGAACTCCACGGACGCGTCGCCGGCCTTGCGCGCGAACGTGAGCGCCTGCTGGGCGTGCTCGCGCACCTCGTCCAAGCGGCCGGTCCAGATGTGCATGCGCATCAGCGCTCCATGGACGCGGCCGAGGAGCTCCGGGCGCCCGAGGTCCTCCGCGATCTCGAGCGCGCTGCGGACCGCGGACTCGGCGGTGTCCCCGCGCCCGACGGCGTGCAGGCAGTACCCCTGCGCGAGCTTCACGCGAATCATGAGCTCCGGGGGCGTGGTGTCGTCCACGACGGCCAGCGCGTGATCGAACTCTTCGATGGCCTCCTCGAACTGCCCGCCGGCCATGAAAGAGAGACCGATCTCGCGCCTCGCCTTGGCTACGGCGGTCGGGCTACCCAGCGCCTCGGCGAGCGCGAGCACCCGCCGCCCGAACGCGACACTCGCCCGCGCGTCGCCGAGGCGCCGCTTGGCCCGCGCCAGGCCGCCCATCACCCACGGCGCCGACAGCGCGCCATCGGACGACCCCACGCCAGGCGGCTGCGCCTCGATCCGGTCCAGCGCCTCCTGCAGGTACCCCACGGCTTCTTGGTTCGCGTAGCGGTCGAGCGCGGCGAAGCCGGCGGCCGCGAGGTAGCGGATGGCCTTCCCGCCCGCCTCCCCGGGGTTGGCCTGACCGAAGTGGTAGGCGAGCTCGTCGGCCTGCTGGTCCGCCGTCGCACCGTAGTACTCCTCGAGGTGCCTCGCCACGAGGTAGTGCAGGTTCCGGCGGTCCGTGAGGGACATCTCGCTGCGCAGCGTCTCCCGAATGAGCGGGTGGCGGAAGTCGTAGACGAGCGTGAACCGCTCCTCGGCATCCATGAGAATCTGGTGGCGCAGCAGCTCATCGAGCGCAGCCGAGACGCCCTCGCGGTCCCCCCGAGAGATCTGGAGTAGTACTTCGTAGGTGACCTGGCGACCGATGACCGCGACGAGGCGTGCGAGCTCGAGCGCCCGCTCGGAGAGGCTTCCCATCCACGCTACGACCGAGTCGCGTAGCGCGTGCGGGAGCTCCACGTCGTCCACGTCCAAGGTCTGCCACGCGCCGTCCTGCCGGCGGAGGACCTTCGCATCCACGAGGCCGCGCAGCGTGCCCGTGACGAAGAACGGATTGCCACCCGTCCACCTATGCACGGTCGCAGCGAGCTTGTGCGCCTCCGCCCCCTCGAGGTCCAGGGCGCTACGAATGAACTCCTCGGTTTCGCTCTCCCCGAGGGGCTCCAGGTCGAACACCGTCGCGGCGTTCATCGCCACCAAGGACTGCTCGATTGCGAGCAGCTCCCGCTTGCGGCGTGGATCGATGCCGGTGTACTGGCCGACGAGGAAGATCGGCTTGTCGGTGCACTGCCGGGCGAGGAAGTGGAAGAGCTCGATGGAGGACTGGTCGGCGAAGTCGAGATCCTCGATGATCATCAGGAGCGGGCGGTGCTCCGCGAGGCGTGCCATGAGGCTCGTGAAGTGCCAGAAGAGTCTCGCCTGCGGCTCACCCGGCTGTCCGTCTGCCTCGTGGAGCCAACGCCCCGGAGGCCCGAGCGGGGGGAAGAGCGAGTAGAGCGCGTCCTGCCCCCCGGGCACGAGCGCATCGAGCGCGGACTGCTCGAGGCCCTGCAGCACCGGGAGGAGCGCGTCGGAGAAAGGCGCGAAGGGCATCATCCCCTCGGCCGGGTAGGCGCGGCCGCTGAGGACCGTCCACCCTCGCGACTTCGTGTACTCGGCCGCCTCCTGGCCGAGCCGGGATTTGCCGATGCCCCGCGGCCCGCGGAAGAAGGCCGTACCGCCCCGGCGCTGCTCTGCGAGGTCGAGGAGCGAGCGCAACCGCTCCATCTCGCGCGTGCGCCCAACGATGGGTATCCGCGTGGGAACGGTGCCCACCGATCGGAAGGCGCCGACCTGCCGCGTGCGCTCGTCGAGGCGGGTCGTGACCGCCGTCGGTAGCTCGGTGTCACGGTGGGCCGAAGCGCCTTCCACGACGCTCTCGGGCGGAACGGTCACGCCGTCGACGGCCAGCGCGTACGTGCGGACGGCTTCGCCCACGTTCTTGAGCCGAACCGAGCCCTTGGGCACCGCAGCGAGGTGCGGGTGTCGGCGTATGTCGTCGAAAACCTTCTCGCTCACGAGGATGCCGCCGGGCACGGACAGCGCCTCGAGGCGCGCGGCAATGTTGATCGCGTCGCCGTAGGCTCCCTGCTCGTCGTACGCGATGTCGCCCAGGTGCAGCCCGATGCGCAGGGGAGGCTCTCCCCCCAGGTGCCGCTGGATCGCGATCGCGGCCTCCACGGCCTGGAGCGAGCTCCCGAACAGGCTCAGACTGCCGTCGCCGAAGTACTGGAGGACCTCGCCGTCGTGCGTGGGCACGAACTGCTCGAGCGCAGACCGGTGGCGCTCCCTACTCCGCAGTGCGGCCGTTTCGTCGCGCTGCATGAGCGCCGTGTAGCCGGCCATGTCGGTGAACATGACCGCGGCCAGCCTGCGCTTGAGCTCTGACATCGGGGTGCTCATGGGGTCAGCCGGTCCGGCGGTCGCCGAGGAACGCTCCCGTGTTACTGCTGAGCGACCTGCTAAGATGCCCGCCAGCGGCCGACGACTGCAACTGCGGGGAGCGCGTGCCGCGGCCCTCGAGCCGCAGCGACGAATTGATGGCAATCGGGGCGAGCATCGTATAGGGTTGGACGTCGGGCGCTCACCCGCACGAAGAGAGGTCCACTGATGGGAATCTTCGACAAGATCCGCGGCGAATTCATCGATGTCATCGAATGGACCGATGACAGTGGCAATACGCTCGTCTACCGCTTTCGACGGCACAACAACGAGATCAAGAACGGGGCGCAGCTCACGGTCCGCGAGGGCCAGGCCGCAGTCTTCGTCGACGAGGGTCAGCTCGCTGACGTATTCGGTCCGGGCATGTACCGCCTCGAGACGTCGAACCTGCCGATCCTGGCCACGCTGAAGGGGTGGAAGCACGGCTTCGAGAGCCCGTTCAAGGCCGAGGTGTACTTCGTCAACACGAAGCTCTTCACCGACCAGAAGTGGGGGACGAAGAACCCGGTCACGATGCGCGATCCGGAGTTCGGGCCCGTCCGTGTGCGAGCCTTCGGTACCTACGCGATCCGCGTCTCCGATCCCGGGCAGTTCATCAAGGAGATCGTGGGCACCGACGGCCAGTTCACCACCGAGGAGGTCACCGACCAGATCCGCAACATCCTCGTCGCGCGCTTCTCCGATGCTATGGCCGAGTCGGGCATTCCCGTGCTCGACATGGCCGCCAACTACGACGAGCTCGGCGAAAAGCTCGACGACCGGGTGAAGACCGACCTCCAGTCGTACGGTCTCGAGCTACGCACCCTGCTCGTCGAGAACATCTCCCTGCCTCCGGCCGTCGAGGAGGCGCTCGACAAGCGCACGAGCATGGGCGTGATCGGCGACATGACCAAGTACACGCAGTACCAGGCGGCGACGGCGATCGGTGATGCGGCCAAGAACCCCGAGGGCGGCGGGCTCGCGGCAGGAGGCATGGGTGCGGGCCTCGGCATGGCCATGGCGAGCCAGATCGGGCAGGCGATGAACCCACAGAGCCAGGGCGCCCAGAGGGGCGGCCCGCCGCCGATCCCCAAGGGCCCGGAGTTCTACGCGGCCCTCGATGGTCAGCAGGCCGGCCCGTTCACGGCGGACGCGCTCAAGGAGCACATCAAGCACGGCCGCGTGACGGGGGAGACGCTCGTCTGGACCGAAGGCATGGGCGATTGGAAGGCAGCCCGTGACGTCGAGGCGGTGGCCAAGCTTTTCGGGGCGGTGCCGCCGCCGATTCCACCCGGCTGAGGCGCGATCACGCATGACGCAGGGGGCACGCCAGTTCCCCTGTACACAGTGCGGCGCAAAGGTCGAGTTCGCCCCGGGCACGGACGAGCTCGAGTGTCCCTACTGCGGTCACCGCACCGCGATTCCCGCGTCCGCGGAAGTTATCCAAGAGCGCGACTTCCACGGGACGCTGGCCGAGCTCGAGCGCGGCGCCGAGACGGAGGAGGTCCTCTCCGTCTCGTGCTCGTCCTGCGCAGCCCTCGTGGAGCCTCCGCCGAGCGTCGAGGCCTTTCATTGTCCCTACTGCGGATCGAGCATCGTGGCCACGGCGAAGTCGCAGCGCTTGATCAAGCCGCAGGCGCTCCTCTCGTTCCGAATCCCCCGCGAGCGCGCCACGGAGCTCTTTCGCAACTGGATACGCAAGCTCTGGTTCGCGCCCGACTCGCTGAAGAAGCTGGCTCAGCTGGACGGGCGGCTCCAGGGCCTCTACACGCCGTATTGGACCTTCGACTCTTCGACCACGAGTCGCTACACCGGGCAGCGCGGCGACAACTACACAGTTACACGAACCCGCGCCGTGATGCGGAACGGCAAGCTGACCACCGAGCGCTACACGACCGTCGAGATTCGCTGGCGCCCCGCCGCGGGAGTGGTGGCTCGCAGCTTCGACGACGTGCTCGTCGTGGGCTCGACCTCCCTGCCGCGCGACCTCGCCGAGGAGCTCGAGCCTTGGGACGTGGGCAATCTCCTCCCTTACGCCGACGAGTTCCTCTCCGGGTTCCTCGCCGAGCGCTACCAGGTGGATCTCCCCAACGGCTGGGGCCGGGCCGTGGAGCGCATGGACGAGGTCATCCGTGGCGACGTGCGCCGCGACATCGGTGGTGACCACCAGCGCATCCATACGCTCGACACCGCGCACGGGAGGGTGACGTTCAAGCATGTTCTCCTGCCGATGTGGATCTGCTCGTACCGGTACCGGGACAAGGTCTACCGCTTCCTGGTCAACGCCCGGACCGGCGAGGTGCAGGGACAACGGCCATGGAGTTGGGTGAAGGTCACACTCACTGCGCTGACGTTGGCGGCCGTCGTGTTCGCGATCTATACCTTCTTCAACCCGTAGCCCGGACGCCCGCCCATGAGGCACCTGCGCCTCCCACTCGCCATCGGCCTCGCCCTCCCGGCCCTGCTCTTCGCGGCGGGAGCCCGTGCCCAGCAGCCTGCCGAGCGCGTGAGACTCGTGAACGCATCCGAGAATCCGGTCCTCTCCGCCTTCCGCTGGCGCTCGATCGGGCCCGCAGGCCAAGGCGGCAGAGTGGACGACATCGCCGTGGATCCGACGGATCCACGCGTCTGGTACGTAGGCTTCGCCACCGGAGGCCTGTGGCGGACGCGCAACTACGGGACGACCTTCGAGCCGATCTTCGACGAGCTCGCGACCCACTCCATCGGCGCCGTAGCTGTCGCGCCCTCCGACTCCCGCGTGCTCTACGTGGGTACGGGTGAGGCGAACAACCGCCAGAGCTCCTCGTTCGGCGCGGGCGTCTACCGCTCGAATGACGGAGGCGACTCGTTCACGTTCGTCGGGCTAAGCGCGACCCAGTCGATCGCTCGCGT
>JBFGFY010000106.1:0-11541 GCA_041579355.1 Longimicrobiales bacterium | reverse complement strand
GGGCCTCCAGACCTCGGAGTGGACGACCCTCCTGTGGACGATGTCCGCCGTGGTGCAGAGTCTCGGCGTGCCGGCGACGGTCGGTTGGGTCATGGTCGCTTCTGGAGGTGCGCTCGTCCTGCTCGGCACGGCCGTGGTCCTGCGGAGGGACTGGAGGGTGGCCGCGCTCTATCTGCTTCCGGCGATCATGACCGTCGCGACGACGATCGGCTTGGGGCGGAGCTTGAGGCCGCGCTTCGTATTCCACCTCGCCGGCTTCGGCCTGCTCATCGTGGTCGCTTCCGTCTTCGCCCTCTGCACCTGGATTGCCCGACGCGTCGCTCCGGAGGGTCCCGTGCGCATCGAGGCGGGTCTTCGGACCTTCGCGGCCGCCGCCATGCTCGGTGTCTCGTTCCTCATACTGCCCCCCGCGTACCTACTGCCGAAGCAGGACTTCGAGGGAGCGCTGGAATACGTGCTCGGCGCGCGTCAGGCCGGCGACATCGTCGTAACTACCGGCCTGACGGTCCTGCCCTACGGCGCCTACTACGAGACCGGATTTCCGTCGGTCCGATCGGCGGACGAGCTCGACCGCCTGCTCGCGGAGCACGACGCCGTCTACGTGCTGCACACGCTCCCGATCTTCTTGCGTTCCGCCGCACCCGATCTGGCGGCGCGACTCACTCGGGCCGGGGAAGTCGCGCGCTTTCGCGGTAGCCTGGGAGACGGCGACGTCGTGGTCTATCGCTTCGACGGTGCCGACGCGTTGCCCTGATTTCGCCGGGAGGCGTGCCGCCCTTTGCGCTCGCTCCTACGCGACGAGCCGGTTGTACACGGCTCCGATGATGCGCCCGAGCACATACCCGAGCACGAACATGTAGACGAAGCCAATGAAGCTCCCGACCCAAGTCACCGAATAACCCGGCAGGTACTGCCCGAGCAGCCCGAGGTGGGCACCCACGTTGGGTCCGCCTCGGATCACGAGCACGATGGTCGCGACGAAGAGCCCGATCGCGAGCAGTAGCCCCACCGCGAGGCCCCAGGCGCGTTCGTTCAGGCGCTGGATGGCTCGGCGCAGCTCGGCATCGTCGGGTAGCGGCCCTCGGGCCGGTTGGTCAGTCGCCATAGTTCGTCAGGTCCGCGTTGATGTTCTCCGATAATACGTTCCCGTCGGCGGTCCCGCTCACGAGCGTACTCACCGGGCGCCGTCCAGCCTTTTGGCGAGCGAAGTCATGCCCCTGGCCTCGGCGGCCTGCGCCACGATCTCCAGGTACTTCGGAATCACTACGCTCTCGCTCCAGTGCTCCGCAAAAGCGCGCCGCCCGGCTTCGGCGAGCCGGCCGCGTCGGTCGACGTCGTCCATGAGCGCGTTGATCGCCCTCCTCAACTCGGTGGTCGTCTCGAAAAGCACGCCCGCCCCCGCCGTTTCGACGATCTCGGGGAATGGCCCGAGACGGCGTGCGATCACGGGAACCCCCCGGCGGAACGCTTCGATGAGGATGATCCCGAAGGTCTCGTAGCAGACCGAGGGCACGACGAGGCCGAGAGCGTGTCGATAGTATGCCTCGAGCTCCTGGGCCGGGAGGTGCCCGAGGAAGCGCACGTTGTCGATCCCGCGTGCAAGGGACTGCAGGGTATCGCGGTACGTGCCGTCCCCCGCGACGAGGAGGTCGGCGCGGCGCTCCTCGCGAAAGACGGGAATGACGTCCTGTAGCCCCTTGATCCTCTCCAGTCGCCCGACGAAAAGGAAATAGGGGCGGTGGTGGGGTGACGGGCCGCCGGGCTCCGACGCTTCGGGGGCGCTGGCCGCCTCGTCGGGCAAGAAGCAGGGAAGCACCGCCATATCTCGCGGAAAGCCGAACTCGGCATGCTTCTTCCGGCTGAACTCGCTCAGAGCGATGAAGACGTCCACGTGATGCAGCTCGCGCTCCAACCGTCCCGTGTAGCGCCACAGCTGTGGGGGGCGGCGATGATGCAGGACGCAGCGCAGGCACTCGCGCGCATCACACGGCTCGCGCCCATGCCGCCACAGCACGTGCGTTGGGCAGACGAGCCAATGCTCGTGCGCCATGTAGAGCTTCACCGCGTTTCCGAACCCCAGCACGCCCGGCCCGCCCACGAGGGAAACGTTGTGGAAGTTGATGACGTCGAAGGCCCCTTCCTCCACGATCTCACGGATGCGGCGGCCGTTCACGATCGGGTGCCCGAGCTGCTGGGTTAGGAGGCTCGACAGGGAGCCGAGCCGGCTTCTGAGCCGGTGGACCCTCAGGCGTGGGGGTGTCGGCGCGGGCTCAGAAGCCGGCTGTGGACTGAGCAGGTCGTAGGCATCCGTGTCGTGAATCACGGTCACGTGATGGCCCCGCCTCGCGAGAGCCTCGGAGAGTCTCTGCACCCCGATCCCGTCCCCCCCGAAATTGTGAGGGGGATAGAACGTCGTGATCATGCAGAACCGGAGTCCGCTCATCGATGGCCGAGACGTCGGCACGAGGGCCTGCGACGCGCCTCAGATGTGGTCCAGGAAGTCCCGCGACGCCTGTAGGTTCGCTTTGGTGCGGACCCAGAACACGGCTGCCGCCATGGCGAAGTTGCGGCAGAACGCGACGAACCAGCCCGCGACCCATCCGACGAAGAAGGCCCACAGGCCACCCACGAGGGCGCCTCGCGGCGAGACCGTGTAGCCGGTGAAATACTGGGCGAGGAGCTCGACCGGGCCGGGGTCTCCCGGATTCACGAGCAGGTCGAGGAGCGTCCAGCCAGACACCACGACGGCGGCGGCGGCGCCGATCGCCGTTCCGAAGTGCCTCTTGTGAAGGGGCGCAAACGCCAGGGCGTGCTGCCGCGGCAGTGTTGTGGACTCGTCTTGGAACGCACCCGCCATGTTCGATCCTCCCAGTGCCCGACCTTGCGACTCTAAGCGTCATCGTGCCCAGCGTGCAACGAGCTGGGCGTGGTGCTCCGCGGTCCCGTACGATCGAGACGATGCACGACGTTGCCGATGGCATACGCGAGACCGCTCGTCAGGTAGTACAGCAGGTGGAGCGGGATCACGCTACCAGCGAAGCGGACGCCACGTCCACGAGCTAGATATCGGTAGAGCTCGATGTTCAGCACCACCACCAGGGCGAGCAGACCGGCCGTCGCCAGGAGCCACACCCAGCGCCCGGTGGCCAGGCCCACACCGCCTGCGAGGATCGCCGCTCCAACCAGCGCAACGCAAAGCTTTTCCCTGGGGCTGACGTTGAGAGCCTCTCCTCGACCCGCCTCGCTCAGCAGGAGCCGCGTCCACGGGATGCCGCGATGGAGCAGGTCGGTCTGCATGACCTTCGCCAGCGTCCACCTCTTCAGGTGCGTGCCTTGGATGGTCGGATCTAGCAGGATGCGGTGACCCGCCCGGCGGATCCGCCGGCCGAGCTCGATGTCCTCGATCTGAGGACGCGCGTAGCGCTCCTCGTCGAAGCCTCCGACCCGGTTGAAGACTTCGGTGCGCACTCCACCCAGCCCCGCCCAGAAAGTCTCCGCCTCACCGGCATTGCGAACGTGATGGTAGTGGTGCAGCAGATTGCGGTATCGAGACACGAGTCCCGGCGCGGATGGTTGCCCGTCGTAGGAGCCGAAGGCGGCCCCCAACGTGCGATCCGATTCGAAGAGCGTCGCGATCTTGCGCAGCGCGTCGGGCGCGACGCGCACGTCGGCATCGAGGAAGACGAGCACCTCGCCACGGCTAGCCTCGGCACCACGGTTGCGCGCGTGGGCGGGGCCGCGCGCGCGTCCGCCGAGGCGCACGACCGTGTCGGCGTAACGGCCAGCTATGTCCGCCGAGTCATCGGAGCTTCCGTCGTCGACCACGACGAACTCCCACTTCGCTCGCGGGAGGTCGCTTCGACCGAGTGCACCCAGCGTATCCGTCAGCAGGCTACCTGCATTGTGGACGGGCACGATCACGGAGAGAAGGGGCCGCTCCGACATCGTCACCGGAGTCCGCTCGGCGGCCTGAGAGCCGCGCGGAGTCGCCTGAGCCCACCGCGGAAGCGCAGGTAGCGCTCGAGACCCGGCGTGCCCCACCGCTCCATCACGCCGGGCTTGGCCAGATAGTATGCGTCGAGCCTCGGCAGCCTGAAGCTCGACGCCTCGCTCGCGGCCAGCGGCCGTAGCTCGATCGTGACGCCGCACTCGTATCCGGCGGCGGCCACCGATTCGACGACATGCTCGTCGTAGTCACCGTATGGGTACGCGAAACACGCGGGCAGCGCGCCGAGCTGCGCCTCGATGACCGCTCGCGATTCCTCGAGCTCGCGGGTGAGCTCGTTCGCGGACAGAGTCGGCAGGCGCGCGTGGGAGCAGCTGTGCGAGCCGACGTCCAGCCCCTGCGCAGCGAGCTCTCTGAGCGTTGGCCAGTCCAGTAGCGGCAGGCGGGGGATACGGCGGTCGTCGGCATCCCAGGCGTTCTCCCTGCCCACCCAATCGGTCGGTACGAAGAGAGTCGCCGGGAGGTCGTGCGCACGCAGGGCAGGCCAGGCGTGCGTGGCGAAGTTCTCGAATCCGTCGTCGAACGTCAGCGCGACGCCGGCGAGGGAGGAATCTCGCAGCAGCTCGACCAAGGACACGACCGGGACGCGCCTCTCGAGGAGCAGGTCCACGTGCTGCCGGAAGCGATCCGGATGCACCGATACGACCGACTGCGAAGGGTCGATCGAGTGATACGTGAGTATCGCCCTCACGGCAGCCCGAGCCGCATGGACTCAGCCGGTCGGGGCGGCCGTGGGCTCCGACTCGGTCCGCCCCTCGGGGATCTTCATCTCCTCGTGGTACTCGAAGTCGGTGTTGACGGCCCAGACGTCGTAGCTCGCGCCCTGCATGTTCCAGATGCTCATCATCGCCGTGAGCATGGAGTGGTCCTGATTGTTGTACTTGTGCATGCCGTTGCGGCCGACGGGATGCAGGTTGGGCAGCGGATCGATGAACTCGCGAATCTTGTCGAGGTGGCCCCTATAGGCCTCGTCGTAGATCGGGTAGGCCTTGGGCATGCGCACCACCGTACCGTCCACCACGAGGTTGGCTCGGGCCAGACCGAGCTGGTCGACCTCCTTGGCCGCGAGCGCGATCAGGTCCTCGTCGCGGCTTTCCCACAGCCCGTCGCCTTCGAAGCAGAAGTACTCGAGGCCCAGACAGCTCTTATCGGGGTCACCGAGCAGGTGCTTGCTCCAGTTTCCGAAGTTCTGGATACGACCGACCTTCACCTCCGGCGAGTGGATGTAGATCCAGTTGTCCGGGAACAGGTCCCTCTGATCCAGAATCAGGGCGACGGTGAGGAAGTCCCGATAGCGGAGGCCCTCGGCTGCCCGCACGACATCGGCCGGGGGCTCGGGGCGAAGCGCCTGCACGAGGGACCGGACCGGCATCGTGCTGATGAAGTGATCCCCCTCGATTCGGGTCACCCCGTCCGGGGTTTTCACTCCGACGGCCGCGATTCGCCCGTCCTCGTGCTCGATGGAGGTGACTTCATGGTGCATGAGGACGCGGCCGCCGAGCTCACGAATCCGATCCCGGCACATCTCCCACATTTGACCAGGACCGAGCTTCGGGTACTGGAACTCGTTGATCAGCGTCTTGATGCCCGCCCCGCGCTTCGTCATTGGCACCGCCGACACGATCGCCTTCGCGAGCGACAGTCCCTGGATCCGTTGTGCGGCCCACTCGGCGCGGATCTCCGTGCACGGTATGCCCCAAACCTTCTCCGTGTACGTCTTGAAGAACGTTTCGTAGAGCTTCTTGCCGAACCGGTTCGAGACCCACTGCTCGAAGTTCTCCTCGACCGGACTCGGCCGGAGGTTGGCCTTGAGGTAGCTCACCACCATGGAGATGGCGGTGAAGACGCCGAGCCCCCTGAGCGCGCTCATGGCCTTGAGGGGGTAGTCGAAGAACTTCCCCCTGTAGTAGATGCGCGAGAGCCGAGGCACTTTGATGAACTCGTCGCCGAGGATCTCGTGCCACAGCTCCTCCACCGGCTGGATCTTCGTGAAGAAACGATGTCCGCCGATATCGAAGCGAAATCCATTGTACTGCGCGGTTTGGGAGATCCCTCCGACCGTGTCCGTCGCCTCCAGGACGGTGACCGGGTAGTTCTGCTTCGCGAGCAGATACGCCGCGGTCAGTCCGCCCGGCCCGCCGCCGATCACGACGGTGTGATCACCAGGCTCGAGCCTAGCGACACGGCGAACGCTCGACTCGGGTGCCTCCGACCGATCCACCCCCCCGTCAGGGGACGCGGCCGCAGGAGCGCTCGCTTCGGGGCTTTGTGCGGTCGTTGTACTCATAGCCTGGGGGGCATGGGCGAGGCCGCGCGCCGGCAAAGCGCGGGGAGCTTTCGTGCCTGGGAAGCCTCGAGGGACCGTAACTCGACGGCATCTTCGAAGCTACTCCCAAGGCGGGACGAATAGCCAATGGTTCTCTGGCGCATGGATCGCCAGGATGTGTGATGAAGGGGAGGAAGTCGCCATGCCAGGGTGTCGGATCGCAGAGGGACCGGGCTCGGGGATTGATCTCCACCGGAGTGTCCCACAACGTTGTAATAGGCTACCGCCTCACAGCCTCGCGCGCGGTCAATCCCGGCCCGCGGTCCGCCCCCCAAGCCTACCCCCACGGAGCAGAGTCACCTGACGGATTTCGTGGTGGTTCTCGGCATGCCCCGCAGCGGGACGTCGTGTGTATCCCACGCGTTGCAGCTTGCGGGCGTAGAGTTCGGCTCGAGGCTCTACCCGGGGTCTGAGAAGAACGAGAAGGGATACTGGGAGCACCCTGTCCTCGTGCAGCTGAACGAGCATGTTCTGCTTCGGTCCGGAGGGAGCTTCGAATCGCCGCCCGCAAACCTCCGCTGGGGGTGGCGGGATCGCTGGCGAGCGAAGCGTATCCTGCGGCAGCTCTCCGGTGCCCGGGTGGCCGGGTTCAAGGACCCGAGGCTGACCTTCACCTACCCCCTCTGGAAGCCGCTGCTGCCCCCACACCGCCTCGTCGTGTGCTTCCGCCACCCGGACAGCGTGTCCCGGTCGCTCGCGGGAATGGGTAAGGAAAAGGCCGAGTGGGGCCGCCAGCGGCGGCTGGAGATGTGGAGACGCTACAACGAGCGCTTGCTCGGCTACGCCGACGGCGCGGCGCCCGTCCACTGGTGTGATTTCGACGAGGCCCCCGAAAGCGTGGAAGACTTGGTTCGGCAGATAGCGGAGAAGCTGCCCTTGAGTGATGCGAACCCGGCCGTCAACTACGACGAGAGGTTGCACCACCACCGCGAGCCCGGGGAGGAGTGGAAGCGGGTCCCGGGGGTCGAGGAGGTATACCGGCGCATGCTCGCGCTCAGCGCCTCGGCGGGCTACAAGAACGGCTCCTCGGCTGCGCCTTCCCCAGCTTCCTCCACGTGACGACGGCGGTGCCGCAGAACGGACCGAATGCCGCCGACGGAAAGGCCGAGGGCGGCCACGCTGGTCAAGTCCGCTCCTACTTCGATTCGAACGCCGAATTCTGGTCGCGCGTCTACCGCGACCCCCAAGGCGCGAACGACGTGGTGCTGGCCGAGCGGCTGCGGTTGGCACTCGAGCTGACGGACGATGTGCCCCGGGGCGCCTCGGTGCTGGACGCTGGGTGCGGCGCCGGGCCTTTGACCGTGGCTCTGGCGCAGCGAGGCCACGCGGTGACGGCCGTCGACATCGCTCCCCGGATGGTCGAGCTGTGCGAGGAGGCCGTCCGGTCCGCGGGGCTCGATGCGTCCTCCGTCCGGGTGCGGTGCGGCGACACGCTCGCCATGGATCTCGAATCGGCCAGCTTCGACGTCGTCTACGCGCTGGGATTCCTCCAATATCAGGAGGAGGAGGGCCCCGCCCTCGAGCGCCTCCGCCAGCTCCTCCGTCCGGGGGGACGCCTGGTGATCTCGGGCCCGATGCCATGGCGCATCGGCGACCTCTTCGGGGCCTGGACGCTGGTGCGCCGGGCCCGCCGCAGGATCGAGGCGGCCCTGGGACGGCCGCCTTCGCCCGAGCTGGAGCAGCTCCTGGCCATCTCGAAGTACTCGTATTCGCTCGGCCGCATGAAGCGCGTCTTGGGCGGAGCCGGATTCACGGTCGTGGCGCTCCGCCCGCACGGATTCGTCAGCTACGCCCTCATCGGGCCGCTGATCGGGGCCAAGAACGAGCTCAGGCTGCACCGGTTCTTCTCGCGACTCGCGAGGTGGACGCCCATCGACCGATTCGCGAACGACCTCGTCGCGCTCGCGGTCAAGCCCGGCGCCCCGGATCGGGTGTGAGCCTGCTCGGGCATCACCTTCGGCGGCTCCTGTCCAAGGGGCGGTCGGAGCTGCGGTCGATTCTGGGGCACCTGACCGAGTCCGTCGCGTTCGCCGACACGGAGGTGGAGGTCGTGCGCGAGCTCACGGCGGACACCGTCCTGGTGCTGGCACCGCACCCCGACGACGAGATCATCGGACTCGGCGGGACGTTGGTGGGCCTACTGCGCGCCGGCGGCCGGGCGACCGTGGTGTACCTCACCGATGGAGGAGGCCCCCAGGGAGACCGCTCGTTGACGGACATCCGCCGGCGTGAAGCCGAGGACGTCGGGTCGCACCTCGGTTTCGACCAGGTCTTCTGGGATCACCCCGACACGCGTCTCGACCCGAGGCGGGCGGAGCCGGACCTGGTCGCGCTGCTCGATGAGCTCCGACCGGACGCCGTCTATACTCCGTCCTACTTCGAGCACCACGTCGACCACTACGCGGCCAACGTTCTCTTGGCGCGCGCCCTCGGAACGAGCCGACTCCAGACCAGGGTGCTCGGATACGAGGTCTGGGATCCTTTGAAGGTGTGTAACGTCGTGGTCGACGTGACGCCCTGGCTGGACGCGAAGCTTCAGGCGATGGGCCAGTACCGGACTCCCATGGCCTACACCGACTTCGCAGAGCTATGCCGCCATCGGGCGGCCCTGCACTATCTGCTGCACGTCGACTCGGCGCGCCGAACCCCCGAGGGCGCGGCGGAGACCTTCCTGCGGCAGGATCGCAACGAGTTCCTGCGCGCGTTCGCAGCTTGGCACGAAGCGCTGATCGAGGCCGGCAGCACGCTCGCGGCACCCTTCGGCGCACTGGCGCACGGAGCGTGATGGCCCAGCGAGGTGTGGGGAACGGCTGGCTGGCGTTCCATCGGCCCGTGCCCGCGAGCCGAGCCCGTCTATTCTGTTTCCCCTACGCGGGCGGGGGCGCGAGCGTCTTCCGGTCCTGGCAGGGGCTACTGGGCCCCTTGGTCGAGGTCTGCCCCGTCCAGCTCCCCGGCCGGGAGGGGCGAATCAACGAGCCGCCACTCACGAGCCTGGACGAGCTGATTCCGGCCCTGGACTCAGCCCTGCTGACTGCTCTCGACCGACCGTTCGTGCTGTTCGGTTACAGTCTGGGGGCCACCGTGGCGTACGAATGGGCGCAACGCCTGCGGACGGAGCATGGGCTGGAGCCGGAGCTGTTGATCGTCGCGGCGCGGGGCGCCCCCCAGCTGGCCCCGACGTGGCCGCGGTCCTACGACCTGCCGGACGAGGACTTCAAGAGGCACCTGCGTGAGCTCTCGGGAACCCCGGAAGAGGTTCTCGACCACGAGGAGTTGATGGAGCTCATGCTTCCCCAGCTCCGGGCGGACTTCGAGATCCACGACACGTACCGCGGGTCGGCCACTCCCCGCATGCGGTGCCCGGTCGTGGCGTTCGGCGGCCGCGACGACCGGGCCGTGCCTCCCGAGGCACTCCCTCCATGGAAGGACGTATCCGAGGGCACCTTCGAGCTGCACCTCGCGGACGGGGACCACTTCGGCCTCCTGCAGAGCGCGTTCCTCACCCAGGAGGTGGCCGCCGTCCTCCGGAGAGCGCTCGGCTGAGCCCTCGGCGAACCCCGCCCGCTACCCGCCCAGGACTCAGCCCTCTGCGGCCTCCATGCGGTCCCTCACGCTCTTCGGACGCATGTCCGTCCACACCTCTTCGATGTAGTCGAGACACTCCTGACGGCTCCCGCTCTTCCCCACGAGCCTCCACCCGAGGGGAAGCTCCCCCTCGCCCTCGGGCCACAGGGAATACTGCTCCTCGTGGTTGACGACGACCGAATACCGGACGTCCTCCGGGTCGCTGCTCACTCGGGCGCCTCCTTTTCCCTATTTATTAGGTAGACTGCGTTTCTCGCATGGTTGCTGTAATATGGAAAATAGCCCTCCGTTGCCCCCCACAACCGCTAGGGTCTTTCATGACGACTAAAAAGACGAAGCCGGGCCGTAAGCCCCTTTCCCAGGTCCGTCGCCGGCCCGTGGAGGGATCCACCGAATCGCTGGTGACCGTGAAGCCCATGTTCGAGGATCGCGCGATCCCCGTGATGGTGCAGCCCGCCATGGACGCCGTGGATCTCACCGCGTGGGCGCAGGGCAATGGCGCCTTCGTGCGCGAACTCTTCGCCAAGCACGGAGCGGTGCTCTTCCGCGGCTTCCGCGTGGACAGCGTGGAGGCCTTCCAGGCCTTTGTCGCCGCGACTTCGGACGGTCCCCCACTGGAGTACGTGGACCGGTCGACGCCCCGGGAGACCCGGGGCAGCAAGGTGTACACGTCGACCGTGTATCCCAAGGACCGGACCATCAACCCTCACAACGAGGGCACCTATTGGCTGACCTGGGCGATGAAGATCTACTTCTGCTGTCGCGTCGCGGCCACCGGCGGAGGTGAGACCCCGATCGCCGATGTCGGCAGGGTGCACGACCGGCTGAGCCCGGACCTGCGCGAGCGCTTCACGGAGAAGGGTTGGTCCCTGGTCCGCAACTACAACGACGGCTTCGGCTTGTCGTGGCAGGAGGTCTTCCAGACGGACGACCGGGCCGAGGTGGAGGCCTACTGCCGCCAGAACTGCATCGAGTTCGAGTGGAAGGACGGTGACCGGCTGAGGACCCGCCAGGTCCGTCCCGCGATTCGCCGCCACCCGAAGAACGACAGGCTGCTCTGGTTCAACCACGCGGCCTTCTTCCACGTCACGACGCTCGAGCCCGACCTTCGAAACGCCCTTCTGGACGACTTCGGGGAGAGCGGCCTCCCCTACAACACCTACTACGGCGACGGCTCACCCATCGCCCCGGACGACGTCGCCGAGATCCACGCCGCCTATCAGGCGGAGAGGGTGATGTTCCCGTGGAAGGAGGGTGACATCATGCTCCTCGACAACATGTCGGTGGCGCATGCACGGCAACCCTTCGAAGGGGACCGCGAAGTCGTCGTCATGATGACCGAGCCATACACGGGCGTCGAGACCATCCCCGAAGCTGCGGCCACGTCCTGACGTGGGAGAATCGTCGCCCCAGGACTGGGAGTCTTTCTGGGAGGAGACCCTCGCGGGCTCCCCTCCCGTGCTCGACCTGCCCGTCGCCCGCGCCCGGCGGAGAATCCAGCCGTTCGTGGCGGGGGAGGTCTTCACGCCGACCCCCGCTTCGGGGGGGGGCGACCGGGAAGGGTGGCAGCTCCTGGCCGCGCTGCTCGTCGTGCTCCACCGCTACACGGGACAGGACGACCTCT
>JBFGFY010000105.1:0-11591 GCA_041579355.1 Longimicrobiales bacterium | reverse complement strand
TGGCTCGGGTCGACACCGTCCGCGTCCGCGACGAGCGAGCGCCGGACGGCGTCGACGGCCAGCGTGCTCGCCCGTGCGCCGCCGGCACGCCCGCCCATCCCGTCGGCGACGAGCAGGAAGACCCCTCGGTCGCTCAGCCGGAGGCGCAGAGGCCCTACCGTCGACGCGCGTCCCGACTCCTCCGCCACGTACGCTCGGAGCGCCCCGTCGCCGAGGTCCGCGACCAGGAGCCGGTCCTGGTTCTCGGCCCGCACTCGCCCGCGGTGCGTCCGGCCACAAGCGGACACCACGACAGATCCTCCGCGCTCGCTCGGGCCGGCGACCAAGCGGTCCTCAGAGGCGGAGCGCGTCGACGAAGCGCGCCAGATCGGTGAGACCGAGCCCATATGCCTCTTCGGGAGCGTCATAGCCCTTGAGGTGCACGGTGTGCACCGAGAGCAGGGGGCGGACGCTCTCCGGGGCACGGATCATTGCGAACGTCGAGTGGCCGAGAAGCACCTCGCGCCCGACCTCCTTCGTAGCCGTTTCCAGGCGGAACGCCTTGTTGACCGCATCACCCATCGCGGTGTGATCGGCGACCCCCGCGCTGCCCATGTTGCCCGTGACCGCCAGGCCAGAGTTGATGCCGGCCCCGAACGCCATCCTGTGAGGCAGCGCGAACTCGTCGTTCAGCGTGTCGATGATGCCCGACAGGTGCACGAGCGACTCGAAAAGGGGGACCAGGTCGCGCGGCCCGGCCGTCTCCTCCGCGTGGACCCAAACGGCCATGACGGCGTCCCCGATGTACTTCTGTGCCCAGCTCCCCTGCTTCTTGAGGAGCTGGCCCGACTCGTGGAAGAGCCGGTTCATGATCTCGCTGATGCGGGACTCGCCGAGCTCGCGGGCGAGCACCGTGTAGTTCCGGATGTCGAGCACGAGGACCGTGATCATGCGCTCGACCACGAGCACGTCGGTCGGGTCCTGGAACGCCTCGTCGGAGGCCTCGCGGGGCGAGGTCTGGTGGAAAGCGAAGCGGTGGCTGCCGATCGTGAACGAGTCGCCGTCCCGGAGGGGGACTGGCGCCGTAACGGGCATGCCGTTCCGGGTCGTGCCGTTCCGACTGCCGAGGTCGGAGAGGTAGTACTCGCCCGATGCCTCGCGCTGGATCAGCGCGTGCTTACGCGACACGTTCGGGTCGTCCGCGAGGACGACCGTGCTCTGGGGGTTCCGGCCGATGCTGACGGTAGGCACGTCGGTGAGGTCGAAGGTGTGGTCCTCTCCGGCGATGACAACGTCGATGTAGGTCCGCCCTGGCTCCACTAGCGCCCGTCTCCGCGGGCCGGGACAGGGGTCAGCCTCAGCTCCAGCGGCCCGGCGAGCTGACCGAGGATGGGGGCCAGCGCGGCCTGCGCCTCGCGGAACTCCGCCAGACGCTCGCCCAGGTCGCTGATCGAAGTCGAGAGGGCCTGCATGGCCTCGGCGGTTCCTTCGCCATCGCGCTGGTTCTTTTCCAGAGCGGCCTGGAGTCCGACCAGCCCGGACTTGAGGTGCGCCTCGGACGACGCCACGCGCTCGCTCAGCGACGACATGTTGTTGGCGAGGCGCTCGGTGACCGTCTGCAGACGCCCACCGAGCCCTTCGACGGTGTCGGAGACCGACCCGATCGACGCCTCGAGTCCCGAGCCCATCTTCTCCGACGCCTCGCGGAGCCCTTCCAGAAGCACGCGCGTCTCCAGGATGAGCTGGTCGGTGCTCTGTGCCGCCGAGGCGAGATGCTTCCGCAGGCCGGTCATGTCGGCGGCGACCTTCTCGACCTCGGGGGGGAGCTTCGCCCACTCTCCGAGGAAGCCGTCGAGGCCCACCCGCACGGCCTTCGTGAACTGGTCCATCTGGCCGGTGAGCTGCGCGAGCCTCGCCCTCATCATCTTGTCGAACTCGCCGCTCGGGTCAGCGACGCCGTAAGCCGTGGCGACCGCCGGGGTAGCATGAGGCGTCACGCTCTCCATCATGCGGAGGCCGAGCTCCTCCAAACGCGTCAGCAATCGCTCCTCGCGAGCCTGGACGCCCGAGCTCACCACGCTCGCCGCGAGGCCAGCCAGGAGTCCCAGGAGCGTCGTGTCGAACGCGAAGGAGAGCCCCTGTGCGACGCTTCCGAGCTCCTCGGTGACCCGGTCGATCTCGTCGATGCTCACGTTCGTCGTGAGGAACTCGGAGAAGCCGCCGACGGCGAGGCTGATGCCGAGCACGGTCCCGATGAAGCCGAGAATGGGCATCGCCCAGATGAAGAGCTTGACCGTGCGGTAGCCGGAGGAGGCGGCGTCCGTCTCCAGGTCGGACTGGTGCCGGATCAGCTCGTGCGCGCGCTGAGCGTCGACCGTGTCGAGGTGCTGCAGAACCGAGACGACGCGTCGTCCGACGGGCCGTGCCAGAAGGCGCCCGTCCCAGCTCCTCATCTTTTGGATCACGGCGCCCGGAGAGTCCTGCGCGACCTGGGCCGGGAGGCGCGCGATCTCCGAGCGCGAGAGGTCGGCCTCGTTCACCCGGGCGAGGCGGAACTTCATGATCAGGTCCGTGATGGTCCAAATGAAGACGAACGCGATCAGCCCGGGCACCACGCTCATGATCCAGCTGCCGGCCGGACGGAAGAGGCGGTAGAAGTACGTCTCCGGCGGCACCACGGAGTTGATGGCCTGCTGGAGGAGGAGGCTCAGGACGAGCGCAACGACCAGCGGTAGGGTGAAGTCCTGGACCGAGCGCCTCGTGCGTCGCGGCTTCGCGGCCTCCGGTGGCGTCCGCGCGCCGGGCACGGCGGGACCGGGCGGAGGCAGCGTGCCGGCGAGCGCGGACGTCTGCTCGGCACCGGGCTCGGACGCCCGCTCGAGGACGGTCCCGCAGTGCAGGCAGAAAGCGTGCTCGGGCGATGTCGTGTTACCGCACTTGGGACACGGTCCCATGGACCCTCCGGAGCTGCGTGATCTTCATCATACGTGGTCGGCGGCGCGACATCACCTGAGGGGCTTGTCGAGCTGGGTCATGGGGCTGAGCAGGTCGGCCAGGTTGTCCCGCGAGAGCGCGATGGACATCGGGAAGCTCAGCTCGAGCTGATCGAAGCCCGTCGCGAAGCCGCCTGCGATCGCGATCTCGCGGGCTCGGCGGAAGATGTCTCCGCTTCCCGGATCGACCGCAAACGACAGCCAAACGCGCTCGGGATCGAGCTGACGAAGCGCTTCGGCGTAGCGCGAGCCCGGCCCCAGCTGATGCAGGCTGTCGCCTGCCATGCCCGGTCGCTCCGCGACGACGAGGTCGAGCAGGCCCAGGAGGTCCGCCGTCGAGCGCGTCTGATGTCGTAGCGAGTACTCGAAGTACGCGTCGCCCGAGGTGCGCGGGTTCGCCTCAACGAAGACCGCCACCTCCCCGAACGACTGCACGATCTCGAAGCCGCTGAGCAGCTCGGAGAGTGGCCCGCGCACGTCGAGGACCCGCACGGTGCCGCCGTTCGCGACGACCATGACGCGCTCGGTGTCCGGAATCCGCTCTCGGCTCACCACGACCTCGGCCTGGTAAGCCGCCGACCCGAGCTCGAGCACCGTGTAGATGACGAGGAACAGCATGACGCCGACCAGACAGGACAGGATGTCCATCAGGGAATCGAGGTCGAGCGGGGTGCCCTCTTGGTGGGACCGAAGCTTCCTATACATGAGCGGCTACTGCACCCGAATGCGCTGCCAGTCCTGCTCGATCGGGACTTCGACGACGTCGATGGAGAGCAGCTGTAGGTATCCGCGAATCTCGGTCAGCGTGCGGAAGCCGGAGGGCCGGACGAAGAGGATCATGTAGCGCCCCGACTCGATCGAGGCGTCGGCGAGGGCCGAACCGAGGGCGGTGCCCGCGAGGCGCTCGAACATGTACGCGTAGGTGCGCTCGAACGTCGGGATCGCACGCAGATCCTGCTCGAAGGCGACCCGTTCGCCGGACGGGTAGAGGACGAGCTCGCGGCCGTCCCACTCGACCCACGTGGGCACCACGCGGCCGAGCTCGGGCGGGAAGTCGGGCGCCACGAACTCGACCGCCTTGTCCGCTCCGAGCGAAACGCTGGCGACGGTCGCGAGAACGAAGACCATCACCCCGAGCGTGCAGGCGAGGATATTGAACATCGGGAAGAGCGAAACGCCTTCTTCGCTCTCGTCGTTCAGATTGGCCATAGGGGGCCCAACGTACCGCCTGCCGGCGGGCCCCCTCAAGCGCAGCGCTTGACCGGGCCGAGCCTGGGCCGAGAAGATCTTCGGGGGTGCTTCACGTCTGCCAGGAGGTTCCGTGTCACCGACCGCTCGAACCCTTCGCGACAGTTCCGCGGCGCTCGCGCGGCGGCTCGCCGTCGCCCTCGCGGCCATGTTGGTCGCCGCCGGGTGCGCCCAGGAGACCCAACGGGACAAGGTGATCATCCTGGTGGTCGACGGGCTTCGGCCCGACTACGTGACCGCCGAGATCATGCCCAACCTGAACGCTCTCGCGGAGAGCGGGGTCCGAGGCCTGGCCCACCACGCCGTCTTCCCGACGGTCACGCGCGTGAACGGTCCTTCGATCGTCACCGGGCGTAACCCCGGCGGTCACGGCCTCCTCGGCAACACCTATTACCTACCGGGCGTGGACTCGACACGCACGCTCGACATGTCGGACGCGGCGGACCTCCGCCTCATCGACCAAGCCACGGGCGGTCGTCTGCTCACCGCACCCACGATCGGGGAGATGCTCGCCGAGCAGGGCCTCACCTTCTTCGCCGCATCCTCGGGGTCGACGGGCTCGGCCATGCTCCTCAACCACCGGGGGGCGGGGGCGGGGCTGGTGCACCACGAGCTCACGATTCCGGACTCGCTCGGTCGGGTCGTCGCCGAGGTGCTCGGGCCGGTGCCGGAGGTCCCTTTCGGCGCCTCCTCCGTGCCGCTCGTGACCCGGGCGATCGACGCGCTCCTGCTCATCGGCCTCGACAGGGCGGACGCGGACGTCGCCGCGGCCTGGCTCACCGAGCCCGACGGCACCGCCCACGCGCGAGGCATCGGCGCACCCGAGACGCTCGAGGTGCTGGCGGGCGTGGACGCCGAGATCGCACGGCTGATCGACGGACTGGAGGCGCGCGGGCTGCGGGAGCGCACGAACATCCTCGTCACCTCCGACCACGGCTTCACGACGTATGTGGGCTCGACATCGCTCACCAACCTCCTCGTGCAAGCAGGTCTGAAGGAATCGGTGCGGTCCACGGACGTCGTCGTGGCGGGGTACGCGATTTGGGTGCGCCGTGGCGGGGAGCAGCGGACCCGCCGGATCGTCGAGCTCCTCCAGCGCACGGACTGGGTCGGTCCGGTGTTCATGCGCGCCGGCGCCGCGGATCCGGACCAGGGCCGTCTTCCCGGTACGCTCTCCTTCGGCGTGATCGGCTGGGACCACGAGCGCTCCGCTGACATCCTGATCAGCCCGCAGTGGACCGACGAGGAGAACGAGTTCGGCTACCGGGGCACCGTCCTCTCACCCGGCACCGCGGGACACGGGAGCGCGAGCCCCTGGGACATTCGCGCGACCTTCGTGGCAGCCGGTCCGGCGATCAAGAGCGGCGTCGCGTCGGACATCCCGACCGGCAACGTCGACCTCACCCCGACCGCTCTCCGGCTGGTGGGCGCCGAGATCCCGGCGGGGCTCGACGGGCGTGTGCTCGAGGAAGTGCTCGTCGGGGGCCCGCACCCAGCGAGTCTGGCCGGCGAGGGAGCGGTCGTGCAGACGTCGACCGTCGCGGGCGGGCTGACGTACGATGCGACCGTGTATCGCTCGGGGATCGGCGGCTCCACCTACTTCGACGGCACGGACGTCACGCGCACGCGCGCGCAGGGGCTCCAGCAGGCGAGCGGCCCTGTGGTGGTCGTGTACGACGACATCGTCGACGGCTTCTACTCCGAAGAGGTTCCGTTCCCCGCCTCGGGCGACTGGCTCGGCCTGTTTCTGGACGGGGAGAACGCCGAGCTGCGTCGAGTCTCCGTGACGTGGGACACGTTCCGCGAGGACGACTTCGTCGAGCATCGTCTCGCGATCGACCCGCCGGAGCCCACGCTGCTCGTGGGCGGCGTTGACCGACTCGCGCCGGGCGCGGCCCGCTCGGGCACCGAGTTCACGGTTTCGCTCCTCGCCAACGATCCGGAGCTCGTCGTGAGGTTGGGGAGCCGGCAGTGGACGTTCCGGCTCACCGCCTCGGATGAGATCGGCTGCGACGGGCGACTGACGCTGAGCGACGGCACCCGCACGCAGATGCTGTACGACGTCGCCGGGGACGGCTTCTGCGACGAGCCGCGCTTCGACATCAACTGGGCGGGCGACCTGGACGGCGACGGACGCCTCGACTTCGTTGGCACCTTCAGCCCCAAGTACAGCGTGTACCCGCGGCGGCTCTACCTTTCGTCGATAGCCGGGCCGGGCGAGCTCGCCGGCGAGGTCGCGGTCTACGAGCGGCTCGCGATGTAGGACCCCGGCCTCAGTTCGCCGCCGCCCTCCGCTGCTCTTCGAGCCTCAGCCCCATCGCCTGCTCGTTGAGCGCGATCTCGTAGAGGTACCCCTCGGGATCGATGAACGGGTTCGGCGTCTGCCCGATGCGCGGGTACTTCTCCTCCAGGTTGTACATCCCCGGGTGTGAGCCGAGCGGAATGTCGATGTCGAGCGACCTCAGCTTGGCGTAGCTGTAGCGGTACTCGTCGACAATGCCCGGACGCTCGGGGTTGTTGTGGAGCTGGTAGTTGGGGTTCACGCCGATGCTGCAGTTGATGAGCGCCTTGTAGGTTCGGCCGCCCTCTTGAAGGTCCATCTCCCAGCTGGTGCACCCCGGCGTGTGGCCCGGCGTGCGGTGGGCCACGAGCCGGAACCGCCCGAGCTCGACCACGTCGCCGTCGCGCAGCACGCGATCGACCGGATGCTCGGCGGGATTTCCGTTGGGCCGCAGGAGCGGGATGTCCTCGGCCATCACCATGACCTGTGCGCCCGTGAGCTCCTTCACGAGGCCGTCGCCCTGCATGTGGTCGCCGTGCCCGTGGCTGCCGAGCACGACGGCAATGTCCTCGAACGCGAAGCCCAGCTCCTCGACCGACTGGCGGATGAGCGGCACGGTCCGGTCGAAGCAGCTGTTGATGAGGATGTGGCCGGCGGGTGTGGTGACGAGGAACGCGCCGAGCGAGGCGGTGCCGACGTAATAGAGGTTGCCCATGACGCGGTGCGGTGGGAAGCGCCGGTCCATGTCGCCCTGCTGCCCGATGTTGCGTCGGAAGAGGTCGTCGGGCATGAGCCGTGGGAGCTCCTGCGCGTGGAGCGGAACGGCGAGGGCGGCGACCGTGACGAGGGTGGCTGCCGCGAGGCCACGGGCGAGGCGCATAAACGGGGTCGGCATCGGTGCATCACCTAGGCGTGGAGGGGCCGGGCGCGCGGCCCGGGGACGCCAGCCTACGGCTATCGCTCCCGCCCGGCAATCACGATACCGGCGCCCAGAAGAGCACGAGCTCGTCTAGTGAAATGTCGTTCTTCTCGAGCGTGACCTCGAACTCTTCGATCTCCTGGGCCGTCTCGCGCCACTTGTTCCAGATCTCCTCGATCTCCTCGGCCAGCTCCTGCTCGAGCTCGGCGATGGCCTCCTGCTGCTCGGCCACCTTCTCCTCCGCGCTCGTGAGCCGCTCCTGCGTCCGGCGCGTCTGGGAGCGGCGGGAGGCGAGGCCCGAGAGGCTCCGCACGCGCCGCCGGCCGCCCAGGAACATGCCCAGCAGCTCGCCCGCGCCGGCGATCATCTCCTGCTGGCGGCGCTGGCCCACGTCCACATCCAGCTCACGAAGCCGCCGCTCCGCCTGTGCCATGCGATTCTGGGCGGTCTTGAGCTTCCCGGCGTAGCGGTCGCGCAGCTTCTCGGCCGCCTCGTCCGCCTTGTCCTCGGCGGCCGCGAGGCAGCGGGCCTTGAAGTCCTCCTCGGATTCTCCCGGACGGGCGTAGAGCTTGAGCGCCGAGTTCCGGTACACAGTCAACGCGCGGTTGCGGTACAGGTGCTCCTCGATGGCCTTCTCCGCGGACTTGAAGAAGTCCGACTTGTCGATCGGAGCCTGCGGCAGCGAGTAGGCCGCGCCGTCGAGGGGCTCGTCGCGGAAGTCGCGTGCGTCGTAGTCCACCGCCACGGCCTCCTCGGGATCGAAATCGGTCCCGAGTGGGAAGAGCACCGCCTCCCACTCCTCCTCGTGGCGCACGTCCGCCTTGGTCTCGTCGAAGAGGAGGCGCACCCGGGCGGCCAGCCCCGGCTCGAGGCGCTGGCCGCGCGGGTCGACGCCGAGGTCTCGGCCCCACGGCGCGGCCGGGTCGAGGTACCGGACCCGGACCCCGTCGGCGACCTTCGGCGCCACCGAGCTCTCGTCCGACTTCGGGTCGACGGCGGCCGCCGCCGCGGGAGAGGCCGCAGGAGCCGACGCGGAAGCCGCCCACTCCGGCCGCTCCTCCTTGATGCGCTTGAGCTCGGCCCGGGTGAGCGGGCCGCGCAGGAACGACATCGCCCAGCGGGTCGTGAACAGGGTTGGCTGGGGAGACTTCGCCGTCTTGAGCAAGAACTGCCGCTTGCCGAGCCCCCCGATGCGCGCGTCCCAAGCCGAGACGTCGACGTCCCCGGAGGCCGAGCGCAGTCCCTCGATGATACGGGCCTTGTCCCGCTCGGTCTGGAGCCGCCCGACCATCCACGTGCCGGCGTTCGACATGAGCTTGTAGTCGAGGTCGACCGGGTTCTGCGTCGCCATGACCACACCGACCCCGTGCGCCCTGGCCTGCTTGTACAGCGTGAGGATCGGCCGCTTCGTGGGCGGCTCCGCGCTCGGCGGCGCCAAGCCCATCACCTCATCGGCGTAGATGAGCGCCCTGAGCTCCGAGGTCCCCGGCAGCTTTCGCATCCACGTCACGAACTTCGTCAGCAGCAGGGTCACGACGAACTGCCGCTCCGACTCCGAGAGGTGGCTGAGCTGAATGATGCTCGCCCGCGGGCGCCCGTCCGGGGCGCGCAGGAGCGTGCCGATGTCGAGCGGCTCCCCCATCATCCACTCCGCGAAGGAAGGCGAAGCCATCAGTCCGTTGAGTCGCATCGCGAACTTGGTGCGATCCTTCGGCGGGAAGAACGCGTCCACCTCGAAGACGCCGAGCTTTCGCAGCGGCGGGGTCTGCACCTCGCGGATGAGCGTGGGCAGGTCGAGCGAGCGCCCCGCCCTCCAGGCGTGCTCGACCAAGTTGGAGAGCAGGATGTGCTCGCGGCTGGTGAGCGGGTCGGCCTCGATGTCCGCCATCACGAGCAAGCCCGAAACGAGGCCCTCGATCTCGTCACGGATCGTTTCGCCGTGCTCGTCGAACGAGGCGTCAGGGGGCGACAGGTCTCCGACCAGGTTGAGCGGCAGCGCGGCCGTGGATCCGGGCGTCACGATGCGCATGTCGGTCTTTTCGGTCAGGGCGCGCATGCGCTTCGCATCGATGCCCGACCCGGCGAGGCCGTTACGCCACGTCTCGGCGGTGTCGGCGGCGAGCTGCGCCGTCGACACGCCCTTACGGCTCGCCTCCGCCTCGTCGACCCACGGCTCGAAGTCCTCGCTTCGGAAATCGAGGAAGTTCAGGAGCAGGTTCCCCATGTCGCCCTTCGGATCCAGGATCAGCGCGGGCACACCCGACGCCAGGATCTCCTCGAGCAGGACGACGCCGAGCCCGGTCTTGCCCGAGCCCGTCATCCCGACGATCACGCCGTGCGTCGTGAGGCTGTCGCTCTTGATCTCGAGCGCGTCTCCCGTGGGCTCGGCGGATTCGTCGTCCAACACCTGACCGAGGTGTAGCGCTCCCGGCTTACGCGTCATCGTGGCTCTCCTGCTTGGCGCGCTCAGCCCTCGATGCCGAACGCGATCTTCACCGTCGTCTTGTACGTCTTGATCTTACCGCCCGCGACCTGCGCGGTCATTCCCGCGACCTCGACACCCGTGATGTTCTTGACCGTCTTGCTCGCGGTCTTCACGGCGGTGTCCGCGGCCTCGGCCCACCCCTTGCTCGAGCTGCCGACGACCTCGATGACCTTCGCGACCGAGCTGGCCATGTGACTCTCCTCCTGGTGCAGGGTTCTTTGGTTCCGCTTCCCTAGACCAGGAGAGCTCGCGGGAGTCACATGTCGGCGCGCCGACTAGTAGCGGTGGTCGCCCCCGTTGACGTGCAACGTCTGGCCAGTGACGTAGCTCGCGTCGTCGGACGACAGGAACGCGTAGACCTTGGCGAGCTCCTCGTCGAGACCGATCCGGCCCGTCGGGATCGACGACTCGTCCGGGTGCGCAAGGAACGCACCGGGCACCACGTGGTTGACCAGGATGTTGTACGGACCCAGCTCTGCCGCGAGCGCCCGCGTCATGCCGACCGCGCCCATCTTTGACGCGCACACGTGCGCCCACCCAGCGCGCCCGTGCCAGGAGTTGAGGCCGGAGACCGTGATGATCCGGCCCCACTGGTTGGCGATCATGCCCGGCACCACCGCCTTCGTGCAGTAGAACGGGCCGTCGTGGTTCACCGCGGTGGCCGCTCGCCACTCCGCAGTCGTCATCTCGGTGAAGGGGCGGGCGCCGCGGAAGCCGGCGTTGTTGATGAGAATGTCGACGCGGCCGAACTCGCGAAGGGCCTCCGCTACCATGCGGTTGACCTGCTCCTCGACCGCGACGTCGGCGAGGAGAGCGATCGCCCGCACGCCCATGGCGCGCGCCTCGGCGGCCACGGCCTCCGCCTCGTCCCGGCTCGAGCGGGCGTTGACGATCACGTCGGCGCCGCGGCTGGCGAGCTCGAGCACCGCCGCGCGCCCGAGGTTGCGTCCCGAGCCGGTCACCAGCGCGACGCGCCCCTCGATGCGCCGCGGCTCCGCCGGGGCCGGTCCCACCAGGGGGAGAGCTGCCGCGGCTCCCATGGCGCCGAGGGCGCTCCGACGCGAGAGGGGCGTTCCGGTGGCGTCGTCCATGGCGGCCTCCTGTTCCATGCCCCCGCGGGGGCGATATCGTCGGGTCGGGCAATCTACGGGCCCATCCGAGCGACGTGCCACGGGGAGGAGAGACGATGCAAAGGACGACGAGGACGGTAGGGTCGACGGTGCTGGCGGCGGCGGTGCTGTTCGCGATGGCGCCCGAACTCGAGGCGCAGGCGGCGGAGTCCTATGCCCGCTCGAGCTCGGGTGTGCGCCAGCTCACGCTCGGGAGCGGCACGGTGATCAAGATGCTGCTGGACGAGACGAACCTCGGCGGCACGGAGCTCGAGGTCGGCGAGATCACCTTCCCCGCGGGCGCGAGCCCGTCGGCGGGGCACCGGCACGGCTCCATGGAGATCTTCTACGTCGTAGAGGGTGTGCTCGGCCACGTCGTCAATGGCGTCGAGCACCGACTCGAGCCGGGTATGGCGGGTGTGGTGAGGCCTGCCGACGAGATCGTCCACCGCGTCCTGGAAGGTCCCGTGAAGGCGGTCGTGATCTGGGTGCCCGGGGGCGAGGGCGACCGCATCGCGCCCCGCGAGCGCTGGACGCGGCTGGGAGGCTGAGCAGGGGCGCTCAGCCCTGCGGCGGC
>JBFGFY010000104.1:0-11622 GCA_041579355.1 Longimicrobiales bacterium | reverse complement strand
GCGGAGGGCGAGCGGCTCGCGCGCGAGGAGCTGAACGCGGGGTGCTGCTTCGTGAACACCTTCGTCAGGTCCGATCCGAGGCTACCGTTCGGCGGTGTCATGGACAGTGGATACGGGCGTGAGCTCGGTCGGCACGGCATGCTCGAGTTCGTGAACGTGAAGACCGTGTACGTCGCTTGAGCCCCGACATGCAGCCCCTCGTCGAAGGCCGTCCCTGGGGAGGGGTCACCCTCCCCGTCGGGGAGACGCGTACGGGCGAGTGGGGCACGCTCCGGCTCATCCTGAGGCGCACTGCCGGCGAGCTCTGGATCCAGCAGCAGCGCTCCCCCGAGCCGACCGATCCCGACCAGGGGGACTGGATGCGCTTCGCCGTCCCGGCCGACGGGGCCGTGTCGATTCGTCCCGCGATGCCCGACCGCATGCTCGTCGTCTCACACGAGCATCGTTACCACCTCCCACCCCGCCGCGACGCCAACGTGTACGTGCGGATCCCGTTGTTCGTTCAGATCGTGATGGCGCACCGCCGGCTCGACACGGTTCTTCTGGACCTGCCGAGCATCGTGCTGTCGGACACTTGGTGGGGCAGCTTCACCGAGGGCGAGGTCGCCTACTGGCTGTCGACCTCGGCCCGGGCCGCGGTGGACGACACGCTCTTCCTACCGCACGTGGGCATGTGCCCTCTTCGCCTGGTGAACGAGTCCACCACGTCCCTCCCCGTGGAGCGCTTCGCGCTCCAGGTGGCCCACCTCTCGCTCTTCTCGGACGGGAAGAGGAACTGGACGGACGAGGTGCAGGTCCGCTACGAGGACTCCCCTGACGGAAGCGAGATCCGGTACGGAGACGAGCCACCGGCCGAGGCCGGCCCGGCGGACCTCCTCGCCTCCCCACGGGTCCGCGCGGGGCGCCGGCTGCACGTCAGGACGTTCGATCGTCTCCGCTCCCTCTCGAGCCTCGGACTATGACGACGATGGCCCTCGCGGCCCTGCTGCAGCAAGCCGACCAGTCGGAGGGCGCCGCGTCGTTGGAGCAACTGCTCGACGCGCTCACGTCGGCGCCGGCTCTCAGGACGCTCGTCATCGTCGTCCTCGGCCTGCCGATCGTGTACCTGGCCTCGAAGTGGCTGCGGACGTGGATCACGGGGCTCATGACTCCACAGGCGGGGCTCGTAGCGGGGCGACTCGCGTTCTACCTCGGCATGGCGATCCTCCTCATCACGTCCCTCAACGAGCTCGGCTTCAGCCTCGCCCCGCTCCTCGGTGCGGCCGGCGTGCTCGGGATCGCGCTCGGGTTCGCTTCGCAGACGAGCGTGTCGAACCTGATCAGCGGCATCTTCCTCATCGCGGAGCGGCCGTTCGTGGTGGGCGACCTCATCGAGGTCGGTGGCGTCACGGGCTTCGTGCTCTCGATCGACAGCATCAGCGTAAAGCTGCGCACCTTCGACAACAAAATGGTGCGGATCCCGAACGAGACGATGGTGAAGAGCCAGGTGACGAACATCACCCGCTTCCCCATCCGGCGCCTCGACGTGCTCGTCGGCGTCGCCTACAAAGAAGACGTGGCGCGGGTGCGGCGGATCCTCCTGGAGGTGGCGCAGCGCAACCCGCTCGCGCTCATGGAGCCCGAGCCGATCGTCGTCTTCGAGGGCTTCGGCGAGTCGTCGATCGATTTCAAGGTCGGCATCTGGACGACTCGCCAGAACTTCCTCGCCGTGAAGAACGGCATCCAGGCCGAGATCAAGGCGGCCTTCGACGAAGCGGGCATCGAGATCCCGTTCCCGCACCGCACGCTCTACGTGGGTACAGCGACGGAGGCTTTCCCGGTTCAGCTCGTAGAGGGCGGGGCCGAGAGCGGGGCCGGCGCCACCCCCGAGCGCTAGGGTCTCCACGACCCTAGTCGATGTCGATCTCCTCTTCGGCCGACACGAAGAGGGTGTCGCGCAGGGTGCCGAAACGCTTGAAGAGCTCAACCCCCTTCTGCTCGAGCCTCGCGTTGGTGAAACCGAGCATCACGAGGTCGGCCGTGTCCGACTTCGCCTGGACGAGCTTCTGGAAGTCGATGCCGTCGTCGGTCGGAATCACCGTCACGTTCTTCTCGCTTATGAGGAGACGACCCTCGGTGATCATCGTGTGCAGATCCTCCGTCCTCTCACGCGCCTCGCTGCGCGGGTACGCCGCGAAGATGGAGACCTCGGCCCCTGTCCAATCCCGGTGCCCGAGCAGGATGTAGGTCAGTAGGATCATGAGGTTCGCGTTGCGGGCGTCGTGCCAGGTGAGCCACACGTGGATCGAGGTCCGCGAACCGAAGAAGTTGTCCCCGTGCCGCAACACCAGCCGGTTCATCCGGGTCGAGCCCGCCATGTTCAGCCCTGAGACGATCTCGTCGAGCACGCCGGAGCCATCGTGCACGCCGTACTCGAAGAGGATGGTGTTGTTCTCCATGCCGGAGACCCCCGGCATCTGGAGGCTTTGAGCCAGCGCGGATGCCATGGAGGGGCTGATCATGGTGTCGACGTAGATCGCGCCGCGCCTCTCTTGGACCGTACGCACGAGGCGGTCCTGGATCGAGCGACTCTCACGGAACGTGGCTCGGTTCAACACACCCGGAATGTGGTGCAGATACGTGCCGAACCCGTGCCGGTGGCAGAGCCACTCGAGGAGCTGGACCGGAGCGGAGCGGTCGAAGGTCCGGGGTGTGATCATGATCACACTCGGGCGCCAGTCGCTCGGGGGCGTCTTCTGCAGACGGATCTGTAGGTAACGGGTCGCCTGCGTCATGACGCCGTGGAAGATCGCCGCCAGGTCGTCCACGCCCCCCCGAGAGCGGCGGATCACGACGTACAGCCCCGCCATCACGATGATCGCGACCAGGGCGTAGAAGAGATCCATCTGGAGCATCAGCACCAGGCACATCACCGCGCCGAAGAGGCTCAGGTACCACTTCGAGCGGAACGACGGCCGGTACGACGGGCGCGCGGCGAAGTGCTCCAGGAAGGAGATCGCGCAGAGCGCCCCGTACGTCACCATGAAGAACATGGACACGATGCGCGCCACCAGGTTGACGTCGCCGAGGACCACGAAGACCACGGCGATGACGGAGGTCACGAGGGTGGCGTTGCGTGGCTCGTTGGCCGGGCCGAGCCCGCGGGCGATGAACGTGTTGAACCTGTGCGCGGGCACGATCCGGTCGCCGCCGAGCGCCTGGAGCGTGCGCGGAGCGACAAGAATCGACCCGATCGCCGACGAGAGCGTCGCGCAAGCGAGCCCGATCGGGATGATCGGACCCCAGACGGCGATGCGCGCCATGACCAGCTGGTCCTCGGCGAGCAAGGCCGTATCGACCGACACGGCCAGCTTCACCACGACGAAGATATAGACGATCATGCCCGCGACCGTCGCGGCCATGATGCCGAGCGGGATCGAGCGGCGCGGGTTCGCCAGGTCACCCGAGAGCCCGACGCCGGCGGTCATGCCGGTGAACGCCGGGAAGACGATCGCGAACACGAGCATGAACGGATCCGGGTCCGAGAGCCCCGAGACCATGGGGATCGTCTCCGGCCGGAACTCGTCGGGACCCGTCCCCAGGAAGAACATCGCGAGCGAGACGGCCAGGATCGCCGCGACGGCCCAGAGCGCTTTGACACCGAGGTCGGCGCCTTTTCGGAGTACGACCCACACCAGGACGCCGGTGGCCGGAAGCGAGACGATGCGCGGATCGAAGCCGAACCCCGTCGCGGTTTGCCACCACGCCGCGAGCGGCCGAAACGCCTCGGCGAAGGCGATCATGTAGAACGCCACCGAGATCGCCTGCGAGAAGTAGAGGCTCACGCCGATCGCGCCACCGATGGTCGTGCCGAACGAGCGCGAGATGATGAAGTACTCACCTCCACCCTCGACGCGCCTGTTCGTGGCGATCTCCGCGATCGCGAGCGCGGTCGGCACGGTGACGGCGTGCCCCACGAGGATGATCAGCAGCGCGCCGAGCAGGCCCGTGTGTCCCACCGCGTAGCCGAAGCGGAGGAACATGATGGCGCCGAGGATCGTGCCAATGCTCGCGAGGAACACCGGCCCGGTCCCGAAACCGTGGCCTCGGGATGGCGCCTGGATTTCCGCTGTGTCGGTCATGGGGCTCGGCCGCGGCTGGGAGGACGCGACAAGCTGGCACACGGCCTGCTGGGATGCCACAAGAAGACGCCTCGGATGAACCGCGTAGTTGCGGCCGTACCGCGCGAAGGGCACCGTGGCGACACGATGCCGCACCCCCCCGGACGTGCCTGCCCTCCACTCCGTCGCCTGCCGCCGCCTGCGGCCTGCTCCCCGGCTTGACGGCGCCGCTCAAGACACACCGCCTCTCGGTCGGGACGATCCTCCTCGTCGTCTTCGTCTTGGTCTCGTCGGGACCGTTCGGCGTCGAGGAGATGGTGTCGTCCACCGGTCCAGGCCTCGCGGTGCTGCTCCTCCTCGTCATTCCGCTCGTGTGGGGCGCCCCTCTGGCGCTCATCTGCACCGAGCTCGCCTCCGCGATTCCCGAGGAAGGCGGCTCCTACGTCTGGGTCGATCGTGGGCTCGGACGCTTCTGGGCCTTCCAGAACGGGTGGTGGCTCACCCTCTCCGGCTTCGTCGACACCGCGCTGTACGCCGTGCTCGCGGGGGCCTACGTGAACAGCTGGCTCGACCTGCCGCCCCCGGGTCGCTGGCTGATCTCCGTGTCCGTGATCATCGTCTTCGCGGCGCTCAATGTGCGCAGCCTTCGGTCCATGGCGCTCTCGTCCGCCGTCTTCGCGGTCATCATCCTGCTGCCCGTCGTCGTGATGACGGTGCTGGGGATCCTGGAGTGGAACGCAAACCCCCTGCAGCCGTTCGTGGCCGAGAGCCAGGGGCTCGGCCTGAGCCTCGGGCTCGGTCTCACCGTCGCGATCTGGTTCTACTCGGGGTATGAGTCGATGTCGACCATGGCCGGTGAGGTCGCCGAGCCCCAGCGCGTGATCCCGCGGGCGCTCTTCCTCTCGATCCCGATCGTCATCGCGGTGTACCTGCTCCCCACGCTGGCGGGTTTGGCGAGCGTGGGCCGCTGGGAGGAGTGGCGCTCCGAGGGCGGGCTCACGCTCGTACAGATCGGGAGCGAGCTGGGTGGTCCGGCCCTCGGCGTAGCGATGATGGTCGCGGCGCTCGTGTCCAGTCTAGCGCTCTACAACGCGTACCTGGCGTCGGGCGCGCGGACGACGCTGGTGATGGCCCGGGACCGGCTCCTCCCGCGGGCGTTCGCCCGCGTCCACCCACGGTTCGGCACGCCGCACGGATCGATCCTCGCGGCCGCCGCCATCCACTCCGTGCTCGCCGTGGGCTCGTTCGAGCTCCTCCTCGTCATCGACGTCTTCCTCTTCATCCTCAGCTACCTGCTGATCTTCACGGCCAGCGTAGCGCTCCGTCTCAAAGAGCCGGACCTGGCACGCCCCTTCAGGATACCGGTCGGGACAGCGGGTATGGTGCTCGTGGCGTGCGTGCCTGCCATCGTCGGGCTGTCTGCCCTGGTAGCGAACGGGGTGTCGTACCTCGCATTGGGTGTGCTGGCGGCGGCCACGGGACCGCTCGCCTATGCGGTCGCGAAACGGCGCGGCGCGGCGACGGCGTAGCCGACCCGACACCGACTTGCGGTCCGCGGTCCGGGACCGCATATAAAGGAGTAGATGTGAGAGCTGCTCGCCGCGTGGGCCGCGCAGAGCGCCGCCAACGGGCATGGCAGGGCCGCCCACCGCTCTCCATGAGAGCACGCGGAACGTGGCGTGGCACGAGACGGGCAGCGCGGGCCGACCGAATCCGTCGTTGGACGGGTCGCGACCACGGTGCGTCGACCTCGTGGAGGCCCGCAGCAACGGGTCGACGATCCTGCTCGCTGGAGGGAGGCATGCCACCGGGCAGTAACAGGCCCGGGACCGCGTTCGCGGTCCCGGGCCTTCGTCGTCATCCCGCGTCCGCGTGCGCGATGCCACCTCCGGCCGGGCTTCACGGGGTCGCTCCGGCGGGGCTAGGTTGCCCGGTATGAGCAAGAGACGCGCCGCAAAGAAGAAGCAGAAGCGCCTGGTGCTCGGGTGGCGCGAGTGGGTCGCTCTGCCGGGTCTCGGAGTGCAGAACATCAAGGCCAAGCTCGACACGGGTGCCCGGACGTCGTCGCTGCACGCCTTCCGGCTTCACCGCTTCCGCAGCGACGGGCAGGACATGGCGCGCTTCCAGATCCACCCGGTTCAGCGCTCCAGCGCTTCCACAGTGCTCGTCGAGGCGCCGGTGCTGGAGGAGAGGGAGGTGCGCAACTCGGGCGGGGTGGTCGAGGTGCGGCCCGTGATCGAGGTGGAGTTGGAGCTGGCGGGGCGCCGCTGGCCCATCGAGCTGACGCTGTCGCGCCGCGACGAGATGGGCTTCCGCATGCTCCTCGGGCGTCAGGCGCTCCGCGGGCAGGTGATCGTGGATCCGAGCGCTTCCTTCGCGGCGGCCAGAGAGGGCGAAGGTCCGGAGGTCATCACCACATCTGCTTCGAACGAGGAGGAGGAATGAGGCTCGGTATCCTGTCGCGGAAGGCTTCCCTGTACTCGACGCGGCGCCTGAGGGAAGCGGCCAAAGAGCGCGGCCACCGCGTGCGGGTCATCGACTTCCTCCGGTGCACCATGGAAGTCCGCTCCAAGGATCCGGCCGTCTTCTACAAGGGGGAGCCCCTCGAGCTCGATGCGATCGTCCCCCGCATCGGAGCTTCGGTGACCTTCTACGGCACGGCGGTCGTACGGCAGTTCGAAACGATGGGCGTCTATTCGACGGCCGAGTCCCAAGCGATCGTTCGCTCGCGCGACAAACTTCGCTCGCTCCAGCTCCTCTCACGGGAGGGCGTGGGCCTGCCCGTGACCGCGTTCGCGCGCTCCGTCAAGGACACCAAGGGACTCATCGAGCTCGTCGGCGGTGCACCGCTGATCATCAAGCTTCTCGAAGGCACGCAGGGTCGCGGCGTCGTGCTGGCCGAGACCGCCAAAGCCGCCGAGTCCGTCATCGACGCGTTCCGGCAGCTCAACGCGAACATCCTCGTGCAGGAGTTCATCAAGGAGGCAGGGGGAAGCGACGTCCGAGCGATCGTGGTCGGCGACCGCATCGTCGCCTCGATGATCCGGCAGGCGGCTCCGGGTGAGTTCCGGTCGAACATCCACAGGGGCGGAACGGCGGAGGCCACGAAGCTCTCTACCAAGGAGCGGCGGACGGCGCTGCGTGCCGCGCGGGCGCTCGGGCTGAGCATCGCCGGCGTCGACATGATCCGCTCTGCTCGGGGCCCATTGGTCCTCGAGGTCAATTCGTCACCTGGCCTGGAGGGCATCGAAGGCGCCACGGGCGTGGACGTGGCGGGAGAGATCATCGAATTCGCCGAGGGTCACGCACACTGGGACGACTCGGCGTGACCGCACCTTCGGCCGGAGTCGGAGAGCTCCGCATCTTCGGCACCAACGTCGCCCCCGGGGCGCGTCGGCAGCTCGAGATCCCCGTGGGGCGCCTGCCGTCCGGTGACCCGCTGTCGCTTCCGATCGAGATCGTACACGGGCAGAGGCCCGGACCCACCATCTGGCTCAGCGGGGCGATTCACGGGGACGAGATCGTGGGCGTCGAGGTGATCCGCCAAGTCCTCGACGTCATCGATCCGACGGACCTCTCCGGAGCGATCGTAGCGGCACCGATCGTCAACGTGTTCGGCTTCGTGTTCGAGTCCCGTTACCTCCCCGACCGCCGTGACCTGAATCGTTCGTTCCCCGGATCGCGCAAGGGATCGCTCGCGGCCCGGCTCGCGAGCCTCTTCATGCGAGAGGTAGTGAGCCGCTGTGACGTGGGCCTCGACTTCCACGCGGGCTCCGACGACCGCAACAACCTCCCGCAGATCCGCGGAAACATGGACGACCCGGAGACACGCAGGCTCGCCCTGGCGTTCGGAGCTCCCGTCGTGATCCATTCTCGGCCCATCAAGGGGAGTCTCCGCTCCGCCGCGGTGCGGAAGGGTCGGCGGGTGCTCCTCTTCGAGGGCGGTGAGCCTCGCCGTTTCAGCCCCGAAGCGGTCGAGGCGGGCACCACCGGCACCCTGAGGGTGCTGGGCGCGCTCGGCATGTCGGACGGCGCACCCGCCGCCCCCGCAGTGCCACCCGTCGAGTCTCGCACGACCAGGTGGACCCGGGCACCTCGCGGAGGCGTCCTGCGGCTGTCCACCGAGCTCGGGGCCCGTGTCGAGCGGGGCCAGCAGGTGGGCGTCATCACGGATCCGACGTCGAGAAGCGGCACGGCCGTGACGAGCCGATCCACCGGCATCGTCATCGGGCTCACCGTGAACCCCCTCGTGAGCCTCGGCGACGCGCTCGTGCACGTGGCCGAAACCGGCGACTGAAGCCGCGACTGCGAATCAACCGGGGCCGTCCCGTGTACGGAAGGCCCCTCTCCCAACCCAGTACGGAGATGTCGATGGCTCGCATCGTAGCGGTCTTGTTCTGCGCAGCGGCGCTCGGATGCACGCTGACCGAGAGCCGCGAGGCACCGGCCGAAGGCACTCCCGAGACGCCGCCCGGTCCCTTCGTCGCGGGCGCGCCGCTCGACCTGATGGCCAACACGCGCGTGTACGGGAGCTTCCACTTCGCCGAGAGCTGCTCGTACGATCCCGTCCGCGACCTGTACGTCGCTCCGAGCGTCGGCAACCGCGGCGACGGGTTCGAGAACGACGGGTACGTCTCGCTCATCAACCCGGACGGCTCGGTGCACACCCTCAAGTGGATCGGAGAGACGAGGGCCGGCCTGACCCTGAACGATCCGCTCGGCAGTGACATCGTGAACGGCCGCTTCTACGTCGTAGACCGCAACGTCGTGCGCTCCTTCGACCTCACGACGGGGAGGCCTCTCACGAGCGTCGAAGTACCCGGCGCCACGGGCTTCAACGACATCGAGGTCGCAGAGGACGGAACCGCCTACATGAGCCAAACGGGCGCGCTCGACGGAAGCGTGCCCCAACGCATCTATCGTCTGCGTCCCGACGGATCGAGCTCGGTCTTCGTCGACGGCGATCCGCTTCGGAGACCGAACGGCGTAGCGTTCGACCCGGCCGGCAACGTCGTCGTCGTCAACGTCGAGAGTGCCGACATCCACACGTTCTCACCTCAGGGAGAGCTGCTCGGGACACGGCAGTCGCTGGACCCCGGCAACGACGGCCTCGTGATCCTGGAAGACGGCACGATGTACGTCAGCAGCGTCCGCCAGGGCACGGTCGCGAGGATCCCGGCGGACGGAGGCGAGCCTGTGCTCGTGGCCTCCGGTATCCCCTCGGCCGCCTCCATGTGCTACGACCCGACCCGTGAGCGGCTGATCGTCCCGATGAACAGCTGGTTCGCCCTCGCGTTCGTAGAGCTGAGGATGTAGCGCGGACGGGATGCCCATCGACACCGCCGACGCGCCAGCCAGCGAAGACCTCGCGCCGCTTTCACCGGCCGCGCAGCGCACGCTGGTGTTGGGACCGCTGGTCGGGTTCGTTCTGATCGTCTTCGTTACCGGGGTACTCGTGCACCCGGGGGCAGCCGGCTTCCTACTCAGCGTCTCCGCCGGCACCTTCGTCGGCGGAGGCAAGCTCGTCATCCTCGCAGGGGCGGTCGACAACGCCCCGGTCGGCCACTGGGAGCTCGCCGCCCTCGTCGTCTACATAGACCTGGCGACGGCGCTCGGCGTCCTGGGCGGCATCCAGCACCTCTACCGTGTCCCGGGAGTCGGCAGGTGGATGGAACGAGCCCGCACCTCGAGCGCGACGCTCCTCAGAGACCACTCCTGGATGCACCGCATCGCATTCCTCACCCTTGCGGGCTTCGTGGCGGTCCCGCTCAACGGCACGGGCGCCCTGGTCGGAGCGCTGATGGGACGTCTGATGGGCCTTTCCCGCGTAGCCATCGTCACGGCGACCGCTTGCGGCTCCATCCTGGCATCCGTGACGCTCGCATTGGCCACCGGGCTCTGGGCCGAGCGCATCAACGCGCTCGCCGTGCGGCCGCACCTCGGGCTCATCGTGGTAGCCTTCGTGCTCGGCCTGACCACGCTCATCTCGCGCTGGGCTCTGGGCAGGCACGATGGACCGACGACCGACGGCTCGGCGCGCTGACCGAGGGACCGACCCCGATTCCCTGGCCGGGTCGGGGCCCGAGCCCTAGTCTCCCCCGTCGATCCACTCGGAGGGAGGCATCATGTCGGGACTCACCGGAGGCGGGCGCTCTACGCCGACCGCGCCGACCTGGGGGGCCCGCCACTGCGCAGCGCTGCTCTCCGTGCTCCTGGCGGCCGGTTGCGGCACCCCCGCCGCCGACCAGACCGCCGACGCCTCGACCCTCTTCGACGGCGCACGGCTCGTCGTGGGCGACGGCACCGTCATCGAGCGGGGCTCGTTCCTGGTCGAGGGTGGCCGCATCACCGACATCGGGGCCCGTGTGGACGCCCCGCTGAATGCGAGGCGAGTCGACCTCACGGGCAAGACCGTGATCCCCGCCCTGATCGACGCCCACGCCCACCTCGGGTACGAGGGGTACACACGCTGGGGATCCGAGGCCTACTCCCGTGAGAACCTCGTCGAGCATCTCGAGCGCTACGCGTACTACGGATTCGCCGCCGTCTTCTCGGCGGGAACCGATCCCGACGACCTGGCGCTCGAGCTCCAGCGCGCGCAGGAGCGCGGCGACGTGGGCGGTGCGCGACTCTTGTTCGCGGCCGGCATGGCGCCTCCCGGGCAGGGACCGAACAACCAGTTCCTCGAGCACGCCCTCGCGGTCGAGGCGCGCACGGGCATGACCGCGCTCCGCGGCGCCGCCACGCCCGAGCAGGCGCGGTCTGCCGTCCGCGACATCGCCGCGAAGGACATCCGCTTCATCAAGATCTGGGTCGACGACCGGGGCGGCACGCAGGAAAAGCTGCGACCCGAGGTGTACCGGGCGATCGTCGACGAGGCTCGCGCGCACGGCGTCGCCGTGGTCGTGCACCAACAGACCGCGGTCGACATGCCCCCGCTCCTCGACGCGGGAGTGGCCGGCTTCCTGCATGGGAGGCTCGGGCCCGAGCTCGACGCCGCGCTCGCCCGCCGGATCGCGGCCGCGGGGGCGTTCTTGGTGCCGAACCTGGGGCTCGGCGAGCTCCGCTCGGAGCGGGTGGCCGACGATCCCCTCCTCCAGGAAGCGACACCGGCCTCGGTCGTCGCCCGCCTCGGGTCCGCCTACGACGCCCGGGAGGCGGCAGCGGGCGCGGCGGGTCTCGAACGACCGTCGGCCCGGCCGCCCGACGATCCACGCGACCAGGCGCTGCGCACGTCGTTACGGAACCTGCTCGACGCAGGTGTCGACGTCGTGCTGGGCACGGACGCCGGGGCCCTCCCCGATCACTTCTTCGGCTACACCGGGCACCGCGAGCTCGAGATCTTCGTCCGGCTCGGCATGACCCCGGGGCAGGCCATCGTGGCCGCCACGAGCGCGCCCGCGGCGCACTTCGGCCTCGACGACCTGGGTACGCTGGCAACCGGCAAGAGCGCGGACTTCGTCGTGCTCGACGGGAACCCCCTCTCGAACATCCGCAACACGCAGGCGATCAGCCGGGTCTT
>JBFGFY010000103.1:0-11658 GCA_041579355.1 Longimicrobiales bacterium | reverse complement strand
TCGGCGACCTCGGGCTCACCCGACGCGTCGAGGGGAGCACCGAGTGATGGCGCTCGCGCTCGAGGTGCTCAGCTGGGTGTCGATCGCGGGCGGCCTCTTCTTCATGGTCGTCGGCACCATCGGCATCCTCCGCATGCCGGATGTCTTCACACGTCTGCACGCGGCGGGCATGACCGACACGATGGGTGCCGGCCTTCTGATCCTGGGCATGTGCCTGCAGGCCGGGCTCGGGCTGGTCCTCGTGCGCCTCGTCTTCGTCTATGCGTTCCTGATGCTCACGAGCCCGATCGCCACGCACGCGCTCGCGCGGGCCGCCCTCGCGGCGGGAGTTGTGCCTCTCACCGGACCCGACGCCGCGAGGCAGCGCTGATGGTCGTCACGCTCGTCGACATCGCCCTGCTCGTGCTCCTGGGCGTGACCGCGCTGGCGATCATCCGCACGCGGAGCCTCTTCGCGGCCGTCATGCTCGCGGGCATCTACAGCCTGCTGTCGGCCGCGCTCTTCGTCGTGATGGATGCCGTCGACGTGGCGTTCACGGAGGCGGCGGTGGGCGCGGGGATCTCGACGGTGCTGCTCCTCGGCACGCTCGCGCTCGTAGGCCAGGAGGAGCGGCCACCCAAGCACCGTCCGATTCTACCGCTCTTCGTCGTGACGCTGACCGGTGCCGTTCTGATCTACGGCACGATCGACCTGCCGCCCTTCGGCGACCCGGCCAATCCGATCCACCATCACGTTGCCGACCACTACCTCGAGGAGTCGTACGAGGAGATGGGCGGGATCCCGAACGTGGTCACGTCGGTCTTAGCTTCGTACCGCGGCTACGACACGATGGGCGAGGCGACGGTGATCTTCGCCGCCGTGGTGGGTGTGCTCCTGCTCATCGCGCGCGGGAAGGGACCGAAGCGGGTGCAGAGGGACGGGAGGTGGGTGACCCTCCCCGAGGATGCACCGGACGCGGAACCGGTCCGGGGGGAGGACTCGCGTGGATGACCGGGTGATCCTCCGCGTGGGGGCGAAGATGCTCATCCCCTTCATCCTCATCTTCGCGCTCTACGTGCAGTTCCACGGCGACTACGGGCCCGGCGGAGGCTTCCAGGCCGGGGTGATCTTCGCGGCGGGCTTCGTCCTGTACGCGCTCGTGTACGGGCTCGGGAACGTGGTGAAGGTGCTCCCTCCCAAGGTGGTCTACGTGCTGTCCGCCGCGGGCGTGATGATCTTCGCCGGCACCGGCTTCGTGACCATGGCTCTCGGCGGAGCCTTCCTCGACTACAACGTGCTCGCGCACGACCCGCACCACGGGCAGCACTACGGCATCCTGGCGGTCGAGTTCGGGGTGCTGACGACCGTCTTCGGCGTGATGGTGGCGGTCTTCTATGCGTTCGCGGGGCGCAGGAAGGTCGACCGGTGAGCCTCATCGGCCACTTCAACTACTGGGTCGTCATCGTGCTGATGATGGTCGGGTTCTACACGCTCATCGCCCGTGGCAACCTGGTGAAGAAGCTGATCGGGCTGAGCATCTTCCAGACCTCGGTCTTCATCCTGTACATCTCGCTCGGCAAGATCATCGGCGGGACGGCGCCGATCTTGGTGTCCGGCGAATACGACACGGTGTACTCGAACCCGCTTCCGCACGTTCTCATCCTCACCGCGATCGTAGTGGGAGTCGCCACGCTGGCGCTCGGCCTAGCCCTCGTGGTTCGCATCAACGAGGCGTACGGGACGATCGAAGAGGACGAGCTGGAGGTGCTGGACCAGTGACCGAGCACCTTCCGGTCCTGCTCGTCGCCGTGCCCCTCATCGCGGCTCCGATAGCGGCGCTCGTCATGCGCGCGCGGCTGGCCTGGGCGGTCGCGCTGGCGGCGTGCTGGTGGGCGTTCGGCGCCGCGGTCGCGCTGCTGCGGCGGGTGCTCGCCGAGGGCACGATCAGCTACGAGCTCGGCGGGTGGGCGGCGCCGGTCGGCATCGAATACAGGGTGGACGAGGCGAACGCCTTCGTGATCCTCGTCGTGGCGACGATCGGCGCCATCGTGGCGCCCTACGCTCGCGCCAGCGTCGCCCAGGAGCTGTCCGAGGACCGCGCCGCTCTCTTCTACGCGGCGTTCATCCTCTGCCTCACGGGCCTCCTCGGCATCGCGATCACGGGCGACGTCTTCAACGTCTTCGTCTTTCTCGAGATCTCATCGCTCTCCGCGTACACGCTCATCGCATTGGGCTCGGACCGGAGAGCACTGACGGCCTCCTACCGCTACCTGATCATGGGGAGCGTCGGCGCCACGTTCATCGTCATCGGCATCGGGCTCATGTACGCGATGACGGGCACGTTGAACATGGCCGACCTGGCCGAGCGGCTCCCGGCCGTCGCGGACACGCGCACGATCCCGGTGGCGTTCACGTTCCTCACCGTCGGGATCACCCTGAAGCTGGCGCTCTTCCCGCTCCACCTCTGGCTCCCGAACGCCTACGCGTTCGCGCCCTCGGCGGTGACCGCCTTCATCGCGTCGACCGCGACGAAGGTGGCGGTCTACCTGCTGCTCCGCTTCTTCTTCACGATCTTCGGGGCCGCCTTTTCGTTCGACGTCATGCAGCTCGACCGGATCCTCATGCCGCTCGCGCTCGTGGCGATCCTGTCGATGTCGCTCGTCGCGATCTATCAGGAGAACGTCAAGCGACTACTCGCCTACTCGAGCGTCGCGCAGATCGGCTACATCGTGCTGGGAATCAGCTTCGCTTCGGTGCTAGGCGTCGGGGCGGGCATCCTGCACCTGTTCAACCACGCGCTCATGAAGGGCGCGCTCTTCATGGCGATGGGCTGCGTGATGTACCGGGTCGGCTCGGTGCGGCTCGAGGCGATGGCCGGGCTCGGGCGCGCGATGCCCTGGACGATGGCGGCTTTCGTCGTGGGCGGCCTCTCCCTGATCGGCGTACCGCTCACCGTGGGCTTCATCAGCAAGTGGTACCTCGTGCAGGCGGCGCTCGAGCAGGGGAATTGGCCGGTGGCCGCCGTCGTGCTGGTGGGCTCGCTGCTCGCCGTCGTCTACGTATGGAAGGTCGTCGAGGTCGCGTACTTCCGTACGGCGAGCGCGGAGGCGGGCATCCGTGAGGCGCCGTTGTCGCTCCTCGTGCCCACCTGGGCGCTCGTGCTCGCCAATCTCTACTTCGGCCTCGACGCCAACCTGACCGCCGGCGTGGCGACTCGCGCGGCCGCGCTGCTCATCGGAGGCCTCCCGTGAGCCCCGGCGCGCTCGCGGCCTTCTGCGTGCTGCTGCCGCTCGTGGCCGCGGTCCTTGTGCTCGCCTTCCGCCACCAGCCCAACGTGCGCGAGGGCGCTACGCTCCTGATGGGCGGAGCGACGTTCTACCACGTCTGGGGGCTCCTCCATTACGTGCGGGAGCACGACGAGCCGCTGCGCTACTCGCTGCTCCAGGTGGTTCCGGGCGTCGACATCGCGTTCGACGTCGAGCCGCTCGGGCTCCTCTTCGCGCTCGTGGCCTCGTTCCTCTGGATCGTCACCACGCTGTACGCCATTGGCTACATGCGCGGGCACCACGAAGAAAACCAGACACGCTTCTACTTCTTCTTCGCCGTCTCGATCGCGGCCGCGCTCGGTGTCGCGTTCAGCGCCAATCTCTTCACGCTCTTCGCGTTCTACGAGGTGCTGACGCTGTGCACGTTCCCACTCGTAACGCACCACCAGACCGAGGAGGCCAAGCGCGCGGGCCGCGTGTACCTGGGGATCCTGCTGACGACTTCGGTGGGCTTCCAGCTCCTCGCGATCATCTGGACGTGGCAGCTCGCCGGGACGGTCGAGTTCCGTGACGGGGGGATCCTGGCGGGCCGGGCACCGGCCGGGATTCTGAGCGCGATCCTGATCCTGTACGTCTTCGGCGTGGGTAAAGCGGCGGTGATGCCGTTCCACCGCTGGCTACCCGCGGCGATGGTCGCACCGACGCCGGTCTCGGCGCTCCTGCATGCGGTGGCGGTCGTGAAGGCCGGCGTGTTCACGGTGCTCAAGGTCGCCGTGTACGTCTTCGGCATCGACCTCCTCGGAACGCTCGCGGCCACGACGTGGCTCGCCTGGGCCGCCGCTGCGACGATCATCCTGGGCTCTCTCGTCGCGTTCACGAAGGACAACCTCAAGGCCCGGCTCGCGTACTCGACCGTGAGCCAGCTCTCTTACATCGTGCTCGGCGCCCTGCTCGCGAACCAATGGGGCGTGATCGGTGGCGGCATGCACATCGCCATGCACGCCTTCGGCAAGATCACGCTCTTCTTCGTCGCCGGCGCCGTCATGGTGGCGGCGCACGAGAAGGAGATCAGCCGCATGCACGGGCTCGGGCGCACGATGCCGATCACGTTCGCCGCCTTCTTCGTGGGGTCGCTCTCGATCATCGGGCTGCCCCCGGCCGGCGGATCGTGGAGCAAGTGGTTCCTCGGCCTGGGGACGCTGGAGGCGGGTCAGGTGGGGCTGCTCGCGGTGCTCATGGTGAGCTCGCTGCTCAGCCTGTACTACCTGCTCGAGGTTCCGGTGAAGGCGTTCTTCTTCAAGCCGCCGCCCGACGCGCACCACTCCGAAGGGATCCACGAAGCCCCGCTCCCCTCCCTGATCGCGCTGGTGGTGACGGCGGTCGCGACGGTCGGGCTTTTCCTGTGGCCCGACCTGGCCTACGAGCTCATGAGCATGGTCGCCATGCCTGGAGTCGCCGAATGAGCCACGACCACCACGAGGTCAAGGAGCCGGTGGGCTGGATGGACCGGCCCGCGGCCGTGAAGCGCTTCTTCACGGTGTTCTACGTGATCTGCGCTGCGCTCGTGATCGCCGAGCTGCTGGTGCTCGGCGCCGAGAATGCGCACCCGCACCCGCTCGAGGAGCGCATGCGCTTCCTCGTCTACCCTGTCTACGGCTTCGTGTCGTTCTGGTTCTTGGTGCTCGTCGCCAAGCCCATGCGGAGCCTGCTGATACGCTCCGAGGACTACTACGAAGGGGGCTCGGGCGATGTGGAGTAGCGTGCCCCCGTTCGCCCTCTTCTTCGTCGCGGCGCTCGCGGTCGCGCTCACGCGGGGCGTCGCGCGCAAGGCGATCGTGCTCGCGGTTCCCGTCGTGGGTGGCCTCGGCCTCTGGCTGGGGGTCGAGCCCGGAATCCACCTGCAGCTCGAGGTCCTCGGGTACACGCTCACGCCGTACCGGGCCGACAAGCTCAGCCTCCTCTTCGGCTACCTCTTCCACCTGGCGGCCTTCATCGGGTTCGTCTACGCCCTCCATCTGGGGGACGCCCCGCCCGAGGGCTCGGTCGCCGAGGACGCGGGCGAGACCGACGTGGTGGGCAACGGGAGCGCAGGTCTCCAGCACGTTTCGGCCATGCTCTACGCCGGGAGCGCGCTCGGCGCGGTCTTCGCCGGCGACTTCATCACCCTCTTCGTCTTCTGGGAGCTCCTCGCGGTCACGTCGGTCTTCCTCGTGTGGGCCCGGGGCTCCGAGCGCTCCTACGCGACCGGCTTCCGCTACCTCGTCATCCACGTGGTGTCGGGTGTGCTGCTCCTCTCCGGTGCGCTCATGCTCGCGCACCGGACCGGCTCGATCGAGTTCGGCAACGTCGGTCTCGAGGGGACCGGCCTCGCCGGTTGGGTGCTGCTGCTGGCGTTCGGCATCAAGGCCGGCTTCCCGCTCATGCACAACTGGATCACCGAGGCGTACCCGGAGAGCACCCCTACGGGCACGGTCTTCCTCTCGGCGTTCACGACGAAGGTCGCCGTGTACGCGCTGGCGAGGAGCTTCGCGGGGGCCGACCCGCTGATCTACATCGGGACCGCGATGACGTTCTTCCCGATCTTCTACGCGGTGCTCGAGAACGACCTGCGTCGCGTGCTCGGCTACTCGATGATCAACCAGATCGGCTTCATGGTCACCGGCATCGGCATCGGGACCGCGATGGCCGTGAACGGGGCCGTCGCGCACGCCTTCGCCGACGTGATCTTCAAGGGGCTCCTGTTCATGGCGATGGGAGCCGTCATGACGATGACGGGGCGCACCAAGGGGACCGACCTCGGCGGGCTCTACAAGACGATGCCCTTCACGGCGAGCCTCTGCATCGTGGGAGCCGCCGCGATATCGGCGTTCCCGCTCTTCAGCGCATTCGTCACGAAGTCGATGATCATGGTGGCCGCCGTCGACGAGCACCACTACGTGGTGTGGCTCTTCCTGCTCTTCGCGTCGGCGGGTGTGCTCGAGCACGCCGGCATCAAGATCCCGTACTTCTCGTTCTTCGCGCACGACTCGGGGATCCGCGCCAAGGAGCCACCCAAGAACATGCTCGTGGCGATGTCGATCGGTGCCGTGCTGTGCGTGCTGATCGGGGTGTTCCCGCAGCAGCTCTACGCGCTCCTTCCGATGGAGATGGAGTACCACCCGTACGACACCTACCACGTCGTCACGCAGCTCCAGCTTCTCCTCTTCGGCGCCCTGGGATTCGTGACCCTGGTGAAGAGCGGTGTCTACCCGGACGAGAAGCGGGCCGTGCACATAGACGCGGAGTGGATCTACCGGAAGCTCGGCCCGGCGCTCGTCCGGACGGTGGGCGGCGCCGTCGCGCGGGTCGATGCCTATGTTCGCTCCGCCGTGCTCGAGTTCGTAGGCACGGTGGTGGGCACGTTGGATCGCGCGCACGGAGAGATGGGACCGCTGGCCCGGTCATGGCCGACGGGTAGCATGGTGCTCTGGGTCGCGATCCTGTTGGGAGCCTACCTGATCTTCAACCTCTGAGGGGCATCGTGACGGCCAGGCTCGCGACCCATGTGGACGTGGCGATCCGCGCTCAGGACGTGCTGGGCCGCCTGATCGCCGCGGGGGTGGACGTGGAGCCCGTCCCGGACCGCAGGTCGAGCCGCGCCGTCGTGGATCCGCTCGGGGCCGTGCGGGAGGGCCATCTGGACGTGGCGCTGGTCGGCCTGTGGGCGCTCCGCGGGGCCGCCGCCGACGGACTCACGATGCTCGCCGCGCTCCCGCGCGAGGATCCGCGGGACGCCCTCGTCACGGTCGACGGCCCCGCGGCCCCGCTACGCGACCTGCCGGCCGGGTCGCGTGTGGGCGTATCAGGCCCACGGCCCGAAGCGTTCCTACGGGCGCACCGGCCGGACTTGGTGGCTGTCGTAATCCCGGAGGACGAAGCCGCGGCGCTCGCGGCCGAAGGCGGACACGGTGTGGCTGCGATCGTCCTCGCGGCATGGAAGGCGCGACGCCTGGGCCTCACGGGCCGGACCGCCGAGGTGCTCGATGCGCGCTCGTGGCTCCCGGCGCCCGGGCAGGGGATCCTCGCGGTGATGGCGCGGCACCCGATCGCGGAGGTGACGGGTCTGGACCACCTGCCGAGCCGCATCGCCTTGCGGGCCGAGCTCGCGCTCCTCGACGCGCTCGGCTTCGACCGCGACGTGGCCTTCGGATCCCTAGCGCAGCCGTCGGGGCGACTCATGCGCCTCTGGGCTGCGGTGGCGAGCACGGACGGGACACGCCTGGTCCGCTCCGACCTCACGGGACCCCTCGACGAGCCCGAGCTGCTCGGCACCTCGGTCGCCAAGCAGCTCCTCGCGCGCGGGGCCGACCTGATCCTCGAGGGTGCCGGCCGGTGAGCCTCCGTTCTCCGGCGAGCAAGGTCCTTACGCGTGAGCAGCTCGTGGAGCGCTTCGGCCCCGGCCGGCCGGGTGCCGTCGTCTTCACGAACGGCTGTTTCGAGATCCTGCACGCCGGCCACGTCACGTACTTGGCGGAGGCACGTATGCTCGGCGACGCGCTCGTCGTGGGCGTCAACACGGACGCCTCCGCGCGGCGCCTCGGGAAGGGCCCGCGCCGGCCCTTCGTTCCCGAGCGGGAGCGCGCGCTTCTCGTGGCGTCGCTCGAGTCCGTGGACGCGGTCACCCTCTTCGATGAGGACACGCCGGAAGAGCTCGTCCGCGCGCTCCTCCCTGCTGTACTCGTCAAAGGCGGTGACTACGCCGCCGAAGAGGTGGCGGGCCGGGAGGTGGTGGAGGCGGCCGGCGGTCACGTGGAGCTCCTCCCCTTCGTCGAGGGGTACTCGACGACCGCGCTGATCGATCGGATCCGGGGCCAACGGTGAGCGTGGCCCGGGCGGGGGGCCGGCGGCCCGACGAGGCGAGGCCGGTGCAGATCCAGGTCGACGTGGCCCCCTACGCCGAAGGCTCCTGCCTGATCGCGACCGGTGACACACGCGTGTTGTGCACGGCGTCGGTGGCCGAGGGCGTCCCCGGGTGGCGGGAGCGGAGCGGCGCCGGGTGGGTCACCGCGGAATACGCGATGCTTCCGCGCGCGACCCACACACGCACCGACCGCGAGCGCGCCGGGCCGAAGGGGCGTACGCAGGAGATCCAGCGCCTCATCGGGCGCTCGCTCCGCTCCGTGACCGACATGCGGCACCTCGGTCCACGCACGATCACGGTCGACTGCGACGTCCTCCAGGCGGACGGCGGCACGCGCACGGCGTCGATCACGGGCGCCTACGTGGCGCTCGTACGGGCGACCCAGTGGCTGCTGCACGAGGGGCTCGTCGAGCGGAGCCCCGTGGAGGAGGCCGTCGCGGCCGTGAGCGTGGGCCTCGTGGACGGAGAGGCCTTCCTCGACCTCGACTACGGAGAGGACTCCCGCGCGCAGGTCGACATGAACGTCGTGGGGACCGAAGGCGGCGGACTGGTCGAGGTGCAGGGCACGGCGGAAGGGCGGCCGTTCAAGCGCCGCGACCTCGACGGTCTGGTCGATCTCGCGACGGCCGGGCTCGAGACGCTCTTCGCCGCCCAGGCGCGCGCCTTGTCAAAAAAGCGATGAGGCTCGTCGTCGCCACACGCAGCGCGCACAAGATCACCGAGATCCGTCAGATCCTCGCGGACGTCCCCGGTCTCGAGCTGCTCGATCTGGACGACGCCGGCGTTCGCGAGAGCCCAGAAGAAGAGGGGCTCGAGCCCTTCGACACGTTCGAGGCGAACGCCCGCTCCAAGGCCCAATACTTCCACGAACGCACCGGCCTGCCGACCGTGGCCGACGACTCGGGGATCGCAGCCGACGCCCTGGGTGGCGCTCCCGGGGTCCGCTCCAAGCGCTTCGCTCCCGACCAGGGCCTCGAGGGCCTGGAGCGCGATCTCGCCAACAACCGGCACCTGGTGCGGCTGCTTTCCGACGTGGCGCCCGAGGCCCGCACGGCGCGGTACGTCTGCGTCGCGTGTCTGGTGGGCGTGGGGGGCGCGCCGCACCTGTTCCGTGGTGAGGCGCCCGGGCTGATCGTGAGCGATCCGAGGGGAGAAGGGGGGTTCGGGTACGACCCACACGTGTTCGACCCCGAGGTCGGCCTCACGTTCGCCGAGATGCCTCCGGACGAGAAGAACCGCCGCAGCCACCGGGGTAAGGCGTTTCGAGCCCTCGGGGACGCGCTGCGGAGGCGCGGGGCCTGATGGCGCTCGAGCCGCGCAACGACCCCGCCGAGATCGGCCCGACGGAGGACGAGGCCCGCCTGCGGATCGTATGGAAGGACGGCCGGGTGTCGGAGTACGAGCCGCGGGAGCTCCGGCTCCTCTGTCCGTGCGCCGGCTGCGTGGACGAGATGACGGGCGTGCGCACGCTCAGGCCTGAAGCCGTCGACGAGGGCGTGTATCCTACGGCGATTCACTACGTGGGCAGGTACGCGCTACAGTTTCTCTGGAGTGACGGGCACTCCACGGGGATCTATACATTCGAGTACCTGAGGGACATCGGGGAAGCACAGGACCGCCTCGACGGAGCGAACGAGCACTTCTAGACAGCGCAGCGAAGGAGGCAGCGATGTCGGCCGCGAGAGCCGGGTCCGCCATCCAGGCGTACGCCGCGGCGCTCTCCGGCCAGATTCCGGCGCACGACTACGCACTGGTCGATGCAGAAGCAGCCTTAGCGGCCTTCCGGCAGCGCTCGCCGAGCCGGGCATCGCCGATCCTCTCGACCCACCCGACGAATCCGCCCGTCGGACCGCGCCACCGGAGCTCTTCCACCTCCGTGAAGAGCGGCTCGTCGGTGCGTAGCGTCGCGAGCCGCTTGAAGAGCAGGGCGTCCTCGCGAGCGTCGCCGAGCACGCCGGGCGGGAAGGCCTCGATCGGACCGTGCTCTCCGAGCAGCCGGGCGGCGGTGACCTTCCCGATGCCGCGGATGCCGGGGTAGCCGTCCTGAGGGTCTCCCACGAGCGCGAGGAAGTCGGGGATGTGCTCGGGGGGCACTCCGAACTTCGCGCGGATCCCCTCGGCGTCCCGGACCTGCTTTCCACGCCGGTCGACCTGCACGACGCGGTCGCCGCGCACGCACTGCGCGAGGTCCTTGTCGTTGGCCCAAATGCAGACCTTCTCGACCCGGGGGTCCTGGGACGCGAGCCAAGCCGCAGAGGCGAGGCCGTCGTCCGCCTCGAGGTCGACCATCGGCCAGACGGCGACCCCCATCGCGGCGAGCGCCTCCTCGAGAGGGTGGAACTGCCGCCAGAGGTCCGGGTCCATCCCGTCGCCGGTCTTGTACCCCGGCCAGAGGTCGTTGCGAAACGACTCGATCACGTGGTCGGTCGCGACCCCGAGGTGCGTCGCGCCCCCCTCGATCATCTCGAGGATCGAGTGCAGCACGCCCTCGACTGCGCCTAGGGGTGTGTCCCCGTCCTTGCGGAACCGTTTGCGCCCGTAGAACTGCCGGAAGAGCTCGTACGTGCCGTCGATGAGGTGGACGACCATCGGCTAGTATCATCCCATGCTTCCGGGCGGCCAAGGCCGGGCGCATCTTGTGCCCATGGACGCTCCCGCCACCCCCCGCCGCCCGTTCGCCGATTGGCTCCGGCGCACGATCCGTCAGCTCGTGCGCGCGTACCCCTTCGACGGCGACGTCGAGGCCTCACGCGTCCCGCTGCTCGCATCGGGCCGGCCGAGTCTCCCCTTCCCGCATCCCTGGAACTACCGCGAGCCCCTCCGCATCCTCGACACCTTCTTCGTCGGTACCGAGCGCGAGTCGGGCTCGCGGCGGCACAACCGGTATCTGGACGTACCGGGTCTATCCCACGTACTGGTGACGCGCGAGCCCGCCGTCATCCGCGCGGTGCTCTCCGCGACCAGCGATCGGCCGGGCGACTTCGACCGGGACACCATGCCGGCGGGCGGCATCGCCCGGGCCACGGGCACGGACTCGCTCTTGTACGCCAATGGCGCCCTCTGGCGACGGCAGAAGAAGCTCGCGGCCCCCTCGTTCAGCCGCTCGAACCTCTTCCAACCGGAGAAGTTCCACGAGTTCGAGGAGACCTTCCGGAAGACGGTCATGCAGCGGCTCGCGCTGCTCCGCGCGCGCCAGGAGGCGGCCAAGGAGGCGGTCACGCGAGTCCACCTCGAGCCCGAGATCCAGGTCGTGATGCTCGAGATGCTGGTGAACAACTTCTTCGGTGGGCGGGTCTCGTACGAGGAGCTGCGCGACCGGTACGTTCCCGCGCTCGTGATGCTCATCGACCACATGGTGGCCGATACGGTCGCCCACCGGGTGAGGGCTCCGTTCAGGAACTTCTCTCCACGTCGAGAGGAGATCCGACAGGCGCAGGCCGACTTCGAGGCGCTCACCGACATCGCGCTCGCGGGTCGAGGTCAGGGCCTGGGGCTGTGGGGGCAGTTCAAGTC
>JBFGFY010000102.1:0-11750 GCA_041579355.1 Longimicrobiales bacterium | reverse complement strand
CTCTCCCCGACCACGGCGCTGACCTCCACCGACCCGGAGCCCGTGTCCACCCGGAGCGAGCCCTGCACACGACGCACGGTCACCCCGCCCGAGCCCGTGTCGACGTTGAGCGAGCCCGTGATGTCGGTAGCCGTCACCCTGCCGGCGCCGGTGTCGAGCCGCAGGTCGCCGCTCACGCCCGACGCCTCCATCTCACCCACGCCGAGATAAGCCGAGAACGACCGGCCCGCCGGCACCTCGACGCGGAGGTCGGCCCAGGCCTCGAGCCCGTTGCCTCGCCCCCGGATGTCGACGCGGTCACCACCCCTGCCGTTTCCGAACGTCCCGTCCGAACGGACGCGCATCGACGTGTTCGATCCCCGCCCCATCGCCGGGTACACGATCTCGTCCCGCGGAAAGACCACCCTCAGGGTCGCGCGCCCGTCGACGGGGCCGGTCTCTATGCGCAGCTGCGAGGCGCCGGCGCCCCCCCGCGTCACCCGGACGACCACCTCGCTGCCTGTCCCCCGGACGACTTCGACGCGTCCGGCCAGCGTGTAGACCGCGACGTCCTGCCCGCTCAGCCGATGGACCTCCTGCGCGTCCACGGGTTCCGTGCACAGGAGCGCCACACCGACCAACACGACCCCGATCCTCCTCCTCCTCATCTCACACCTCCCGTCAACGTCGTTGCAGAAGACGGATCTCTCCGTCGAAAACTTCGATCTGGATGCGCGCATCGCCCGACCCGAGCTCGAAGTCGAAGGCTCTTCCCGCCGTGAAGCGGTCGACGCGCACCGTGAAGTCCGACTCGAACTCTCCGTCGAACGTCGAGACGCTCACGCGCGCGCTCGTCGAAGCCGGGATGGCGATCGTCGCGTCTCCGTCGTGCAGGAAGAACGCGTACTCGCCTCCCCGCGCGATCGTGCCCGAGAACGTCACGTCGCCGTCCTGCGCTTCGACACGAACCGTCGTGGCCCGGATGTCATCGAGGACGACGTCGCCGTCGCCGCTGTGGGCCTCGACGGGGCCCGAGATGCGGCGCAGCGTCACGTCGTCGCCCTGCGAAGACACGCGCACGGGACCACGGGCGTCCGTGACCTGGATCTCTCCGCGCATCGTGCGAACCTCGACCGCTCCCCCCACGTCACCGATGCGGACGTCGCCCTCGAGGCTCCCGACCCGCAGCGCTCCGGTGATGCCGGAGACCGAGAGGTCCAAGGATCGACTGCCGACTTCGATGTCGACCCACCGCGGCACACGGAGCGTCGCATCGACGAAGCGGCGGCGCGGCCGGCCGTCGGCGTGCACCACGTGTACCTCGGCACCCGACCGTCTCAGCGTGACGGCCTCCCCACCCGACGACGTCCGCACTTCGATCTCGTCGCGGTCCCATCCGCTGATCGAGAGGTCGCCCTGGATCTGCTCGATGACGACGCGATCACCTCGCCGGGCCTGGACGACCGTATCGGCGGCCTGCAGCCCACCGAGCATCAGGGCAGCGACGGTGAGGAGCGTCATCGCCTCACCCCGACCACTGCACGACGCGAACCGCGTCCTGTAGGTAGACGAGCTTGCGCCGGTACATGCGCTCCAGGTGCTGGGCGAGGAAGGCGTTGCCCGGATCGAGCGCGAGCGCCTCGCGCGAGTCCGCGATCGCCTGCTCGATCACGCCGAGGTTGCGCTCGAGTACGCGCACGGTGTTGGGGTCGAGGGCTCCGCGAGCGGCGGCGAGCACTTCCTCCAGCGCCGCGAGCTCTCCGGCGAGGTCGGCGGGCGGCGCGCCGCTCTGAACCGCCACCACGGGGTCGGCGCTACTCGCGGCGGGGGAAGCCACCCCGCCCGGAGGCCCGAGCGTCGACGTCGCCACCCACCAGGTCGATCCCACCGAGAGTGCCACGAGCCCGGCCGCCGCCGCCGCGAGCCACGAACGCCGGGCGAGCAGGCCGTCGACCCTCGAGGAGCGCCGGGCGACGCCGTCGGCATGCGCGGTGGGAAGCGCGATCACGGACGCCTGCGTCGGCCGCCCGCCGTCGCGAGCCGGTCCCCGAATCGCCGACGCGATGCCGGGCCACAGGTCCCGCGGCGGCTCCGCCTCTCCCAGCTCCGCGGCCCGCGCCACGACCTCCCTGAGGCCGGCCATCACCTCCCGACAGGCGCCGCACTCGCCCAGGTGCGCCTCCACCCGACCGGCCTCGTGTGCGTCCAGAGTACCGTCCAGGTACTCCGAGAAACGGTCCGTCCACTCCCGATGTTCTCTCGTCATGCTCAGCTCAACCGCTCACGTAGCAGCATCCGGGCCCGGTGCAGCTGGGACTTCGACGTCCCCACCGTGACCCCGAGCGCCTCCGCCACCTCTTCGTGGCTGAAGCCCTCCACGTCGTACAGCACGAACACCTCGCGAGCCCGCGCGGGCAGCGCGCCGATCGCCCTGTCGAGGTCGATCGCGACCCCGGAGGCGCGCTCCCGACGTGCCTTCACCCGGTCCAGAAAGGACTCTCCGCCGAGCAGGCGCGACTCCCGCCGATTGGTGGCGGCGCGGCGGCTCAGGATGTGGTTGACGGCCAGCCGATGGAGCCACGTGCCGAACCGCGACTGTCCCTTGAAGGTGTCGAGCTTGCTCCATGCCCTTATGAAGACCTCTTGTGTCAGATCGTCGGCCTCCCCCGGACCCGCCATGCGCAGGGCGAGTGAATACACCCGTCCCACGTGACCGCGATAGAGGCGCTCGAAAGCTTCGTGATCGCCGCCCGCTGCCCGTCCGACGTCCGCCTGCTCGAAGTGTTCCGGCACTCGTGCGCCCAAGCGTCCCCGGAGGCTCGGTTGTCTAGGATTCGGCTCTTTGGACATGGGAAGCAGGGCCGCGGTTGGAAGGGCTCCCAGGCATCATGCACGCCCGCGGTGCGGGAGAGAAGCCGAGGCGGGACGCGCCCCCTCCCCCGGTCGGTGATTTACCGGATGGGGCGCGGGGAAATGCACCGATTGTCGCTGGCCCGCCGATTGGGAATCTTGCACGCCCCATGAAGGTCACGACCACCCTCCCGGCCGGGTCCCCGCACAGGCTGCGTCGCCTCCGGCGCACGGCGGCCCTACGGGCTCTCGTGCGCGAGCACCGGATCCACCCCGAGAGCCTGGTGCTGCCGATCTTCGTCAGGGAGACGGCGGACCGCCCGGAGCCGGTCGCCTCGATGCCGGGGGTGAGCCGCTGGCCGGTCGGCCGGGTCAGCGAGGTCACCCGCGAGGCCGACGAGCTCGGTCTGGGCGGCGTGATCCTGTTCGGCATTCCGGCGCAAAAGGACGCGCGCGGCTCCGGCGCATCCGACCCCGAGGGTGTGGTGCAGAGGGCGCTCCGAGAGGTGAAGGCGTCCGGTTACGCCGGTGTGCTGCTCGCCGACGTGTGCCTCTGCGAGTACACCGACCACGGGCACTGTGGGCTCCTCGACCCGTCGGGCTCGACGGTCCTCAACGACCCGTCGCTCGAGCGCCTCGCCGAGATCGCCGTCACGCAGGCCGCGGCCGGTGCGGAGATCGTCGCACCCTCGGCGATGATGGACGGACAGGTCGGCGCCCTCCGGCGCGGTCTCGATGCGGCGGGCCACACCGAGGTCGCGATCCTCGCATACTCCGCCAAATACGCCTCCGCATACTACGGGCCCTTCCGGGACGCCGCCGGCAGCACACCGAGCTTCGGCGACCGGCGCGGGTACCAGATGGATCCGGCCCGCCGGCGCGAAGCGCGGCTCGAGCACGCGGCCGACGTCGCCGAGGGCGCGGACATCCTCATGGTCAAGCCGGGGCTCGCCTACCTCGACATCCTGCGCGACACGCGCGAGGCCTTCCCGCACCACCCGCTCGCCGTCTACAACGTCAGCGGTGAGTACAGCATGATGAAGGCGGCCGCCGAGCGCGGCTGGATCGATGAGCGCCGCACGGTGCTCGAGACCCTCGTGGCCTTTCGCCGGGCCGGCGCGGACTTCGTGATCACTTACCACGCCCTCGAGGCGGCTCGCTGGCTCCATGACTGAAAACGAGAACCTCACCTTCACGCTCGGCCACTTCGTCACCTACCGGGCGACACCCGAGCTCTGGTCCCTCGCCCCCGCCGAGCGCCGCGCGCAGGCCCTCGCCTGGGTCGAAGGGCTCTCGAGCACCGCGGACGCACTCCAGCTCTATCTCGTGCAGGGCGTGGAGAGCGAGGCGGACGTGCTCGTGTGGAGCAGCGTGGCCGACGCCACGGGCGCACGGCCCGGCGATTTCTTCAAGGCGCGCGCGGCCGCCGAGAGCGCTCACCGGCACGTCTTCGAGCCGCGCCACGTCCTCTGGGGGATGACCAGACCGTCGCAGTACAGCCGGGCAGCGAAGTCTGCGCAGGAGATCGACCCCTTCGCGGGTGAGCGGGCCCCCTACCTGGTCATGTACCCCTTCACGAAGACCGCGGACTGGTATCTCCTCGGCCCGGAGACGCGTCAGGGGATGATGAACGAGCACATCCGCATCGGGAAGCAATTCCGCGAGATCACCCAGCTGCTGCTCTACTCCTTCGGTCTCCAGGACCAGGAGTTCGTCGTCGTGTACGAGACCGACGACCTCAAGCTCTTCTCGCAGCTCGTCTACGACCTGCGCGACACCGAAGCCCGCCGGTACACGAAGGGCGACACGCCGCTGCATACGGGCGTGCACGTGACTCCGCCGGAGTGGGCCGCGACGCTCGGCTGAGCGGACTCGCGATGGAGCTCTTCGTACTCGGCACCAGCCAGGCGGTCGCGCCTGCCGCCGTGCGGGAGCGGCTGCACGTGGACCTCGAGGAGGTGTACCGCACGCTCGCCGACCTCCTCAGGGGACGAGGCCTGCTCGCCGAGGCCGTCCCGCTCTCCACGTGCGCACGCCTCGAGCTCTACGGGGTCGCGCCCGACGTGGATCGCGCAGCGCGCGCGCTCCTCCATCTCCTCGGACGTCGTACCGGCGTGGCCAAGCGAGAGATCCTCGGCCACACCTACGTGCTGCGCGACACGGACGCGGTGCGCCACCTCTTCCGCGTCGCGTCGGGACTCGATTCCGTGGTCCACGGCGAGGCTCAGATCCTCGGGCAGGTCCGGGAAGCCGCGCACCACCCCCTGTTGGTGCACGGCAAGGGCCCGGTGCTGCACCGCCTCTTCGAGTCCGCGCTCGCCACCGGCAAGAAGGTGCGCACGGAGACGGAGATCGGCCGCGGCGCCGCCTCCCTTGCGAGCGCCGCCCTCTCTCTCGTGCAGGGGGAGATCGGCCGCCTCGAGCCTGTTACCGCGCTCGTGCTGGGCGCCGGAGAGACCGGCACGCTCGTTGCGCGGCTGCTGCACAAAGCGAAGGTCGGGCGGCTCGTGATCGCCAACCGGACGGAGGAGACCGCGCGCCTCGTCGCCGCCGGACTCGGCGCCGAGGCACGCAGCCTCGCCGAGCTCCCCGCGCTGCTGGCCGAGGCCGACCTGATCGTCGGCGCCGTTGGGGGCGGCGGGCCTCTGGTGACACCCGAGCTCGTTGCGAGTGTCGCTCCGATCCCGGGTAGTCGCACGCGCTACTACCTCGACCTCGCGCATCCCCGCAGCGTGGACCCGGCGGTCGGGGCGCTCCCGGGCACTCGGCTCTTCGACCTGGAGAGCGTATTCGAGGAAGTCGAGGAGGCCCGGCGGGCGCGGGCCACGCAGACGCCGCGGGCGGAGCGGATCGTGGACGGACAGGCCATGGCGTTCGCGCGCTGGCAGCGGTCGCGCGGCAACGTACCCGTCCTGCGCGCGGTCCGTGCGCAGGTGCTCGAGATGGCGCGCGACGAGGCGGAGCGCTTATCGAGGGGCCGCAGCGACGAAGAGCGCAGGGCGATGACGCGCTTCGCCCGCACCCTCGCGAGAACACTACTGCACCAGCCGACGGTCGCTCTGCGCGACGCCGACCCGGCGAGCGTGGAGGGGCGCGCCCTGCTCGAGAGCGCGGGCCGGCTCTTCGGCGTCGCGGGTGAGGGGTCCACGGAGCGGGATCTGCTGAAGTCATGACCCGGCTGCGCCTGGGGACACGTGGCTCGCGCCTCGCCCGGGCGCAGTGCCAGCGCGTCGCCACCGATCTACAGACACGCGTCCCGGGCCTGGCGGTGGAGCTGGTGCTCATCGAGACGTTCGGCGACGCAAACGCCGACGTGCCCCTCACCCCGGCGCTGGGTCAGGCCTTCTTCACGAAGGAGATCGAGGCCGCGCTGCTCGAGGGACGCATCGACGCCGCCGTGCACTCCTGCAAGGACCTGGCGACCATTCTGCCGGAGGGGCTACGGCTCGTGGCCATCCCACCCCGTGAGGATCCACGGGACGTCCTGGTGACCCGCGCGGGTGGGCTCGCGCAGCTCCCGTCCGGTGCGCGCGTCGGCACAGGGAGCCCGCGTCGGCGGGGCTTCCTGGCCGCGGCGCGTCCTGATCTCGCGCTGGTGGACCTGAGGGGAAACGTCCCGACCCGCGTCGCCAAGGTGGACGAGGGGGTCGTCGATGCGGCCGTGCTCGCTGCGGCCGGCCTGCTGCGCCTCGGAATGTCGGACCGCATCCGCGAGTGGTTCGAGCCCGCGCTCATGACACCCGCGGCCGCCCAGGGGGCCCTGGCCGTGCAGGCGCGGGAGGGCGACGCAGCGACCGCGGCCCTGGTCGCGGTCATCGACCACCCGGATAGTCACGCCGAGGTGGCGGCCGAGAGGGCGTGCCTACGGCGGCTCGAAGCAGGATGTCACGCGCCCGTAGGCGCGCTCGGACGCGTCGCCCGGGAGGCCATCTCCCTCGACGCCGCGCTCGTCGGCCCGGACGGTGTCGTCCGCGCTCGGGCGGAAGGGCCTGTCGGGGACGCCGAGGGCCTGGGTGCGCGCGTCGCCGAGGACCTGCTGGCGCAGCTCGGCCTCGAGTCGCTGCGCACCGCCGACTGGGCCGGGCCGCCGCCGGAGCGACTCGATGTCTGAGGGGGCGCGCCGTCGCGGCGAAGACCTGCTCGAGCGCGCGCGCCGCGTGCTCCCGGGTGGTGTGAACAGCCCCGTGCGCGCCTTCAAGGGCGTGGGGGGCGTCCCCCGCTTCATGCACTCCGCCGAGGGGTGCTGGTTACGCGACGTCGACGGCACCCGGTACCTCGACTACGTCGGCTCTTGGGGCGTGATGTTGCTCGGCCACGCGCACCCGGAGGTCGTCGAGGCGATCTCCACCGCGCTCCGGCGAGGGACCTCGTTCGGCACCCCCACCGAGGGAGAGGTGCTCCTCGGCGAGGCGATCGTGGAGATGGTCCCGAGCGTCGAGGTCGTCCGACTCGTCACCTCCGGCACGGAGGCCACGATGAGCGCGCTGCGCCTCGCGCGGGCGGCCACCGAACGCGACCTCGTGGTGAAGTTCCGGGGCGCCTACCACGGTCACGCGGACCCCTTCCTGGTCGAGGCGGGCTCGGGCGCGGCGACACTCGGCGTTCCCTCGAGCCCGGGGGTGCCCCACGCCACGGTCGCGCTCTCGCTCGTGGCGGACTTCAACGACCTGGAGGGCGTGCGGGCGCTCTTCGATACACACGGTGGCGACATCGCAGCCGTCTTCGTCGAGCCGGTGTGCGGCAACATGGGGTGCGTCCCCCCCACCGTGGGCTTTCTCGAGGGGCTGCGAGCGCTCTGCACCGAGCAGGGAGCGCTCCTCGTCTTCGACGAGGTGATGACCGGGTTCCGGCTCGGACCGGGGGGGGCGCAGGAGCGTTACGGAGTGCTCCCGGACCTGACGACGCTGGGCAAGGTGATCGGGGGCGGCCTCCCCGTAGGCGCCTACGGCGGCCGCGAGGATCTGATGCGCAGGATCGCCCCCGACGGGCCAGTCTACCAGGCCGGCACTCTCTCGGGGAATCCGCTCGCGGTGGCCGCCGGCCTGGCGACGCTGGACCTGCTGAAGCGCGACCCGGACCTCTACGACCGCCTCGAGGCGCTCGGATGCGCGCTCGACGAAGGCTTCGAGCGGATCGCGAGCAAGACCGGTGTTCCGTTGCGGTGGAACCGCGTCGGCGCCATGGGGTCGCTCTTCTTCTCCGAGGCACCGGTCACGGACTGGCCCTCGGCGGCCGCCTCCGACCGCGATCTCTTCCAACGCTTCTTCCACGGCATGCTCGAGCGCGGCGTCCATCTTCCCCCGAGTCCGTTCGAGGCCTGGTTCTGGTCCGCCGCGCACGGGCCCGAGCAGGTCGAGGAGACGTTACGCGCGGCGGAAGCCGTGCTGTCGACTGTGGGAGCCGCCCATGCCTGACGGGACCACCCTGTTCGAGCAGGCGTGTCGCGGTCGACGCGGCGAGCGCACCCCGGTGTGGATCATGCGCCAGGCCGGCCGCTACCTCCCAGAGTACCGGGCCCTCCGCGAGAAAGTCGACTTCCTGACCGCGACCAAGACGCCCGAGCTCGCGGCGCGCATCACGCTCCAGCCGATGGAGCGCTTCCCGCTCGATGCCGCGATCCTCTTCGCCGACATCATGACGCCGCTCGAGGGAATGGGGATGGAGGTGGAGTTCGCGCCTGGACCCGTGATCGCCGAGCCGATCCGCACCCCCGGCCAGGCACGTGAGCTCCGCGCCCTCGACCCCGAGGAGTCCGTGCCCTACGTGCTCGAGGCCCTGCGCCTCGTGCGGGGCGAGCTCGCTCGGGACCGCGCGCTCATCGCGTTCGCCGGAGCCCCGTTCACGCTCTTCTGCTACATGGTCGAGGGCGGCGGGTCGAAGGATTTCATGGAGGCCCGCTCGTTCCTGCGCGCGGAGCCGCGAGCCGCCGGCGAGCTCTTGGACCTCCTCGGCGACTCGATGAGCGCCTACCTGACGGCCCAGGCCCGAGCCGGCGCCGACGCGCTCATGCTCTTCGACTCGTGGGTCGGGCTGCTCGCGCCCGACACCTACCGGCGGTTCGTGCTTCCCGTGCTCCAGCGCATCGTGCGCTCCGTGAAGGAGCAGGTGGACCGCCCGCTCATCTACTTCGCGAACGGCGGCGCGACGCTGCTCGAGGCCGCTGGAGAGGTGGGCGCGGACGTTCTCGGCGTGGACTGGACGCTGCCGCTTTCGAGTGCGGTCACCCGCCTGGGGAACCAGGCCGTCGTGCAGGGCAACCTGGATCCCGCCGCGCTCTTCGCGCCGCGTGCGGAGCTCGGCGCGGCGATCGACACGGTCCTCGAGGAGGGGCGCTCGGCGGCCGCCCACGTCTTCAACCTCGGGCACGGCATCCATCGCACGACCGATCCCGGCCAGGTGGCCTACCTGGTGGACCGTGTGCACGAGCGGTCGGAGGGGCTGTCGGCGGAGGAGCGCGCGTCGGCATGAGCCCGCACCACGGTCACGTCGCGGTGCTGGTCGTGAACTTCGGCGAGCCCGAGGAGGCGACCCCCGAGCAGGTGCGGCCGTTCCTGGAGCGGATCTTCCTGCTGAACGCCGGACTCGAGCCGGACGAGTCCGCGGTGGCACGGGCGCGGGAGCTCGCGGCAGACCGAACGCCGAGCCTCGTGGCCGAGTACGAGGCGATCGGCGGGTCGCCCCTCAAGGAGCAGGCCGATGCCCAGGCCGCGGCGCTCGCGGTCGCGCTGGCGCAGCGCGGCGTCCAGGCGCGGACGTACTCGGCCTTCCAATTCGTCCCGCCCCTCGTGCGGGACGCGGTGGCCCAGGCCCGCGCGGAGGGCGCCGAGACGCTCGTGGTGGTCCCCGTCTATCCGCTCTGCGGCAAGTCCACCACGGAGGCGGCCATCGCCGACGTGCGCGCCGCGCTCGAAGCGCTCGGGTGGGAGCCCGAGCTGCTCGCCCTTTCGGGGTGGCACCACCACCCCGAGTACGTCGACCTGCGCGCCGAACACGTGCGAGACTTCTGCGCCGCGCGGAACCTCGACCTCCGGAGTCCCGACACGCTGCTCTACTTCTCCGTGCACGGCACGCCCATCAAGTACCTCGAGGAGGGGAGCCGGTACGACCGGTACGTGGAGGAGCACTGCCGTGACATCGCCGCGCGGCTCTCCGCGGACCGCTTCGCGGTCGGCTTCCAGAACCACACGAACCGCCGCGTGCGCTGGACGCAGCCCGACAACGAGGACTGTATCCGCGGGGTGTCGGAGCGCCGGCTCGTCGTGGTTCCCATCTCGTTCATGCACGAGCAGTCGGAGACGCTCGTGGAGCTCGACGACGGAGTCCGCGCGTTCGCCGAGGGTCTCGGCAAGGAGTTCCACCGCGTACCCGTGCCGCACGACGCCCCGCGCTTCCACGGGACGCTCGCGGCGCTGGTGGGGGATCTCCTCGCCGGACCGCGCGACTCTGTGCTCGCGCCGTGCCGTTGCGTGAACGGAGGCGCGTGGTGCACGAACGGGGCGCGGGACCTCCCACCGAGCCCCTACGCGCCGGCCGCGAGCTAGAAGCGTGATCGCGGTCGTCGGTGGCGGGATCACCGGCCTCGCGGTCGGGTGGGAGCTGAGCCGACGGGGCGCCGACTTCGTCGTGCTCGAGTCGGGTGAAGAGCCCGGGGGTGTGATCCGCAGCCGCGAGGTCGAGGGGCGCGTGCTCGACCTGGGCCCCCAGCGCACGAGGCTGACCGAGTCGTTCCGCGGGCTCGTGCGCGACCTCGGCCTGGAGAGCGAGCTGCTCGTCGCACCTCGCGACTTGGATCTCTTCGTCTACTCGCGGGGACGCTTGCGTCGCGTTCCGTACTCGGTGGCCGGCATGGCCGTGTCGGACGTCGTGTCGCTGGGCGGCAGGCTACGCGCGGCGCTCGAGCCGCTCACTCGCGGAGCGGACCCTGGCGAGCGCGTCGACCGCTTCTTCCGCCGCAAGTTCGGCGACGAGCTCTACGAGGTCGTCATCGGGCCGCTCTACGGCGGTCTCTACGCGTCGGACCCGGCCGACATGGAGGTCGGCCTCTCGCTCCAGCGCGTGCTCGAGGAGCTCCGCGTCGGCCGGAGCCTCCTCCTCACGCTGCTCCGGAGGGGCGGCCGTCTCTCCCCTCCCCCTGCGTGCAGCTTCCGTGACGGAATGCAGGCGCTCCCGCGCGCGCTGGGACGGTCCCTCGGCGACCGCCTCCGGCTGCGCTCGGGCGTTCAGGGGCTGCGGCGAGCGGGCGCGGGGTGGCGGCTGGAGACGGCCGCCGGCCCGGTCCAGGCGGCCGCGGTCGTCTTCACCACACCCGCCGACGCCGCGGCTTGCCGACTCACGAGCGTCGCGCCCGAAGCGGCCGCTCGCCTCGAGCGCCTGACGTACCAACCCCTCGCTGTCGTCCACCTGGAGAGCGGCGCCGAGCTGCGAGGCCTCGGCTTCCAGGTCTCCTTCACGGAGCGCGGGACGGCGCTGCGCGGGGTCACCTTCAACGACGCGCTCTTCGGGCGGCGGCGACTCTACACGGCGTATCTGGGCGGCGCGCACCGCCCCGACGTGGTCGAGCTGCCGGACTCCGACATCTCTCGGATCGCCGCCGACGACTTCCGGCGGTGCACGGGCCATGCCGCGCACGCCCTGTCCGTCACGCGTACACGCGTCCCGGCGTGGGACGTGTCGTGGCGTGGCCTCGGAGGCTTCCACGCCCCCTCGGGACTCCACTTCGCCGGCAGCTGGCGGTCCCGGCCCGGCCTTCCCGGGCGGCTGGCCGAGGCGCACCGCCTCGCCACGGAGCTGACCGAATGACGACCCCAGGACCCTTCGACGAATTCCGCGCCGTCGTGCGCCCCGAGTGGATCGACGACAACGCCCATCTGAACATGGGCTACTACGTGGTGGTCTTCGACCAGGCCACCGACGCCTTCCTG
>JBFGFY010000101.1:0-11810 GCA_041579355.1 Longimicrobiales bacterium | reverse complement strand
GTCGCGGCCCGCGCGCCCGATCTCCTGGTAGTAGGCCTCGACCGTCCCGGGCAGGTCGTAGTGGACGATGCTGCGGATGTCCTTCTTGTCGATGCCCATGCCGAACGCGTTGGTCGCGACGACCACCCGGCACCCGTCCTCCATGAAGGCGGCCTGCACACGGGAGCGCTCCTGCCCCGGGAGGCCGGCGTGGTAGGCCTCAGCCGAGACACCGAGGTTCGCAAGGCCGTCGCGCACCCTCTCCACAGCCCGCCGAGTCGGCGCGTACACGATCGCCGTGCCACCCACGCTCGTGACAAGCCGGTGCGCCCCGGAGATGCGCTCGGCGAGCGTGTGACCCGGCCGCACCGACCAGTAGAGATTCGGGCGATCGAACGAGCGGACGACTACCAGAGGTCGCTCCAGGCGCAGGCTGGCCGCGACGTCCTCACGCACCGACGGGGTGGCCGTCGCGGTGAGTGCGAGCGTGGGGCACGAGAGCGAGCCGCGCAGGGCTCCGATGCGCCGGTACGCAGGTCGGAAGTCGTGCCCCCACTCGCTGATGCAGTGGGCCTCGTCGACCGCGAGGAGTCGCACGTCCGCTCCGGCGAGAGCCTCGCGGAAGGTAGCCAGCTCGAGCCGCTCCGGCGCGACGAAGAGAATGTCGAGCGCCCCCCGGCGCGCCTCCTCGAGGCGAGCTCTCCGCTCCCATGACGGCTGCGTCGCGCTCAGATGGGCGGCCCGTAGGCCCACGGCCCGCGCGCGCCCGACTTGGTCCTCCATGAGGGACACGAGCGGCGTCACGACGAGCGTGAGGCCCCCGACGAGGAGAGCAGGCACCTGGTAGCAGACGCTCTTGCCCCCACCCGTGGGCAGGATGCCCAGAGCGTCGCGTCCGCCGAGCACGGCCCGGACGAGCTCCTCCTGGCCCGGGCGAAACGCTTCGTAGCCGAGGTGCCCGCGCAGCACCTGTACCGGGTCGGGGTGCACACCACACGCTCGCTCGCCGGAGGGCGCGAGCGGATGGCGCTACGGGTCGTCCGCCTCGTCCGGGGCCTCCCCGGTCGGTAGGAAGCGTAGCGCGAGCCCCCCGAAGAGGATCACGATGGCCGTGCCCGTGAGCCAGCGCTCGTCGAGGTAGATCCCGGCGAGCCCAAGCACGGCGGCCACGACGAAGATGCGGACCTTCCACTCTAGGTAGGGACCCGCCTGACGCCGTCGGTCGAGGAAGACGATCATCCGCCCCGCCCCGGCTCGGGCCCCCGGGACGCATCCGTCTGCGACTTCTCGAGGAAGCGCCGCACCCCCTCGCGGCACTCCTCCGACAATCGGGCGTCGGCGTTCACCTGCGCGGCGCGCTCGAGCCCGGCCTCGAAGTCGAGCCCCTCGAGCTCGTAGAGGAGCTCCTTGGCGAGCTGCAACGCGCCTGGCGGCAGCGTGGCGAGGCTGCGCACGTACCGTTCGGCCTCGGTCGCGTAGGTGAACGCCGCGAAGACCTCGTTGACCAGCCCGAGGTCTCGGGCCGCCCTCGCGCCGTACCGAGCGCCCCTCGCCACCAGCTCGAACGCGCGCCCCTCGCCGACCTTCCGGCGCAAGATCGTCATGACGAGCGCCGGGACGAAGCCCAGGTGGACCTCGGGGTATCCGAGCTCGGCGTCGTCGCGTGCGAGCACGAGGTCACACGCGGTCGCGAGGCCGCACCCTCCCGCCAGCGCGCGACCGTGCACGAGCGCGACGAGTGGCCGCGGATGCGTTCGCATCTTCAGGAAGAGCTCGCCCAGCGACCGCGCGTCGCGCAGGCTCTCCTCCCGGCCCATCTCGGCGACGCGACCGAGTTCCGCTAGATCCGCGCCGGCGCAGAAGTCCTTGCCGGCTCCCGCGAGCGCGACCACCCGCACCGACGGGTCGGCGGCGGCACGGTCGAGCGCCTCCTTCAGGGCGGCGACGAGCTCGGCGTTCAGAGCGTTGCGCTTCTCCGGCCGGTTGAGCGTGAGCGAAGCCACCCCGTCCGCGACGCGCTCCAGCAGGACCGGCTCGCTCACGACCCGGCCCCCTCCGGCCGCCAATCCGGTGGCACGCGCCCGCGGCCCCTGACGGCAGCGGCCACGTCGGCAGGCACGTCGAGCTCGATGCGCAGGAGCGCGGTGCTCAGCACCTTCCCTTGCGCGTCCGTGCGGAGCGAGATGGTCCCGCCCCCGCCGAGGGCCTTGTGGAGCAGGAAGTTGAACGCGTGCAGCTTCGGAAGCTCGAAGCGCTCGACTTCGCCCGCGACGAGCGGCGCGAGGTGTGCCTTGACCCGCTCCGCCGTGAGCTCCTCGCGCAGCAGCGGATAGTGTGCGGGGTCGTATACGATCACGCCGATGTTGGCCGTGTCGCCCTTGTCGCCGGAGCGGGCGTGCGCGAGGTGCACAAGGGCCACCCGGGTCATACGTCGCGGATCTCGACGCACACGTGGGGCTCGACCGCCGCACGGTCGATCAGGGCCGGCCAGAAGGCCACGATCTCGTCCACGCGCGGCCGCCCGGTGGCGTAGCCGGTGACCGAAGGCGGCCCCGTGAGCACCAGCGGGGCGATCTCGCGCGTGAAGCGTTCGACCGGAGCGCGCTCGTCGGCACGCACGGCGAAGCGGAGCTGTACCTCGGGGATGTCCGGGCCCGGCTCTCCGGCGAGTGCGCCGTGCGTCGAGCTCCAGCCGACCAGCTCGGTGTGCACCTCGGCGAATCGAAGGCCCAAGCGGTCGAGGCGGCCGCGCAGAACCCGCTCGGCGGCGCGCGCCTTGGCGGCCGCGTCGGGCCACGAGTACGTGAGCGTGCCCACCGACTTCCACCCGGCCGAGTACGCGACCGACACCTTGAGGTGCCGGGGAGGTGCAGATCCTGTAACTCCTTGCACCATAACACGATCCGGCCCGTCGTCGAGGAGCTCCACGCTGGTGAAGTCCGCCGCGACGTCCGGGCCGAGGTAGGCCCGCGGGTCGCCGATCTCATAAAGCAGCTGCTCGGCGACCGAGGCCCGGGTCACCCACCCCCCGGTGCGCGGGTGTTTGGTCACGACGAACGTTCCGTCACGGCTGGCCTCGACGATCGGGAAGCCGACGTCCGTGAGGTCGGGGATCTTCCACCAGTCGATCATGCAGTTGCCGCCCGTGGCCTGGGCTCCGCACTCGTTGATGTGCCCGGCCACCACGCCAGCGGCCAGGAGGTCGTAGTCGTTCATGGGCCAGTCGAACTCGTAGACGAGCGGACCGTACGTGAGCGCAGCGTCGACCGCACGGCCCGTGAGCACCACGCCGGCGCCCCTGCGGAGGGCCTCCGCGATCGGGGCTGCGCCGAGGTAGACGTTGGCGCTCTGTACCGCTTCGCGAACCTCCGCGAGGGGCCGGCCCGTCTCCATGTGGCGGAGCTCGTGACCGTCCGCGAGCAGCTCGTCGAGGCGATCCATGAGGTCGTCCCCGGTGACGAGTCCGATCTTCGAGCGACCCGAGACGCCCGCGGCGCGTCCGGCCTCGGCGAGCGCCTCGACGCACCCGCCCGGGTTCACGCCCCCGGCGTTGCTCACGACGCGGATGGCGCGCTCGACACACACGGGGAAGATGCGCGCCATGAGCGTCACGAAGTCCCGCGCGTAGCCCCCGGAGGGATCCTTGGCGTGCTGCTTTCGGAGGATCGACATCGTGACCTCGGCGAGGTAGTCGAGCACGAGATAGTCGATCGGACCGCCTTCGACCTGCCGTACGGGTGCCTCGAGCTCGTCCCCCCAGAAGCCCTGTCCGTTCGCGACGCGGATGCGGCGGCTGGACGGATCCGCTCCGCCGGGCGCGGTTCTCCGGCTCACGGCGCTCCGGCCCGGGCGGCACCCCCCGGCAACTGGAACGGACCGACGTGGGGCCCGTCGTTGTGCAGCGCGGCACGCAGCAGGAGGGTCAGCGCAGGGCGGACCTCCTCGGGGAGGAGCACCTCGTCGACGAAGCCGCGCGCGCCCGCGAAGCGCGCGTCGAGCTGGCGGTCGTACTCGGCCCGCACCTCGTCCATCTTCGTCGTCAGCTCCTCGTCGGGTGCGAGCCCCTGCTCACGGAGCTTGTCGAGCTGCGCGCTGAAGAGCGCCATGACCGCGCTCTCCCCCTCCATCACCCCCATGCGCCCCGTCGGGAGCGAGACGATGAAGTCCGGGTCGAAGCCCTGTCCCGCCATCGCGTAGTAGCCCGCCCCGGAGGCGTGATTGAGCGTAAGCACGAGCTTCGGCACCGTGGCGGTCGCCATCGCCTCGACGAACTCGGCGCCCGCACGAATGATCCCGGAGTGCTCGGCCTCCACGCCGACCATGAACCCCGAGACGTCCTGCACGAACAGGAGCGGCGTCCCGCGCCGGTTCATCGCCTCGATGAAGTACGCCACCTTACGAGCGCTCTCCGTATAGACGATCCCACCGAAACGGGGAGGCTTCCCCTCCTCGGTCTTGAACATGCCGCGCGCGTTCGCGATCACCCCGATCGCGACGCCGTCCAAGAAGGCGGTCCCGCAGATCATCTCGGGCGCGTAGCCGGGCTGGAACTCGTCGAGCGGGTCGCCGTCGAGAAAGCACTCGAGCACCGCGCGCATGTCGTAGGGCTGGCGGTGGTCGGCCGGCATGAGGTCGTAGATCTCGTACGCGAGCCGTTTGGGCTCCGTCGGGAGGCGCTCCCGGCCCAGCGGGGGCTCGGGAAGCTCGTCGACGAGTTGGCGGAGCCGCTCGGTACACGCCTCGTCATTCTCGGCCGTGTAGTGCGCGACCGCGCTGATCTCGGTGTGAACCCGAGCGCCCCCGAGCGCCTCGGCGTCGACGGTCTGCCCGGTGGCGCCCTTCACGAGGTTCGGGCCCCCGAGCCCCATGAACGACGTCCCCTCGACCATGACGATGACGTCGGAGAGCGCGGGCAGGTACGCACCCCCCGCGATGCAGGGGCCCATGACCGCGGCGAACTGCGGGATGCGCAGGTAGCGACGCATCACCGAGTTGTAGTAGAAGATGCGCGCGGCTCCGTACTGGCCCGGGAAGACGCCCCCCTGGTAGGGCAGGTTCACGCCGGCCGAGTCGACGAGGTACACGATCGGGATGCGGCAGCGCATCGCGATCTCCTGCGCCCTCAGGATCTTCTTGATCGTCTCCGGCCACCACGCTCCCGCTTTCACGGTGGCGTCGTTCGCCACGACGACGGCCTCACGGCCGCCGATCCGGCCGACGGTCGTCACGACACCCGCGGCGGGCGCCTGTCCCTCGTAGAGGTCGTGCGCGACGAGAAGCCCGATCTCGACGGACGGCTCACCCTCGTCGAGGAGGAGCGCCACGCGCTCGCGAGCGGTCAGTTTTCCTTGCGCGTGCTGCCGCTCGATCTTGGCCGCTCCGCCCCCCTCGCGGAGCCTTGTGCGGAGCTCTTTCAGCTCCCCGGCGAGGAGTCCGAGCCGCCCCGCGGCGCCGACGGATGCCTGGGCGCTCAACCGCGGTCCGACAGACGGGGCGTCACGCCCGCTCCTTCGCCGCCGCCCATTCCCGTATGTACGCGATCGCCTCGGTCGTCGGCGTGCCAGGCCCGAAGAGGCGCCCCACGCCCCGGGCCTCGAGCGCCTGCATGTCGTCGTCCGGGATGATGCCTCCCCCGGTGAGCAGGACGTCGGTCGCGCCCGCTTCGTCCAGCAGCGCCTTCACGCGCGGAAAGAGGGTCATGTGCGCGCCGGATAGCACCGACATCGCCACCACGTCGACGTCCTCCTGGACCGCGGCGCTCACGATCATCTCCGGCGTCTGGTGGAGCCCCGTGTAGATGACCTCGAAGCCTGCATCACGGAACGCGCTCGCGATCACCTTGGCGCCGCGGTCGTGGCCGTCGAGGCCGGGCTTGGCCACGAGCACGCGGATCTTCCTGTCTGTTTCGCTCAAGGGCGGCCACTCTCGGTAGGGATCAGAAGAAGACGGGCTCTTTGTAGGCCCCGAAGACCTCCTCCATCGCGTGCCGAATCTCGAACAGCGTGCATTCGGCGCGCGCGCAGTCGAGGATCCTCGGGACGACGTTCTCGTCCGTGCGGCACGCCGCAGTGAGCGCGGCGAGGGTCCGCTCGACCTGGGCCGCGTCGCGACGGGCGCGCATGTCGGCCATGCGCGCGACCTGACGGCGCTCCACCTCGGGATCGATCTTGAGGGTGTCGATCTCGATCGTCTCGGAGCCCTCGATGAAGTGATTCACGCCCACCACGACGCGCTCACCCGACTCGATCTCCCGCTGCTGACGCATGGCCGAGGCGGCGATGCGCTGTTGGAACCAGCCGTTCTCGATGCCCGGAACGACGCCGCCGACGGCATCGACCTCCGCGAAGATCTCGAGCGCCTCCCGCTCCAGCTCGTCCGTGAGGGACTCCACGAAGTACGAGCCTGCCAACGGATCGATCGTGTTGGTGACCCCGGACTCGAACGCGAGGACCTGCTGCGTGCGCAGCGCGATCCGCACCGCCTTCTCGGTCGGCAACGCAAGCGTCTCGTCCATCGAGTTCGTGTGCAGGGACTGCGTGCCACCGAGTGCCGCGGCCATCGCCTGATAGGCGACCCGCACGATGTTGTTCTCGGCCTGCTGGGCCGTGAGCGTCACACCCGCCGTCTGCGCGTGTGTGCGCAGGCGCCACGACTCCGGGTCCTTGGCGCCGTACCGCTCGCGCATGCCACGCGCCCAGATGCGTCGGGCCGCCCGCAGCTTCGCGATCTCCTCGAAGAAGTCGTTGTGGACGTCGAAGAAGAAGGAGAGCCGCGGCGCGAAGGTATCGACGTCGAGCCCGCGCGCGATCGCACGCTCGACGTACTCGAAGCCGTTCCGCAGGGTGAACGCCAACTCCTCGGCCGCAGTCGCGCCCGCCTCGCGGATGTGGTAACCCGAGATCGAGATGGGGTTGTACTTGGGTGCGTTCTCGCTGCACCACGCGAACATGTCGACGATGCACCGAAGCGCCGGCTCCGGGGGGAAGACCCAGGCGTGCTGCGCCTGGTACTCCTTGAGGATGTCGTTCTGGACCGTGCCGCGGAGCTTCTCGGGCGACACGCCCTGCTTCTCCGCCGCGGCGACGTAGAAGCAGAAGAGGATGATCGCCGGGCCGTTGATCGTCATCGAGACGGAGACCTCGTCGAGCGGGATGCCGTCGAAGAGCGTCTCCATGTCGGCGAGCGACGAGATGGCGACGCCGCAGACCCCCACCTCGCCGAGCGAGCGCGGGTGATCGGAGTCGTATCCCATGAGCGTCGGGAAGTCGAACGCCACCGAGAGCCCGGTCTGCCCGTGGTCGAGCAGGTACTTGTACCGCTCGTTCGTCTCCTCGGCGGTGGCGAAGCCGGCGAACTGACGCTTCGTCCAAAGCCTCGTGCGGTACATCGTGGCGTAGGGGCCACGCGTGTACGGGTAGAAGCCCGGAACGCCGAGCGCCTCGGCGTCGTCCGCGGGCACGCGGTCGAGCTGCGTGTAGAGCGGCTTCACCTCCCGCCCGGACACCGTGGTGAAGAGGGCGTCCCGCTTCGGGGTGGCCTCGTAGGCCTCTCGCCACTCCGCTAGGAGCGCCTTCAGCTCCGCGAGCTCCACCTCGCGCTCGCGGACGAGCGCGTCGAGCTCGGCTCTGCTGAGGAGGTCCCTCTCTATCGTCGACATCGGTGGTCTCCCTTGCCTGCGGCCCCCGGGCCGGCAGAAAGGGCCACATCCGGAGCCGTCCCGGCACCGTGGAGCCGGTCCCGTAAGATGACCCGAGGCCGGAGAGGGGGTCAACGAAGGGGGTGGCCGTCGCGGCGCCGCTTCGCGCCCGGGTCAGCGCAGCAGGGCGTCCAGGATCTCTCGGCCCACCGAGTAGGGGGTCGCTTCGCCCGCCTCGATCCGGTCGACTCCCGCGTCGAGCCGCGCGGCCGTTTCCCGGGAAGTCCACGCGGCGCGCCGGAGCTCGCGACCCACGACGTCGCGGACGCGGCGTCGGGCCCGCTCCCGGCGCCGGCTGGCGAGCTCCCCACTCCGCTCGAGGAAGCCTCGGTGCGCGTCGACCGCCTCGAGCAGCCCGCTCACCCCCTCGGCCGTCAGCGCGTTCGTGGTGAGGACGGGGATCTCCCAAGCGGGCGCACGGTCGACCCCGTCGCCGCCGCCGGTGTCCCCCTTTGCCGCGCTGCGCAGGTCGACGCCGTGGTGCGCCGGTACGTCTCGGAGCGCGCTCCCCGCCCGGAGGTGGAGGGCCTGCCGGATCTCCTTCACGACGCGTGCCGCACCGGGCCGGTCGGCCTTGTTCACCACGAAGATGTCGGCGATCTCCATCAGACCGGCCTTCATGGCTTGAATCGCGTCGCCCGATTCGGGCACGAGCACCACCACGACGGTGTCCGCCGCCGACGTGATCTCGAGCTCGGTCTGCCCTACGCCGACCGTCTCGACCAGGACGTGGTCGAAGCCGAAGCGATCCATGAGGTCGAGGACTTCCTTGGTGGTGGTCGCGAGACCGCCCATGGAGCCGCGGCTCGCCATGGAGCGGATGAAGATTCCGGGATCGGTGGCGAGGTCGTTCATGCGGATCCGGTCGCCGAGGAGCGCGCCGCCGGAGAACGGGGACGTCGGGTCCACGGCGACGACGCCCACGCGGTCCCCACGCCCCCGGTACGCGTTCGCCAGCGCGGCCAGCAGGCTCGACTTGCCCGCGCCCGGGGGCCCGGTGAGCCCGACCCGCCGCGCAACCGGGCCGCGCTGCAAAATGCCGTGGAGCAGCTCCTGGAAGCCCTCGCGCTCGTTCTCGACCATCGAGATCGCGCGGGCGAGCGCGGCCGGCTGGCCGGCCCGGAAGCGGTCGAGGAGGGAATCAGAGGCCATGGCCGGCCAGCCCCTCGAAGGGCCCCTCCCCCGCCCGGTAGTGCCACGTCTCGCGGGGCTCGGCCGCGCGCACCACGAACACGACGTCGTTGGGCTGGTAGAGCGCGAGCGTCTGCTCGGCCCAGAGATCGAGGAGGATCGAGACCATCACCTTTCCGATCCAGCCGTGCGACACGACCGCGACGCGCTCGTGGTCGAGCCGCATGACCTCGTCCACGAACGGACGCGCTCGCTCGAACATGTCGGGGAAGTTCTCACAGTTAGGGCCCCGGTAGTTGAATAGGTCGGCGTGAAAGGCGGCCCATTCCTCCGGCCACTTCTCGGCGACCTCGTCCTGAAAGTATCCGCTCCAGTCCCCGCAGTCCCACTCCATGATGCGGTCGTCGTAGACGATCGGACGCTCCACGTACTCCGCTACGATCGCGGCCGTCTGGCGCGCCCGATCGAGGGGAGACGAGAAGATCGCTTCGATCTCGAGACCTCCGAGCAGCCGCCCGTTCACGTGCGCCTGGGCGCGTCCGCGCTCGTTGAGGTCGGAGTTCCATTGGCCCTGAAGCCGGCGGATCGCGTTCCATTCGGTCTCGCCATGGCGGACGAAGTACAGGGTTTTCATGCGGTGCGGGGTCGGAGCGGGGCCAACTATGTTGCGCCTTTCCCGAGACGAGCGAGGCAGGACGTGAAGCTACAAGGGAAGGTCGTGGTCGTGACGGGGGGAGCCAGCGGTATCGGGCGGGCGCTCGCGATCCGCTTCGCCACCGAGGGCGCGCGTGCGGTCGTCGTGGCGGACCTCGACGGGGCCGGGGCCCGCTCGGCCGCCGACGCGATCGGCGAGTCGGGCCACGCGGCGGGGGTCGACGTCGCCGACGAGGGTCAGGTCGTCGCACTGATCGACGAAGTCGAGGCCCGGCACGGCCCCGTGGACCTCTACTGCTCGAACGCCGGCGTCTTCGCTCACGAGGGCCTCGAGGCGACATCCGAGCAATGGCGACGAGCGCTCGACGTGAACTTCCTGTCGCACGTGCACGCGACGCGCCACCTCGTCCCGCGTATGATCGCACGCGGCGGCGGGTACCTCCTGCACACGGCGTCGGCCGCGGGCCTCCTCTCCCAGATCGGGTCCGTGACGTATTCGGTCACGAAGCACGCGGTGGTCGCGCTCGCGGAGTGGATCGCCATCACGCACGGCGACGACGGCATCGGCGTTTCGGTGCTCTGCCCTCAGGCGGTACGGACACCGATGTTGACCGGCGGTGAGGAGAGCGTAGCGACCGTCGACGGCGTGATCGAGCCGGAGGACGTCGCCGAGGCCGTCATCCAGGGTCTCGCCGAGGAGCGCTTCCTGATCCTCCCCCACGCCGCAGTCGCCGAGTACGTACGGCGGAAAGGGGACGACCGAGAGCGATGGATCCGAGGAATGCGGCGGCTCCAGCAGCGGCCTCGGCTCGGTTAGGGTGGCGAGCCCCTGCGGACGGCCCGATACTGACGACGTGTCATGACCTCCAAGCGTTCCCTCCAACGGCTCGGCCTCTCAGGCCTTCTCGCAGGGCTCACCGCCTGCGGTGGCGCCTCGACCATGGGCAGTCCCGAGCGCGTACCGCCGAGTGGCGCCACGAGCGCTGCCGGCGCGGAGGCCCGCGGGTCGGGCGGGCCCCGGCCCTACCAAGAGGTCATCCCCGCCAGCGCCGTGTCCGACGCGGGCCTCTTCACCGTCCACCGGGTCGGCGAGACGTACTACTTCGAGCTCCCGGACACGCTGCTCGGCCGGGACCTTCTTCTCATCAGCCGCATCGCGAAGGTGCCGGCCGACCTCGACGCGTACATGCCGGCCGGGGTCAGCGCGCACGAGCAGGTGCTGCGCTGGGAGCGGCGCGGTGACCGCGTCCTCCTGCGAAAGCACTCCTTCGACGCCTTCGCCGAGGACTCCCTCCCGATCGCCATCTCGGTCACGAGCAACAACTTCGCGCCGATCGTGAGGTCCTTCCCGGTGGAGGCGGTCGGGGCGGGCACCCTCGTGCTCGACGTCACTTCGTTCTATGCGGGAGACACGCCCGCCATCACTGGCTTGTCGCCGCGGCGGCGTACCGAGTACCAGGTCCGCGGGCTCGACGCGGAGAGGAGCTTCATCAACTACGCCCGGGCCTATCCTCTCAACGTGGACGTCCGCACGACACAGACGTTCAACGCCGGCGCCCCGCCGTCGAACCAGAACACGGGCGCGATCTCGATGGAGATGCACCACTCCATGGTGGTGCTCCCGGCCCAGGCCATGCGCATCCGGTACGCGGACGAGCGCGTCGGGTTCTTCGACCTCGACCGGATCAACTACGGCCTCGACGAGCTGGAGGCGTCAACCGAGACGTTCATTCGCAGGTGGCGCCTGGAGCCGTCCGACCCGGCTGCGTACGCGCGCGGCGAGCTGGTCGACCCCGTGCGACCCATCGTCTACTACATCGACCCCGCGACGCCCCTGCGTTGGCGACCCTTCGTACGCCGGGGCATCGAGGATTGGCAGGCCGCCTTCCAGTCGGCGGGCTTCCGGAATGCCATCCTCGCGCGGGATCCGCCCGCGGACGATCCCGAGTGGGACCCCGAGGACGTCCGCTACTCGGTCGTGCGTTGGGCAGCGAGCACCACACGGAACGCGCAGGGGCCGTCCGTGTCGGACCCCCGCAGCGGTGAGATCATCGAGAGCGACATCGTGTGGTACCACAACCACCTGCGCTCGTACCGAAACCGGCTCATGCTCGAGACCGGGGCCGCCAATCCCATGGCACGCTCGCTCGAGATGCCGGACGAGCTCATCGGCGAGGCCATGCGCCAGGTGATCGCGCACGAGGTCGGACACGCGCTCGGGCTCCAGCACAACATGATCGCGAGCTCCGCCTACCCGGTGGACTCGCTCCGCTCGGCGAGCTTCGCGCGGCGCATGGGCGTCGCCCCCTCCATCATGGACTACGCGCGCCAGAACTACGTCGCGCAGCCC